>JAYVLZ010000139.1:0-8909 GCA_043759175.1 Chitinophagaceae bacterium | reverse complement strand
GAATTAAAAGAATTAAACATGAATTGTTCCATAGCAGATGATATCACAAATCTCCCGGATGTACCGATAGTGCTTTTTACTGCTACCAAAATAAACCCTGATTTTCCAGGAAGTAAAGAGGAACTTAATGTAAAAAAAGAAACGCATAAACGGTGGCTGTTGCATATACCCGGCGGCAAACAAATCATGGTACCAAAATCCAGGCACTATATACACAATGACGCACCGGAGCTGGTAATTGATGAAATAAAAAAAATGATTCAGGCTTTGTCCGGGGCTAATAATTAAACTGTTTTGCAAAAACTAACACTCATTAGTATTCTTCCCTTATTTTTGCTGACAAAACAATATTAAATGGATTTTCAGTTTTCAGAAGAACACCTGATGATACAAAAAGCAGCAAGAGATTTTGCTGTAAATGAGTGCCTCCCCGGCGTAATTGAAAGAGATGAGCTACAAAAATTCCCAAAGGAACAAATTGAAAAATTAGCCGACTTAGGTTTTATGGGAATGATGGTAAAACCGGAATATGGGGGTAGCGGAATGGATACCATCAGCTATGTACTGGCTATGGAAGAAATAAGTAAAGTGGATGCCAGTGTAAGTGTATGCATGAGCGTAAACAATAGTTTAGTATGCTACGGACTGCAGGAATATGGTAATGAAGAACAAAAGAAAAAATATTTAACGCCATTGGCTCAGGGAAAAAAAGACGGCGAACTATACATCGGTGCATTTTTATTAAGTGAGCCGGAAGCAGGCAGCGATGCAACATCACAACAAACAACGGCAGAAGAAAAAGAGGATCATTATTTACTAAATGGTACCAAAAACTGGATCACCAATGGTAACAGTGCCAGCGTGTATTTGGTAATTGCACAAACAGATGTAACCAAAGGCAGCCGGGGAATCAATGCATTTATTGTAGAAAAAAATTCACCGGGAGTAATTGTGAGTGCTAAAGAAAATAAACTGGGTATCCGTGGCAGTGATACACATTCTATCTTATTCAATGATGTGAAAGTACCCAAAGAAAACAGGATTGGCAAAGATGGATTTGGTTTCAGGTTTGCGATGAAGACATTGGCCGGTGGCCGAATCGGTATTGCATCCCAGGCGCTGGGTATAGCAAGCGGCGCTTATGAAAGATCATTGGCTTACAGTAAACAAAGAAAAGCATTTGGTAAAGAGATTATGCATCACCAGGCAATACAATTTAAGCTGGCAGATATGGCCACTAAAATTGAATGTGCAAGATTGCTTTGTTTAAAAGCAGCATGGGAAAAAGATCAGCATTTAGATTATACATTAAGTGGCAGTATGGCAAAAGTTTTTGCAAGTGAAACAGCTATGTGGACAGCAACAGAAGCTGTACAAATACACGGCGGTTATGGTTTTGTAAAAGAATACCATGTAGAAAGAATGATGAGAGACGCCAAGATAACCCAGATATATGAAGGCACCAGCGAAGTGCAGCGTATTGTGATCAGCAGAAGTATTCTTAAATAAATTTGCAAATGTGCAGATATTGCAAAAGTGCAAATGGTGAAAACTGTTTGCATTTTTTTATTTACTTACGGCTTTCTGATAACTTTGCCGCTTAGCGCTGAAATAAATGAGCATCAATAAAGAAAAATATAAAGAGATACTTGCCGAACTAAATGGCAAGGCTACACTGGTAGCCGTTAGTAAAACAAAATCTGCAGAAGAGATACAAGCTTTTTACAATGAAGGCCAGCGAGACTTTGGAGAAAATTATGTACAGGAGTTGGTGGATAAAGAATCCGTACTGCCTAAGGATATCCGGTGGCATTTTATCGGTCACCTGCAAAGCAACAAAGTAAAATATATTGCTCCTTTTGTTTACCTCATTCATGGTGTGGATAGTGAAGCGCTTTTAAAAGAAATTGATAAACAGGCAAAAAAAAATAACCGGGTAATCGATTGCCTGCTGCAGGTACACATTGCCACAGAAGAAACAAAGTTTGGTTTTGATGAAGAAGAAATAGCAAATGTGCAAATGTGCAAATCCCGAAGCATCGGGACAAGTTATGCAAATGTGCAAATTAAGGGCATGATGGGCATGGCGAGTTTTACGAATGATATGAATTTGGTAAGAAGTGAATTTAAAAAACTAAAACAACTATTCGATCAGCTTTCAACCTTCAACTTTCAACTTTCAACCTTCAACCTTCAACCTTCAACTGTCAACCTTCAACTTTCAACCTTATCCATGGGTATGAGTGCTGACTATAAAATAGCTATCGAAGAAGGAAGCAACATGGTTCGTATCGGCAGCTTATTATTTGGCGAAAGAAATTATAACAAATAATGACTGCGGAAATAATCACTCTTTGTATTGCAGCATTTGCAGCAGGTTTTATTGATTCTATTGTTGGTGGCGGAGGACTGGTTCAAACACCTGCAGTATTAATTACATTACCCCAATACCCGGTTGCCACTTTATTGGGCACTACCAAAATTCCGTCCTTTTGTGGTACAGCCATAGCCTCTTATCAATACGCCAAAAAAGTGCCGGTGCAATGGAAACTGCTGGCTGTAATGTGCTCTGTTGCTTTGATCGCTGCCATCTCAGGTTCTTACACGGTAAGCATTGTAAGTAACCGATACATGAAACCGGTAATATTTTGCATCCTTATACCCGTCTTCATTTACACTTATTCAAAAAAGAATTTTGGCAAATCAGTAACTAAATCTTTAAATCATGGTAAAGAATTATTCTATTGTATCGCATTCGCATTGGTCATTGGATTTTATGATGGTTTTATCGGGCCGGGTGCAGGAAGTTTTTTAGTTTTATTTTTCATCAGCATCCTGGGTTTTGATTTTTTGAAAGCAAGTGCACATGCCAAATTCGTAAACCTGGCAACTAATATTGGCTCAATTATTTACTTTGGTGGAAGTGGACACATTCTTTTTCACTTCGCCATACCAATGGCAGTTTTTAATTTTGCAGGTTCTTTTATTGGTGCAAGGCTGGCTATATTGAAAGGCAATCAATTTATCCGGATATTTTTCCTGCTGGTAATAATGGGAACAATGATACGTTTTGGCTATGATATTTTTTTTAAGCATTAAGAATTCCGGTCATTAAACCTATAAGGTCTGCGGCCCGGCAATACAGCACTGCAAGACCTTACAGGTTTTGAAAAGCTTTGAAACATTTGTTAAAGCTTTAACAACGGCTGTATTTTTTGGCATGGTATTGCATCTTTTGATTTTTATCAAATATCTTTACGATGTATTACAGCACTACTATGCAGGCAACATTCGAAACAGAAAAAAACAGGAAAGCATTTATTTATACTGCATCTATTTGCGGAGCATTATTGCTGCTGGCATTTATGATCACCTGGCCCATTCTTCCTCCCACACAGGCATTAGCACAAGATCTGATAGAAATTAATTTAGGTAACAATGAAGAAGGCTTTGGAAAAGAACAACCGTTGATTAAAGGACAGATGTCTCCGGAAGCAGAAGCGCCTGTTCAGTCAAAGCAAGCCGCACAAGTAAAAACGCAATCGGCTTCAGCAACAGTACAACCCGATGATAATGCAGAAGAAGATGCAGCGGCTGTAACCAAGACGGAAAAGCCGGTAAAGAAACCAAACACAAGTGTTACGCCGGTTGTAAAACAACCAGTAAAAAATATTAACCCTATAGCTGTTATCGCCCCTGCGCCTAAACCACAAAAACCAATTGCCACCTACAAAGGACCGGGCAACGGAAAAGGCAATGGTGCTGCAGAAGATAATGGCTACCAGTATCAGGGCAACAAGCCCGGTGGCAAAGGAGATGCAGGCGATCCTTCGGGCAAGCCTGACAGTTATGGCAATACGCCGGGAGGAAAAAGCGGTGTAAGTGTAACGAGAGGTATAAGACCATTAAATCTTGGTCAGTTGCGGTTTGAAGACGATTTTAATGAAAATGCAAAAGTATATTTAGATGTAAAATACAACGCTGCCGGGGTTTTTACAGGCAGCAGTATTTCTAAAGGCACCACTACATCTAACAGCACAATCATTAGTATTGCAAAAACAAAAGCAGCAGGATTAAAATTTCCAACATCGGATGATGGCGGTGTATCTACTATCCTGTTCAATTTCAAAGTTCAGAATTAGTCCGTACGCAAAAAAACCTATAAGGTCTTGCAGCCCTGAAAGCCGGGTGGCAGACCTTATAGGTTTAGAGCTTAATCTTTCCTGGCCATAATTATTCAAATATAAAACCGATGGATTTATATTTGCACCAATGACCTACCAGGAGACAATTGACTATTTATATTCACAACTGCCCATGTTCAGCCGCATTGGTGCCGCTGCTTATAAAAAGGATTTGCATAACACTATTGAATTATGCAATGCATTAGACAATCCACAAACAAAATTTAAAAGCATACATGTTGCCGGTACTAATGGCAAAGGAAGTACCAGCCATATGCTGGCAGCGATATTGCAACAGGCAGGATATAAAACAGGGCTGTACACTTCACCCCATTTAACTGATTTCAGAGAGCGGATAAAGATAAACGAGCCTGCAGGGCAAGCTGGCGGCGAAATGATTAATGAGGAATTTGTGATTGAATTTACAGAGCGAACAAAAAAAATAACAGCCGAGATACAACCATCTTTTTTTGAGCTTACCGTTGCAATGGCATTTGATTATTTTGCAAAAGAAAAAGTTGACATCGCCGTTATTGAAACCGGCCTTGGTGGCAGGTTAGACAGTACCAATATTATTACACCCATACTTTCAGTGATCACCAATATTGGCTACGATCATATGAATATTCTTGGTGACACACTGGAATTGATCGGTTATGAAAAAGCAGGGATTATTAAACAACATGTTCCAGTTGTAATTGGAGAATACCTGCCTGAAACAAAAGCTATTTTTAAAGACAAAGCCACAGCTGAAAATGCTCCCATCCATTTTGCACAGGAGGAATACAGCATCTCTAATATTGTTTCAAAAAAATATACACTTGAATGTGATGTAACCAGTTTGAAAAATAATTATTCAAAAAATTTTATTCTTGATTTGAATGGATTGTATCAAACAAAAAACCTTCGTACTGTTTTATGTGCTGAAAACATTTTAATGGAACAGGGTTTTGTAATCAGCAATGAAGCAGAAAAATTAGCGCTTGCCAATGTAAAAAAACTTACTGGCCTGCATGGAAGATGGGAAGTAATTGCTGATGAACCAACCATTGTACTGGATGTAGCACATAATGAAGACGGGATAAAACAAATACTGGAACAACTGCTTGTTGTAAGAAAAAAATACAACGCATTGCATATTATCACCGGCATGGTTAAAGATAAAGATGCGGAAAAAGTATTATCAATTCTGCCAAAAGATGCTGCCTATTATTTTACCAATGCACATATCCCCAGAGCTTTGCCTGCAAAAGAACTGCTGGAAAAAGCGGCCATCTATAAGTTAACAGGGAAAGTGTTTGATGATGTAAACGATGCAGTCATTAATGCAAAAAATAATGCTGAAAAAAATGATCTGATAATCGTTTGTGGAAGTGTGTTTTTAGTAGGTGAAGTTAATAGAGAAATTGCAATCAGGCCGTGAGCTATCAGCTTTGAGCTATGAGCCAGTCAACCATCAACCATCAACCTTCAACCCTCAACCTTTTTATCCAGCTGCTGAAACGCATACAGCATACAACTCACATGCAGCGCCTGTGGAAATTCATTCTGCTGCAACATTCGTCTTACTTCTTCAATTGGTAACAAATGAACTTCTATTTCTTCGTTGTGATCCAAACTTTGAGTAGTTACTTTTTTACCTCCAGTGGCTAAAAACAAATGTGTGTAGCTATTTAATACCCCCGGGTTGGCAGCCACTTTCCCCAGATATTTAACTGTATCAAACGCATACCCTGTCTCTTCTTTTAATTCCCTTGTTATTCCTGTTACCGGGTCTTCCCCTTTATCAATAAAACCACCGGGCAATTCCATCATCGTTTCATCTAAGGGATAACGATATTGTTTCGTCATCACGGCTTCGTTATTATCAGTGAGTGCCAATGCACAGGCCGTTTCAGGAAGCTCCACTACAAAATATTCATCGATGATTTTTCCATCAGGCATTTCGCATTGATCTACTCTTGCAGTAAAATACTGGTGACGGGAAATATATTTTGAACTAAGCGTTTTCCATTTCATGATAAGTAGTTGAAAAGGTGAAAGGTTGGAAAGTTGATGGTGATAAAAAAAGTTAACAGATTAAAAGTTGATATGAATAATGAAAACCAGGGTTGAAAAATTAAAGGAGTGATCAATCAACTTATCAACACATTAACTTGTCAACGCTTAATTAACCAATCACCATTTCATTCTTTCTCTTAGCGAAGTGATGTGGGCTGTGTGATGCCTGCTGTGCCATGCGTACATCCCCAGCAAATACCAAAGCGTCATTTGTTTTCCGTGTTCTGGATGTACTACCGTCCTCTCCCACTGTTCATCTTTTATTGACAGCAGTACTTCCATCCAGCGACTGTGCAGTGCATGCATCAGCGTTAGTGAAATATTGATCGGGAGATTTTTGGTATCATTCATTTCTGCCCACTTTCCTTCTTCGTATGGTTTGATGGTGGGGTTATCTTCTGTAAGCCCCAGTTTAAAACGGATGTATGCATTCATGTGACTGTCTGCCACATGATGCACCAATTGCTTTACCGTCCAGCCATCGGGCCTGTAGGGTGTATTGAGCTGTGTTTCATCTAAATTCAATACTGCATTTTCAACATGCTGAGGTAAGAATTTAATATCAATTAACCATTTCTGCAATTGCTTTTCAGAGAATGGTTTTGGTTCGTACTTACCAATGGGATAGCGAAGATCTTCCATGTGTATATTTTTTTAAATAAAAATAGTGATCAATAGTTATTAATTGATAACCATTGATCACTCATTATTGAAAGTTATTTTTTCTCTTCGGTAATAGTTGCGGCAGGTTTTACTTCCAGTAGTTCAATTTCAAAAACTAAAGTAGCACCACCTGGAATGGCAGCACCCGATCCTCTGTCGCCATATCCCAATTCACTGGGAATATACAACTTCCATTTATCACCAATGTGCATCAGTTGCAAGGCTTCTGTCCAGCCTTTAACTACCTGTGTAACAGGATAGGTTATCGGCTCTCCTCTTTTATAAGAGCTTTCAAATTCTTGTCCATTAATTAAAGAACCTGCATAATGTGCAACAAAGGTATCCTGTAATTTAGGCATAGCGGCAGCAGGATCGCCTTTTGTGATCACCTCATATTGCAAACCGCTTGGCAATTCAATAACACCAGGGCGTTTTTTATTGGCTGCTAAAAACGCCTGGCCTTTTACTTTTTCTGCACCAGATCTTTTTGATGAACTGCTTTGCAAAGTAGTCTGAATTACTGCATTGCATTGCTGATCACTTAATGCAGTTCCTTTCTTACTAAATACATCAGCCATTGCTTTTTGCATGGCCACAGAATTCACTTTATCAATTTGCTGCAACTTTAAATTATTGGCAATATTTACACCCAGTGCATAACTGAAAGAATCAAGTGAGTTTTTCAAAAAAGCAGGCGTAGCAGCCTTTGGTTTAGCAGTAGCTGCTGCAGGTTTTGTTTTTGCCTGGGCATTAGCAATCGAAGCAGTTAGTAACACACACATTCCCAAAAAAAATTGTTTCATTGTTTTGTTTTTGATTTATTGATAGTAAAAAAATTATTGTTCTCTAATTTCTTTTCCTGTCAGATGAATAAATACATCTTCCAGGTTGGCCAGTTTTACCTGTTTAGGTCTTTCAAAACCTGTGGACACCAAATCATCGATCATTTTATCCGGCGAAGCTAAGGCAATTATTTTCCCTTCATCCAGTATCGCAATGCGGTCGCATAGTTGTTCGGCTTCATCCATATAATGTGTGGTAATGATTACCGTGGTTCCTTTATCACGGATATCTTTTATCAGCTGCCATAAATTTCTTCTTGCCTGCGGATCAAGGCCGGTAGTAGGCTCATCTAAAAAAACAATTTTTGGATTATTGATCAATGTAGTGGCAATAGAAAAACGTTGCTTCTGTCCACCACTTAATTCTTTGTATTTACTCTTTGCCTTATCTTCCAGGTTTACCAATTTCAACAAGTCCATTGCCACCACTTTCCTGTTGTAAAGCCCGGAAAATAATTCCACCAGTTCTAATAGATTCAACCCCGGATAAAAACCGGAACTTTGTAATTGTACCCCGATTATCTTTTTAATATCATCGGCATTTTTATCAAGATCAAGTCCATCCACCATCACTGTACCGCTTGTTTTTTTCCTCAATGTTTCAATGATCTCCAGCGTAGTGGATTTACCTGCACCATTCGGACCCAGCAGGCCAAAGATCTCTCCTTCCTGCACATCGAAGGAAATATCTTTCACTGCTTCAAAAGCGCCGTAATTCTTTCTGAGGTTTTTAACTGATATAATCGTTTTCTGCATAAATTGATTTATCCTTCAGGTGAAATGTGGTCAACTGATTTTAATCGCAACTGCTGCAATAAGAAAAATATAACGTCTGTCACTGCATTTCATTGTTTCTGAATTGGGCGTCAAAGTTAATATAGTTTAGTTATATGCCGGGGCAACTACGTTATGTTAAACTTGTACTTAATAATTTTGAGGGTGAAAACGGTATGCAGCAATTGATAGATGCTTTAGTTTAAAGTGAGAAATAAGTTTTCTTTAACTTATAAAATTTTCTCCATCCTTACATCTGCCGTGGCATAATGGGAGTTAATAACTGGCACCCGTTTGAATCCATATTTTTCATATAAGGCAAGTGCTGTGCTTAACTGGCTGTTAGATTGTAAGTATATTTTTTTCGCCTCCAGTTCCTTTGCTT
>JAYVLZ010000138.1:0-10208 GCA_043759175.1 Chitinophagaceae bacterium | reverse complement strand
CTCAAAGAAATCATTCCTGAAAATATTATCTCAAAGGCACCATCTGCAGAATTAAGGCCAGGCCAAAAAGATTCTGACTCTTTACCAGATTACTCTATCCTTGATAAAATTTTATTTCAGTACATCGAACGGAGGCAAGGACCGAAGGAAATAAAAGAACAGGGTTTTGATGCTGCATTAGTGGACAGGGTGCTGAAAATGGTAAACGTGAATGAATATAAACGCAACCAGTTTTGTCCAATTATCCGCATTTCACCAAAAGCATTTGGCGTAGGAAGAAGGGTACCGATTGTAGGAAAATATTTAAGTTGATTTTCTTTTTAAAATAAAAATCACTCTTTATACCAATTTTAATCCTGAGCCAAAACTACCCTGATTACTATAGTTTTGGCTCGGGATGTTTACCCTTCTTTTTGCCACGGGATAAATAAATTATCAATTGTCAGGTGCTGGTCAATTAACCCAAGACTGTGTTCATTGGACTGTATGCCGGTAGTAGTAAGGAGTGTAATAAACAGCTGTTTCCTTGTTTTTGTTTCTTCTTTAAAGATGCGTTTCTTCTGCTGTAGCGCTGCGGCATATCGTTTATCCAGGATAAATTTATTTTCATAAAATTTTATCTCACAAAGGTTGATGCAGTTATCCCGGCGGTCAATAATTAAATCAATCTGGGCTGCATCATTGCTGCTGTTGCCCCTGCTTTTCCAGATAGCTGTTTCGCTGTAGATGCCGCTGATGCCTAATGCGGTTTTTATTGCAGGAATATGTTTCATGCAAATACTTTCAAATGCAAAGCCGCTCCAGCTTTTCCAGCTTGGGGTATCACTTAGTCTGGCCCAGGTGCCTTTGCCTCCGCTGCGGTTGGCTTCCATAAATTTTAAATAGAACAGTGAGTATTCATCCGTTAATTTATAAATACTGTCTTTTATTTTTTTTCCTACAGGAATGTAAGCGGTGATAAATCCAGAGGCAGACAGTTCTTCCAGCAGAGCAGTGGTGCTGCCGCCGCTTTGCAGTTTACATACTTTAATAATTTCATTCCTGTTCAGTCCCATTGGTTTGGCAGCCAGGGCTTTTATCACTTTAAAATGCCTGTCGGCACTGTCAAATAAAGCTTTGTACAAATCAGTGAACTCGTTGTATAAAAAACCACTTTTAGTAAAGCAGGCTTTGTCTATTATTTGTGCAGCGCTTAAGCCGGGAGCAGCTTGCTCTAAATAATGCGGCACCCCACCAAAAGCCATATACAATTGTGTTACCTGGTAACGGTTGAGCTGAATATTGCGGCTTTTTAAAAATGCTTCTGTTTCATAAAGGGTAAATGGCTGCAGGGCAATTTTCTGTGTGATGCGGTTGTGAAGCCCTCCTTTATTGCGTACCACATTTTGAATCATCCAGCTGGCGGCAGAGCCACAAAGTATAACTGCCAGGTTAGGTTGCTTACAAGCCCAGGTGTTCCAAAATTGTTCAAAGGCTGCAAGGAAATTTGATTTGGGTGTTTGCATCCACGGAAATTCATCTAAGAAGAATACTATTTTTTTACGCCGTAATTTTTTTTGCAGCAATTTTGCTGTTAATTCAAATGCAGCAAACCAGTCTGCAGAAACCGGTAAAGCAATTTTATTATTTAATTGATTGGTTAATGCCTGGCAATACCTGTTTAACTGCACACCAGTTTCTACATTGTGCACCCCGGAATATTCAAAGGAAATATGTTTTTGCAAACAGTTCCGGATCAGGTAAGTTTTTCCTATTCTTCTGCGGCCATATACTGCTACCAGGTCAGCTTTTGAATTTGCTGTAATGCTTTCCAGTAAAAGCTTTTCTTCTTCCCTGCCAATGACCGTTGTTGTTTGCATACTTTAATATCTTGAGCCAAAAGTACATAATTTATTGAGATTTGGCTCAGGATACTATAAATATCTTGAGCCAAATCTTATGTTTTTATTGAGATTTGGCTCAAGATAATGTACGGGTAATTTAAAAATATACTAGATTTTTTCCACCACTACGGCTGTTCCGTAGGCCAGTACTTCAGTAATTCCCTGCATTACTTCATTGGCATCATACCGCATATTGATGATGGCATTGGCACCTCTTTCATTCGCATGCTGAATCATTAACTGGTAAGCTTCTTCCCTGGTGGTTTCGCAGAGTTCTACATAAATGGAGAGCTTTCCTCCGAATAAAGACTGAACACTGCCCCCGATATTTCCCAGCAGGCTCCTGCTTCTTACGGTAATGCCACGTACTAAGCCCAGATGCTTTGTAATCTTGTATCCCTCCAGGTTATTGGCAGTAGTAATTAATTGTTGGTCTGTCATTTTCTTTTTTCTTTAAAGTTACTTGGGTTTTTTAACAGATATTTACTCCGTTCATCAATGTGGTAAAGTTTTTGTAAGCCCTTTGTTTGTATTTTGTGCACTTAAGTAAAAAAACTAATACATTTCTTAATCAATAGCCTGAAAGGCAGAACAACAATTATGTTAAAAACAGCGGAAGATATACGCCTGCTAAACGAAAAGATAAAAGATGCAGGAGGTTTTGTAAATCGTATCAATGATGAATTAAGCAAAACAATTGTAGGCCAGCAGGGAATGATTGAACGGTTGCTGATTGGCTTACTTAGCAATGGGCATGTTCTATTGGAAGGTGTGCCCGGACTTGCAAAAACACTGGCCATAAAATCCCTGGCACAAACTATACATGCTAATTTCAGCCGTATACAATTTACGCCAGATCTGTTGCCGGCAGATGTGATCGGTACCATGATCTATAACCAGGCAAAAAATGATTTTTATGTACGTAAGGGTCCAATTTTCTCCAATTTTATTTTGGCAGATGAGATCAACAGGGCACCGGCAAAAGTGCAGAGTGCTTTGCTGGAAGCGATGCAGGAACGGCATGTTACTATTGGTACTACTACTTACAAGTTAGATGAACCATTTTTAGTATTGGCAACACAAAATCCAATTGAGCAGGAAGGAACCTATCCTTTACCTGAAGCGCAGGTGGACAGGTTTATGCTGAAGGTGGTGGTAGATTATCCATCCAAGGCAGAGGAGCAAATAATCATCCGCCAAAATACACAAGCCCTGGAACAGGAGAAAATTTTTCCTGTTGCATCCACTAGTGAAATTATGACTGCGAAGGAACTGGTGCGACAGGTGTACCTGGATGAAAAAGTGGAAAGCTATATCCTGGATATTGTTTTTGCAACCCGGTTTCCTGATAAATATAATCTGCCTAAACTGAAACCATTGATAGGTTTTGGAGGTTCTCCAAGAGCCAGTATCAATTTGGCATTGGCTGCAAAAGCATATGCGTTCTTAAATAAAAGAGGGTATGTAATTCCCGAAGATGTGAGAAGCATTTGTAAAGATGTAATGCGTCATCGCATTGGATTAACTTATGAAGCTGAAGCTGAAAATGTAAATGTGGAACAGATAATCAATGAAATTTTAAGAGTAGTGAACGTCCCATAAACATATGATGACTACCGAAGAAATATTAGCCAAAGTAAGAGAGCTTGAAATTAAAAGCAAGAAGATCACAACGCATTTATTTACGGGTGAGTATCATTCAGCTTTCAAGGGAAAAGGAATGAGCTTCAGGGAGGTGAGAGAATATTATGCTGGTGATGATGTTCGTTTTATTGACTGGAATGTAAGTGCAAGGTTCAGTCATCCGTTTACAAAAGTGTTTGAAGAAGAAAGGGAGTTGAGCGTTTTTTTAATGGTGGATATCAGCACCAGTAATTTGTTTGGAACGGTGCAGCACCGCAAAGCAGATATGATCACCGAAATTGGTGCAGTGCTCACTTTCAGTGCTATCAGCAATAATGATAAAGTAGGCGCTATCTTCTTCAGTGATAAGATAGAAAAATACATTGCACCAAAAAAGGGAAGGCAACATGCATTGTACATTGTAAGGCAATTGCTGAGTGCAGAGCCAACAGGCAAAAGCACTAATATGGAAGAAGCAATCAAATTTTTTAATAAAGCATCTCATCAAAAAAGTATTGCTTTTGTATTAAGTGATTTTACAGATGTGCAGTATGAAAATGACTTAAAAGTGATAGCGGGAAGGCATGATGTAATTGGCCTGCGTATTTATGATAAGATGGATATGCAACTGCCCGATGCCGGATTACTGCAGGTGCAGGACCTGGAAACAGGTAAAACAAAATGGATAGACAGCAGCGATAAAATGGTACAGTACAATTACAACAAACGTTTTTTAGAACAAGCAGACCTGAGTAAAAATTATTTTAGAAAAGCAGGGGCTGATCTGCTGCACATTCGTACTGATGAGGACTATGTAAAAGTACTGCAGCAATTTTTTATTAAGAGAAGTTAAACCTCCCTATCCTGAATTAAATCATTTGTGAAGATCTTTTCAAAAACATACCAGCTATTTTTACTGTTCACCAGTCTACTTTGCAGCAAGCTCTGCTTTGCCCAGTATCCTGTGGTAGCAGCCAGTGTTGACAGAAGTGAAATATTGATTGGAGAGCAAATGAAATTTTCTGTTGAAGCAAAATTTGCTAATAATGATTATACTGTTGATTGGCCGGTAATGCCTGATTCATTTGCACATTTTGAAGTGGTTGATAAAAGCAAAATAGATTCAGTGTATGCTGAAGGAAAGCTAAACTCTATCAAACAAATTTTTACTATCACCAGTTTTGATTCAGGCAAATGGCTGATTCCATCATTAAAAATAAATATTACTCCTGTTGGCAAAGCTGCATCACTGGTGCTTTACACAGATTCTTTCCCGGTCATTGTTGCTTTTTCTGTATCTGATACTACCACTCAATTGAGAGATATTAAACCCATCAGGGAAGTAGAGCCGGAGAATTTGCTTTGGTATTGGGTGGTTGGAGCAGTGCTGTTACTGGCCTTGATTGGATTAATCATTTGGTATTTCAATAAAAACAAAAAAAAGCCCGCTGAAATTTTTAAGGGTAAATTATCTCCTTATGATGAAGCCATTGAAGAGTTGAATGGTCTTAAAAAAATAAACCTTTCCAATCCAGAATCATTAAAAATATTTCATACCAGGCTTACAGATATTTTCCGGCGTTACTTATCAAGGAAAACGAACCAGTTGCACATGAATAAAACCACAGGTGATATACTGGTATTGCTAAATGAAACTGCCTTGCAAAAAACGGAGGTTTCAAAAGCGGCTTACAGCCTGCGTTGCAGTGATGCAGTAAAGTTTGCAAAATATCAACCGGATAATACTGAAAGCAATGAAAGCCTGCAATCAGTAAAGCAGGTAATTGATGCAACAGAAAAATTAACTATTCAACCAAACAGTATCTAATTTGTTTTTTAACTACTTCAATAATACCAGTTTTGCAATGCCATTTTTTTTATGGCTGGGATTGCTGTTGCCAATACTGATTTTTTTTTACTGGAGAAATAACCACCTCAATCTGGCCAGTATCAAAGTGCCTTCTATCAAAAATTTTTCAGGATTGGCATCTTTCAGAACATCCATCCGGCATTTACCTTTTGTATTAAGATTATTGGCTTTGTCTGCTCTTATCATTGCAATGGCAAGGCCACAGACAAAAAATGATGAACAGCAGGCAGAAGGAGAGGGCGTGGATATTGTTTTATGTATTGATGTGAGCGGCAGTATGACGGCACAGGATTTTACTCCCAACAGGATGGAAGCAGCTAAAAAAGTTGCTGCTGATTTTATTGACAGAAGATTAACTGACCGCATAGCAATTGTAATTTTTTCCGGTGAAAGTTTTACGCAGTGTCCGCTTACCACAGATAGGGCTGTATTAAAATCAGCAGTGGAAAGTATCCGCAACGGATTGCTGGAAGATGGTACTGCCATTGGTGATGGTCTCTCCACCAGTGTGGATCGTTTACGCAGCAGTAAAACAAAAAGTAAAGTGATCATCTTACTCACAGATGGAGAAAACAACGGAGGGCTGATTGGTCCTGATAATGCAAAAGAAATTGCAAAGGCATTCGGCATTAAAGTATATACCATTGGCGTGGGCACAGACGGCAATGCTCCATTCCCGATTAAAACACCAATGGGTGTTATTATGCAGCAGCAAAAAGTAACCATTGATGAAAAATTATTGACAGCAATTGCTTCAGAAACGGGAGGTAAATATTTCCGTGCAAAAGACAATGCAGGCCTTGAAGGTGTTTATACAGAAATTAATGAGCTGGAAAAATCAAAAGTAGAAATAACCACTCTAACCCGTTATACAGAAAAGTTTTTTCCATTTATAATGGCAGCTTTGGCATTGCTGCTGCTGGAGGTAGTGTTGCGGTTTACTGTTTTAAGAAAATTTCCATAGCCATTCCAAATCTTACACATCTCACTTTTCATTACTAAAAGCATTTAGCTAACTTGCAATCCATGAAGGCAACAGTGTATAAAAGTACCGGCAGCTGGTACATTGTTCAGAATGATGAGGAAGAAATTTTTAATGCCCGTATCCTGGGCAAATTTAAAATTGATGAACTCACCAGTACCAACCCTGTAGCGGTTGGAGATGTGGTAACTATTGAAACTGAAAATGAATTAGAAGGTTCAGTAACCATCACTGAAATTGCAGACCGCAAAAATTATATCACCCGTACCTCCCCTGCCAATAAATACAAGCATCATATCATCGCATCCAATTTAGATCAGTCTTTATTATTTGCAACATTAAAAGAACCAAAAACATCACTCGGTTTTATCGACCGTTTTCTCATTACTTCAGAAGCATATCATATTCCTTCCATTATCGTATTCAACAAGTCAGATTTGTTTAAAGCAAAGGAGGAGGAAAAATTTGAAGAAATAAAAGATATGTACGAAGCCATTGGTTACAAGGTGATGAAGATGAGCATAGAAAAAAATGAAGGGGTGCAAGATGTAAAAGCATTGCTAAAAGATAAAACTACTTTGTTAAGTGGCCACTCCGGTGTGGGCAAATCTTCCTTTATCAATATTATTTTTCCGGAGCTTAGTTTGAAAACACAGGATGTAAGCGGCTGGAGCGGCAAAGGGTTACACACCACCACATTTGCAGAAATGTTTAACCTCCCGTTTGGCGGAAGAGTGATAGATACACCAGGCATAAGAGAGTTGGGATTGGTGGATATTCCAAAGAAAGAACTGAGCCATTACTTTCCTGAAATGAGATCGGTTATCAACGATTGCCAGTTTAATAATTGCATTCACATGAATGAACCTGGCTGTGCGGTGAAAACGGCGGTACAAAACGGCATTATTCACATGGAACGTTACATTAGCTATTGTAACATTCTCGATAAAATTGAAGAAAAGACCTACTGATTAATAAGCCCTTTTTTCCAGGAAATTTGCAATTTCCAGCACTGCATTATTCTCCTGTTGTAAACTTTTTTTGTGTAAAGGGAAAATAGATACTCCATTAAAAATGCTGTAGTGCAAGGTAAGCAGTTGATTCTTGTACTGAAATTCCCAGTCAAGGCTTTCAGCATCATCAACCTGTTTTAAAAAGATGATATCTAAATCTGCACAAAGCGTATCTGCGATGGCGTAAAATTTGGAGATACCACAGTTATCATCAATAACTGCTTCAGTATTCCCCTGGGGTGTTTTCAAGTGGTAACACATGGTGTAGGGTTTTATAATGTCGGATTAATAACAATTAAATTTACTACTCTTAATTATTGCTATTTATTAATAGCTCTTTCTGCCACCTTTGTATTTAGCTTTGCTGCTTGCCTTCATTGCTTTTGGATCTCCGGCAACTAATTTTTCTGCGCCTATATTTCTGCCGTCAGATTTACAACCTAATTTCTCACTTTTCCTGAACAAAGAACAGGAGCATAAAAAACAGATGCAGATAAAAAAGACAAGAATTTTTTTCATACAATAAAGATATAATTTTTCCCCTATCCCCTGAGGGGTATTAAAAATTTAAAATGCAAACACTATTATTTTAGTATAATGAACTCTTGCTTTACTCCCCGGAATTTATCCCGATTTTTTATCGGGAGGGGATGGGGGCTGAGCAAACCAACTGCTGTACATTAAATAATTATTAGCAATCCGGTTAATCTCCCCGCTAATTAGTTCCTGGCTGATGTCTTTTACTTTTTTTGCAGGAACACCAGCATAAATACAACCTGGTTCAATCACTGTATTTTCAAGTACCACAGCCCCTGCTGCCACTATACTGTTACTGCCCACTATAGCATTATCCATCACAATGGAACCCATGCCAATGAGTACATTATCTTCTATAACGCATCCATGTACGATTGCATTGTGTCCGATGCTCACATTATTTCCTATAATGGCCCTGGTTTTCTCATAAGTGCAGTGAATAACCGCACCATCCTGCACATTTACCTTATTGCCCATGCGGATGCTGTTCACATCGCCCCGTATCACCGCATTGAACCACACACTGCATTCATCACCCATGATTACATCTCCCACAATGGTGGCATTGGGAGCAATAAAACAATTGGAACCCATCACAGGTAGCACACCTTTTACTGGAAGAATTACTGGCATATTAATAGTTTATAATTTGGTGGTCGAAGTTAATTTTTGTTGCGATTATTTTTATGAGCCCAACTTATGAATTTCTATTAGGCTTCATTGGCGTCGCACTCTTGTACATTTTTTTCTTTATTCGAATAACTAAATACACTTATTGCAATTTTTTCTTTGAGAACCTGCTTAAATTAAAAGTTACAGCAACAGGAACATGATCACTGTATTTTATCCAGTCATCATAATCACCAATTTCAACCGAATGAATTTTCTTAGCCATATCCATAGATGTAAAACAATAATCTAAATGATATGGCTTGTCTCTGTGGCGATACATGTAAAGCGTGGGATGATTTTCCTTTCCCTGTATTTGTTTATGATGCAAATGATAAGAACTCACGATTCCTTTTTCTTTTAAAACTTTTACCACATTTGAATGGTTGCTGATCCTGCGTTTCCTGTCCCAAATGGTATTGCTGTTAAAATCTCCTATCAGTACTGTTCTTTTGTTGGATAAATGATGTTCATATTGGTGAATGGCTTTCCAAACTTGCTCCACATAGCAACCATCCGGATCACCCGGATTATTTGCCCAAATTGCAAACAACGTAAAATCAAACTTTCCACCGGATACTGCAATGGGTACAACCATTTTAATTGCCGGATTGTAAATGTCAAGTTGTTTAAATCTAAAATCACTGTAAGAGAAAATACCAAGTCCTTTATTTTGATTACTACCAAACCAAAGTAAGTCCGTTGGCTTTGTTGTGCCATCATTAAATTTTAGTTTATCAGGATGTTCACATTCCGGAATGATTAAAATATCCGGCTTATGTTCCAGTATAATGCCGGCTTTTTTTCTAAAAGCCATATTGCAGTTCCATGTGATTATTTTCATGTTTGGAATGGTGAACAGGAAGATAATTATTTTCCCAAATATCAAACTTTCCATCTGAAATTTACGACAGCTGTGGCGGGCGGGTATTCGCCATGGCAGTTGCATTAATGGCAATAAATTTAATTTTATTTTGAACCTCACTGTTGAATCATTGTGCAACTTCATTGGCGTCGCACTCTTGTACTGATTGTTCTTTATTGTACTTGCAATATTTAATCAAATGGTTTCCAACTCATATCTCTAAGTTCATTTTCCTTAGGTGGCCTTACATTTTTTATCATTTCTTTTTCGCAAGCGCCAAATAATAAAAAATTCTTTTGTCCTTGTTTCAATGAAACAGAATTAGCGCCAAACTCATATTCAGGATTTTCAAGTTGCGTCAAGTCATCCTCCCAAAAACATACATGACAAATTCCAAAATCTCCATTCGGTTCTTTAGGAAAAGTTTTATAACCACAGCAAGGACAAGGATATTTCATTACCAGTTAATCATTTTTATAAAGTTGTCAAATTTTTCAATTCCTTTTTCGGCAGCGTAATATCTTTCAAATTCAACTGATCTTAACGGTTGAGTATAATATTTAAATTGCCACTTTTGTTCTTGTTTTATAAAATCAATATGTAAAGTTTCCCGGAGTGGTTCTAATGGTTCAATGTTTCCCACTATAAGTTTATCCATTGATGTATATGCAAACAAACGATTTGAAAGCCCAGTCAATATTATATGTCTTACAAGTTCAAGAAGTTTTTTCTAAAATCCGCAAGCTAAAAAAGGCCATAAGCCTAA
>JAYVLZ010000137.1:0-3686 GCA_043759175.1 Chitinophagaceae bacterium | reverse complement strand
ATCATACTTCCAAAAGCCACAGCATGAGCAAAACAAAAATTTTTTATGCAGAAGATGAATTATTTCTGGGTAAAATAGTAAAAGAAAGCCTGGAGAGCCGTGGCTTTGAAGTGATAATGGAAAGTGATGGTGCAAAGGCAATAGAGGTTTTTGAAAAAATAAAACCAGCTATATGTGTACTTGATATTATGTTGCCCAATAAAGATGGCTTTGCCATCGCTGACGAAATAAGAGCATTAGATGAAGAAGTCCCCATCATTTTTCTGTCAGCAAAGACACAAACTGAAGATGTAGTAAAAGGTTTTTCGCTGGGTGGTAATGATTATATAAGGAAGCCATTCAGTATGGAAGAGTTGATTGTACGGATTCAAAATCTATTGAAAAACAAAACAGGAGATGCTCAAAAAATAAGTGGTGGTGCAGCTATTATTGGTAAATATAATTTTCAACTTAACCGGCAGGTATTGAGTAATGGTAAAGAAGAACGAAAACTTTCTTTCCGGGAAAGTGAATTACTCAGGCTGCTGTATGAAAACCGGGCAACAATTATAGGCAGAAAAGATATTCTCAATTTGCTCTGGGGAAATGATTCTTTCTTTAACAGCCGTAATCTTGATGTATATATTACCAAACTCCGCAGTTACCTGAAGGACGATTCTTCGCTGGAAATAATTACTATTAAAGGAGTGGGCTATCGGTTTGTAACATGATGCGAGTTTTAAAAACAATTTCCACACAAATGCCTTTCTATATCCATTTTCTTTTGGAAATTTAGGCTTCTGTGATACCATGTGTTTATTCCACGGTTGAAACTTCTTCTTGTCCTGTTCAGGTTGTATTTTTACTGTACATTCCTCATGACTGATATTAAAATCTATACTGCCGATCGCATCTTTACCGGCGAAAACTGGTTGACCAACCATGCAGTTATTATTGAAAATGGTAAAATTCATAAAGTAATCCCCGTTTCATCATTATCCTCTTCACAACAGGTGCAGCAGTTTGATAATTGCATCATTGCCCCCGCCTTTATCGATTTACAGATTTATGGTGCTTATGAAAAATTATTTTCAGCATATCCTGAAACCGGTTCATTATATAAGTTAAAAGAGTATTGCGAAAAAGGCGGTGCCGCCTGTTGTCTGCCAACTATTGCCACCAATACATATAAAGTTTTTTATAAAGCTATTGATACAGTAAAAGATTACTGGAATAAAAAGGGAGAAGGTATTTTAGGATTGCACTTAGAAGGGCCATGGATTAATCCTGCAAAAAGAGGTGCACATATTGAATCACTTATACATTCACCAACAATACAACAGGCAGAAGAATTATTGAATTATGGAAAAGGTGTAATTAAAATGATAACGCTGGCACCGGAAGTTTGCAGCAGAGAAGTTATCGATCTCATTCTCACACATAATATTATCATCTCTGCAGGGCATAGCAATGCAACATATAATGAAGCAAAGAATTCTTTTATAAATGGCATCGGTACGGTTACCCATTTATACAATGCAATGAGTCCTCTTCAACACCGGCAACCGGGATTAGTGGGTGCAACAATGGATGACGATAAAGTAATGGCAAGCATTATTCCGGACGGCCATCATGTGGACTATGCAGCCATACGGATTGCCAAAAGAATAATGAAAGAAAGATTGTTTGTGATAACCGATGCAGTAACTACCAACACCGAAGGATATTATCAGCATACCGCAGCTGGAGATAAATATGAAGCAGATGGTATTCTTAGCGGCTCTGCACTAATGATGAATAAAGCAGTTAAAAACCTGGTTGCCCATGCCGGGATTGAACTCGCAGAAGCACTACGGATGTGCAGCCTGTACCCCGCACAGGTATTTAAAGTTGAAGATAAATTGGGTAAACTTTTGCCGGGGTATCAACCGTCAATGGTGGTGCTCAACACCGATTTAGAAGTAGTTTCTTTACTCCGCAGCTGAGAATTGTTTTTCAGGATCATAAAAACTAAAATTTTTGCTCTTATCAAAAATTTCTTTACCTTTTATGCCGCATTGCTTTTTTGCAACCATTAACCAACCAACATGAAAAAAATTTTTGTATTAACTGCTATTTGCATAGCACTGATTGCCACCAGTTATTTTTCAGCCTGTAACAATAACAAATCTGCGCCACAGGCAAGCAACAAAGAAGATTCTATAAAAACTGTATTGAAAAAGGGTGAATATCTGGCAAATCATGTGGCCTTGTGTATACACTGCCATAGCCAGCCGGATGATACCAAATATTCAGGCCCGGTTATTTCCGGAACCGAAGGGGGTGGTGGATATGCATTTACTCCGGGCCATGGTGTTCCCGGAACTGTGTATGGACGAAATATTACACCTGATGCCGAAACAGGAATTGGTAACTGGACAGATGCGGAAGTCGTACGGGCTGTGACACAGGGCATCAGTAAAAATGGAGACACCTTGTTTCCATTAATGCCTTACTATACATATAATCACATGGCTAAAGAAGATCTGTTAAATGTGATAGCATATATAAGAACATTAAAGCCCATAAAAAATAAAGTAACACAACGCCAGTTAATGGCACCTATCTCAGCTTTCTATAATTCTGCAGGATTACAACCTTCTATAGATAATAATAAACGGCCGCCAGAAAATGATAGAGTAGCATACGGTGGATACCTTACTGCCTTTTCAAGTTGTGCTGCTTGTCATACACCGATGACGCCAACGGGTGATGATATGACCCGCATGTTTGCAGGCGGCCATACTTTTGATCTCGAAACATTTAAAGTTACTTCGGCCAACATTACATCAGATACTGCCACTGGTATTGGTAAATGGACGGAAGAAATGTTTATGGCAAAGTTTATACCTTATCGTGAGGAGAAGAATTACAATTTTGTAGCAGGAAAACAAAATACTATAATGCCGCTAAATATGTATGCAGGTATGAAAGACGATGACTTAAAAGCGATATATGCTTACCTGAAAACAGTAAAGCCGATTACTAATAAAGTAGAAAAATACCCGAAATAAAAGGCGTTGTTTTAAATTATTATATGCTGGCTTTGTAAAAAAGGCCAGCATATTTTTTATTCGTCTTTAAAACTATCCCGGTTAAAAGCTCCCGGTTGTGCATGGTCACCTTCTTTAAAATTAAAATTAATAAAGTGGATGCCGGGAACTTCTGTCAGGTTATATACTACAGCTGCAAGATATAGAGAAGGCCCGGTAGACCCCATCCGCTGGGTAAGATAAGTGGCATCTGCAATTTTTATATATACCGTATCATTTGATGTTTTTAAAATAGCAAGCTGAACGCTGCTGTCACTTGCATTAATATAATCAATAATGGACACAGTGCTTAAGGAATCTAACCCTATGGCTTCTGTCTTTTTCATTTCCAGATTACCCGTGGAATCATTAATTGATGCCTGCCAGGCATAATTAATAGTTGTAGTGCTGTCATCTTCACTTAAAGGTTCATCTCCTTTATTATTACCACAAGCAGGTATAAACAGGTAGATTAAAGCCAGGAGAAAAATTTTTTTCATTCTGTATTATTTAAATAGATGGGAGTACAAATGGTATGGGATTATAATAAAACTTACACTTGACAGTTACCTGTAAAATAATTTAGCAGGCAGGATATACAACGCTCAATCTATATCTCCCAGTCCAAACCGGTTA
>JAYVLZ010000136.1:0-11500 GCA_043759175.1 Chitinophagaceae bacterium | reverse complement strand
CTATTGGGGAAATTTTAACACAGTATTTCATCTCCCCAGAAAAAATTGGAGCGGAAAATATCTGGCATATTATTTTAATTAATATTTTTTTGATTATAATAACCAATGATATTAATAGAACAGCATATCGATTTAAATATCTACCACTGTAAGAAATTAAAGCGATATGAAGTGATTCAAACCTGGAAAGATGATTTTGAAATCACTTTTAAAGTACTTAATAAAAGCCTTTATGCTTTTACTTTGATAATAAAAAATGATGGATCTTCTTTTGAACTTTCTAAACAAGACAGGGAACTGGATATAGAAATTGACTGGGGTCTGTATTCAAAAATTGAAGCTTCTTTGTATTCGGTATTCTTAAGAGATTTGCCTTCCTGAAAACATTTTAAAAAAAGCTTTTGTTGATTCATAATGAATTTACCCAGGTGAACGAAATTCCTGGCAAAAGTTTCTGTACAATTTTTATGTAGAACAATTTCCACACTATTTAATTAAACCAGGTTATTAAGCTGGTTTTAACCCCGTTTTTATGCTGAATTATTGCATAAAAAAACAGGCACAATATTGCTGTATAATAAAGAAATGCAAAAGGGTAAGGGTTAAGCTATTTCCTGAAATGGACGCATAATCAATAACGATAACAGCAAATGAGGGCAAAAAAATTATTAAAAAAATCAGGACTAATTGTTTTATACATTCTTGGATTATTGTTGATTTTACTGATTGGATTATTTATTTTCATCAATACTCATTCGGGTAAAAGATTTATAAAAAATAAAATTCAGACTTACCTCGCCAATAAATTAAAAACAACAATTGAAATAGGTTCCATTGATTACAGCTTACCTAAATGGATAGAATTAAAAGGTATTTACCTGGAGGATAAAAAGAAAGACACTTTATTATATGGAGAGCAGGTATCTGTTGATATTAACATGCTTAAACTGATCAGTGGAAATACTGATATCCGTAAGTTAGCATTTAAAAATATTTATGCCAATATTTATAGAAATGAAAATGATACCTCTTTTAATTACCAGTTTATAACAGATGCATTTGGCGCAAATGAAACAGGCGGATCCGTAACAAAAGATACCACCGCTTTACAGCTTACACTTAAGGAATTGATACTAAATAAAATCCGCCTCCGCTTTAAAGATGATTTTGGTGGCAGTTATCTATTCTCTACGATAGACACCCTGAATGCTACGCTCAATAAATTTCAACCAGACCAAATGGAATTTGATTTTGACAAACTCACTGCATCTGGTGTAAACTTTTCAATGGAAATTTCAAAGGAGGCTTTTGTAAAAAAAGATACGGTAACAAATACCGTACTGCTGTTAAAAAACGATTTACTTGACCTGCATAACATCAATGTTTCCTTCAGCAATAAGGTGAATGGATTATATTATGCCAATAAGTTCAATCATTTTTCAGTGAGCAAACTAAATGTAGACATGGCTGCCCAGGATGCATTTGCTGATAAAATAATATTGGATAGTTCTGGGATAGAATTCAATATGCCTGTTGCAGCGGCAGCAGAAGATACATTGGCTGCAACTCCATCCTTATGGAAGTTTGACATAAACAAAATTCAATTGCGCAACAATACATTTACATTTAATAACCAGGCATCGGCACCCACAGAAGGGCTGGACTTTGGACACCTCGGTTTACAAAAAATCAACATTGATGCAGAAAATATTTTGTATAATCCAGACAGCATTTTTGCAAGTGTTAACCAACTTGCTTTTAAAGATAAAAGTGGATTTGGGTTGGATACAACTCATGCCAGCATCCGCTATACAAACAGGGGAATAGAAGCAACTGATCTTTACATCAAAACTCCGCAAAGTATTATTCAGCATTCAATTGCTGTAAAGTATGACAGCATCAAAAGTATTACCACAATACCACAGCATACAGAAATTAATGCATCATTAAAAAATACAGTGATAGCAGTGAATGATTTATATATGCTGGCACCTTTTGTAAAAAAATACCTGCCGGAAGCAAAATTTAAAAACAATCTTATTAAATTATCAACTCAAATAGATGGTACACTGCGGCAATTAAATATTCCCGTGCTCCAACTTTCAGGTTTTTCAGGCAGCAGCATCAACGCAAAAGCAATTTTATATAATGTAACAGACAGTAATAATCTTGGATATGATATTGTTATTTTTAACAGCCGTATTCTAAAACAGGATATCATAAAGTTTATGCCGCCCGGTAATGAAGCAATCAATAATCTGCCACCTGTTATCAGCTTAGGCACACATCTTAAAGGCAATCTAAAAAACAGTTCAGCTGATATTAATATAGCCAGCGATGGATTTAGTCTTACAGGCAAAGGCAATATTCAAAACATAAATAAACCTGCCGGGCTTCACTATGATGTTAACATCAGCAAGAGCCGGATCACAAAAAGTTTTATCGAAGCGCTGGTGCCGGCCGGAACCATTCCTCCGAACATTCAACTTCCTGAAATAGTATCTGTAAGAGGAACTGCCAAAGGCGATATGAATAATATTCAAACCAATTCAAAATTATCCGGCAGTTATGGCATTGTTACTGTAAATGGTTTTATAAGAAATTTTAAAAATCCGGAGGCATCGGTGTATGATCTTTCCTTTACAACAAAAGATTTCCAGGTTGGCAAGTTGATTAAACAGGATACTGTTATTGGTAATCTTAGCTTTTCTGGAACAGCCAAAGGAAAAGGATTTAATTATAAAACAATGAATGCCGTGATGAAAGGAAAAATTGACAGTGTTGGATTTAAAAACTATGATTATAAAAATATTTTTATCAATGCAGACCTTCAGGATGGTATTATCAAAAGCAATGGCAGTATTGATGATATAAATATTAAAATGAATTATTTGGCTGATGCAAATGTTCAGGGTAAATACCCGGCCGCAACGCTTATTATGAAAGTAGATACCATACAACTAAAACCATTAAAGCTTTATACAGATACATTGAATGCATCTTTTGCAGCATACATCAATGCTCCCAGTTTAGATCCTGACAATATCGATTTTTATGCAGCCATCGATTCCTCCATGATTGATGTGAAGAATAAAAAATATTTTCTTGACAGCATCCGTGCTAAAGCCAAAACTACTAATGGCATTAATGATATCAGCTTTACATCTCCTTTAGCAGATATATTCGCCAATGGCAAATTCAGTTTTGATAAGATAGGCCCTTCATTGCTACAGCATGTGGACAGGTATTATAATATCACGGATACTGCACCAGGCAATATTCCTCCTCAACAAATTAGTTTCAATGGCGTAATCAAAAAAAATGAAATCATTACAACATTACTACCGGGGCTTAATTATGACAGCATTTATTTTATTGGCAATTACAGTTCTAATGAAAGAGACAGTGCCTTACAATTAAAAGCAGTTATCCCCTCGTTCGTTTATCAAACAAATAGAATCAGCAACGGCAATATTGGTATTGCCTCTCACAATGACCAATTGAACGGAGCGGTTTTATTTGATACATTGGCCATGGCCAGCAATCTATTTTATAAAACTTCCATCATTGCCAATGCTGCCGGCGACAGCATTGGTATTACTGCTGTAACAAAAGATGCAAAGAATACAGACCGCTATGCTTTTGGTGCAGATATCACTCAAAAAGATAAAGCTTACACTTTTTCAGTAAAAGACACATTGCTGCTGAACTACCAAAAATGGAATGTGGCGCCAGATAACCGGATCACTTATTCCCCGGATGGAATTTTGGTAAACAACTTTGTACTTACCAGTAACAGCACAAAAATTGCTGCTGCCAGCAGGGAGAGTGTTTTGAACAGCCCGATTGATATCAGTATTGATAATTTCAAAATAAAGGATATTACTTCTATTCTTAACAAGGATACACTACTTGCATCAGGCACCATTGATGGTAAATTTTCTGTTTCGGAATTTGATAAAAAATTGCCTGCATTCACCGGAACCATACAAGTGGACAGCCTGCAGTTTATGCAACAGCCGGTTGGTAATATTAAACTGTTTGCAGAAAAGCGTGATGAAAATACAATTGCTGCCAACATGGAATTAACAGGTAATGCAAATGAAGTAACATTAAAAGGAGATTATTATTTAAATGATGAGAACAAACAATTTGATGCAGATTTCAATATCATCAATTTAAATATGCTCACCCTTCAGGCCTTTAGCCAGGGCAATCTTGCAAGATCATCCGGCAGCATAAAAGGAAATCTTAAACTGGATGGAAAATTTGCGGAACCTCACTGGAACGGAGACTTGTTTTTTGATTCCACCAAATTCAGTATTGTAAAAACAGGTACAGCTTATTCAGTGAACGGACAAAGAATAAGTTTTCAATATCCAGACATTTTAATTCCCAATTTCACCATTGCTGATTCTGCTGGTAATAAGCTCAGGGCGGTTGGCACTATCCGGTCTAAAAGTATTTCAGCATACGATCTCAATGTAGGTATCGAAGCAAAAAATTTCACCCTTGTAAATGTTTCCAAAGCAATCGCCAACCAGGTATATGGTTTTGCAGCAATCGACGCAGATATAAAAATAACCGGCACTTCTGTTTCTCCGGACATTGAAGGTAATTTATCATTGAATGATAAGAGTGATGTAACGATGGTGTTACCAGAAAGCAATGTAAATAAAGATGCAGCAAAATCCGTAGTGCGTTTTATTGACAGGGATACTTTTGATCTGCCGGAGAAACAAAAATTTGCGCCTGAAAAAGAAACAAAGCCAGCCTTTGGACAATTTTTGAATTATAACCTGAATATAGAGGTTAGCAAAAAAGCTGCCTTAACCATCATCATCGATCCATCCAGCGGCGATGAATTAAAAATACAGGGTGATGCACAATTGAATGCTGGTGTAGATCCCGGTGGCAATATTATTTTGGCTGGAAATTATGAACTGAACAGCGGTTACTATATTTTAAATTATCAATTCTTACGCAAGCAATTTAATTTATTGCCGGGCAGTACCATCACATTTAGTGGTAACCCAACCGATGCCGAAATAAATATTACCGCAGAATATATTGCCAATACTTCTGCCAAAGATCTGATAGGAAATGAAATTGGTGAAGTAGATCCTAAAATGGCTGTGAGGTTTAAACAGGAAATTCCATTCAGGGTTTTACTGATGCTTAAAGGTCCGATGAAAAAACCTGAAATAAGTTTCAGGATAGAGTTACCTGATGAAAATACAGCCATTACCAGCGATATGAGAAATACGATTGAAAATAAACTGGCGCAGCTAAGAGAGAATGTTGCCGGAACTAATAAGCAGGTTTTTTCCCTATTACTTTTCAATCGTTTTGTTGGCGAACAAAGCAGCGACTTCTTTAAAGGCAGCGGTGGATCTGGCGGCGGTTTTAGTGATGTAGCAAGAGAAAGCGTGAGTAAGTTTTTATCCTCAGCATTGGATAATATTGCAGAGGATCTTTTCAAAGGACTTGATGTGGACCTGAACCTGGATACTTATAAGGATTACAGCACTGGCGATGAACAGCAAAAAACAGATCTGAACATTGCAGTAACCAAAAGCTTTGTGAATGACAGGCTAAGCATTACCGTTGGTAAAAGTTTTGGAATAGAAGGACAGGATGCCAATGCAAAAGCATCCAAACAACAGGGCACGCCTTTTCTGCCGGATGTTACTTTAAATTATAAACTTACACAGGATGGAAAATATTTGATGAGAGCCTATAAAAAAACACAGTTTGAAGTGATCCTGGATGGGTATGTAATAGAAACAGGTTTGGCATTTGTGGTAACACTTGATTATGACAGGTTCAGGGATCTGTTTACTAAAAAAAATAAAAAGACGACTACTGAAAAGAAATGAAAAAATTAATTGCATATATTTTATTGTTAGTACTCACTGCCAGCAGTTGCAGTGTAGGAAAATATTTACCTCCCGGAGAAAAACTGTACAGGGGCGCTACTGTTAAAGTAGAGAGACAAAAAGATGTGAAAGCATCTGAGAAATCTTTACGGAAATTATTGAAACAGACAGCAAGGCCAAAAACAAATAAATTCTTACTGGGCCAGCCATATAAAGTATGGTGGTGGTATGTAATTGGAGAACCAAAAAGGGAAAAAGGTCTGAAAGCTTTTTTAAGAAGTAAACTAGGTGAACCTCCTGTTTTAAGCAGCAGGGTAAACGCAACTGTTACTGCAGAAAATATGAAAGCTTACCTGGAGAATATCGGATATTTTCATTCTTTAGTAACCGGCGATACTTCTAACAGCGGTTATTTTACCAAAGCAATTTATAATGCCAACGTTTTTCCCCAACACAGCATCAGGAATATTAGCTGGGTTAATGACAGCTCTGCTTTACTGAAAGAACTTTCCAGTGGGTATGATACTACTAAAAAAAGAAGAACCGGAAGTTTACTAAAACCGGGTATGCCTTACCGTTTAAGTGATGTCCAGGCGGAAAGAGAAAGATTGGATCTGCGGTTAAAAACAAAAGGGTATTATTATTTTAATCCAGACTTTATAATGGCATATGCCGATAGTACAATTGGAAATTACCAGGTGGATCTTTTTTTAAATATTAAAAACACCACACCTGTAAATGCAAGGAATGCTTACAAGATCAACCGCATTACCATTTTTCCAAACTATACTTTATTGAATCCTCCACCAGATACCAGTAAAGCAGGAACGGTGGAATTTGACAGCCTGCTTATCAGGGATACTGTTCATAAGTTTAAGCTGGACTTATTTAAACGTTCTATCACTTACAGGCCAGGCAACATATACAGCAGTATTGATCAGAACACAACCCTCAACCGCTTTATCAACCTTGGTGCCTTTAAGTTTACCAAGAACAGGTATGAGGCGGTGAAGGATTCTGCTGACCCATACCGGTTGAATGTTTTCTATTATCTCACACCTGCAAAAAGAAAATCACTGCAGGCAGAAATTGACGGATTTTCAAAAGAAAATAAATATATCGGATCACAGCTAAGTGTTAACTGGAGAAACAGAAATACTTTTCGGGGTTCAGAGTTGCTGACAGTGAAGGCGTATGGAAGCTTTGAAATTTCGCCGAATGATTCGTTGAAAAAAAATAGTAATTACAGGATAGGTACTGAGGTGGCATTAAATTTTCCCCGGTACATTGTTCCATTCTTTCATATCAAAGAAAAAAACTTATACCCTTCCCGTACACAATTTTTATTAGGTTATGAATATTTTATCAAGCAAAGTTTTTATGCCAAAAGTATTTTCCGTTTCAACTATGAATTTCAGTGGAAAGAAACCGCCAACAAGCAGCACATACTGGCACCTGTTAGTTTCGCTTATTTAAAGGCATCCAATGTTACAGATAGTTTTTATGCAGCTGCGGTCATTAATCCTTCACTGTTAGTTAATATAAACAGCGAAGCTATTCTTGGTTCCTGGTACACTTATACTTTTAATACCCTCAATCCGCAGGCAAGGCATCAGTGGTATTTTACTACCAGCCTGGAAGCTGCAGGAAATATTGCAGGCGCCATCGCTCCAACAAAAGTACCGGGCACAAAAAAAATATTAGGAGCTCCCTTTGCCCAATATGTAAAAGGGGATTTTGATTTAAGATATACAAAAAGGTTCCGCAGTAAAATTCAATGGGCCAGCCGTATCCAGGTAGGTATCGGTCTTCCTTATCATAATTCTTCCAGGCTGCCATTTTCAAAACAATATGTAGTTGGTGGCTCCAGTTCTATAAGGGCATTTTCTGTAAGATCGCTTGGGCCTGGTTCTTACCTGCCAACGGCATATGACAAAGCATACTTTCAAACCATTGGCGGTGATTATAAATTACTCTTTAATTCAGAATTGCGTATTCCCATAGTTGGCAGGTTCAGCGGAGCCGTGTTTGCAGACGTTGGAAATATATGGACAAAGGATACACTTTTATTTGGTAAGGCAGGGCAAATAAAAAAAGATTTTTATAAAGAGCTGGCGGTAGCCACAGGTATAGGATTAAGAATAGATGCAAGTATCTTATTAATAAGACTGGACCTCGGCATACCACTTCGTAAACCTTATTTACCCGATGGACAACGCTGGGTATTTGATCAAATTAATTTTGGCAGTGGTGCATGGCGAAGGGAAAATCTTGTATTAAATATCGCCATTGGTTACCCATTTTAAAATCTTAATTTTTATGAAAAAAACCTTCAAAATATTAATTGCAATAATTTCAGTTGGGGCTGCCGGTGGAATTATTTATTGGCAAATCCATAAAAAAAGCATCGTTAAAAACAGCATTGAATCTGCCGTTGAAAAGAAAACGGACAGTCTTTATTTTATTCACTACGACAGTTCCAGTATTGATGAAATAAATGGCAATGCTTCTTTTTATAATGTAACACTGCAATCGGATTCTGCTCAAAAAAAATTGCTGGAAAGTACAGACAGTTTGCCAAATGCTTTATACCGCATTTCAGTGGCGGAAATAACAGCAAAAGGTATTGATATTCCCGGTCTGTTGCAAAACCGGAATATTGCTGCATCAGAAATATTATTGATAAAACCTGTGGTGCAGGTTATTAATACCGGCGCTGATAAACCAAAGCCGTTTACCTACAACGACACATTGCAATTATACGAAAAGATATTAGGGCATTTTACAAGTATAAAAACTGGCAGCATTAAAATACAAAACGGTACAGTTTTAATAACCAATAAACTGGGAAAGGCACTTACCTCTGTTGAAAACATTAATATCTCCCTTAATAATTTTTTAGTTGACAGCACCCGTGATTACAATAACCTGATCAGTTACTTTATTAAAGATGTAAATGTATCTGTCAGTAATATTCAATTACCCGAATCAGAAAATAATACAAGAGTAAATATTGGTAAATTGATTTATGATGCGCCGAATAAAAAATTGCAGATCGGCGAAATACAACAATATAAAACCGGAGATACAAAAGCAATTGCTGATCTGAAAAATATTGTATTCAATCAATTAAACACCGATGCTTTTATCATACACCGGCAATTAAAGGCTGGCCTGGTAACCTGCGACGGAGGATTGATTACTATCTTTAAAAAAGAAAAAAAAACTGCAGGCAATTCAGAAAAAGCAATAGAGTTTTCATCTGATTTTATAGATGCTGCTCAAATAGAAGGACTGAAAACTGGTAATACTACCATCGTAGTAAAGAATCCTGATAAACCAGGGGCCGAACCATTTATAATTAATGATGTAAAATGTAATGTGTCCAATGTTAAAGCTGTAACAAGTGGCAGTACCTTAAGCAGTTTGATAAACGATGCTACATGGGAAATAACGGCAGGAGGTTTTTCTCTCTTTACTGCAAAAAATGTTTACCGGCTCATTGCTTCCGGATTGAAGTTAAACAGCAATGGCATGATATCGGTTAAACAATTTTTATTAAAGCCCCAGGTATCGGAAGAAGCTTTTAAACAAATATACCCTTACCAACAGGACAGGTATGATTTTGCTTTTAACAACCTGAACATGACAGGTGTCAATTATAAAAAATTACTTGTATCAAATATTCTTGAGGCCGAAACACTTCGGGTGCAGCCTCAATTAAAAATCTTTAATGACCGTACCCTTCCAATAGATAAAAATCTTACCTATAAATTTTATCCTCATCAGTCTCTAATAAAAATGGCCTTTCATTTTTTTATCAAAACCATCATTGTAAAAAATGGCTCCGTATATTATAAAGAAAGGGCGGCTACCACTGGCATGATTGGTATTCCAAATTTTACTGCTATCAATGGCACTCTTGACAATGTAACCAACCTGCCGGAAAAAATAAAACTGAATAATAAACTGAGGATAAATGCCAGCAGTCTTTTTTTGGGGCTGGGGAAATTAAATACAACATGGGTTTTACCGCTGCAGTCTTCAGATACTGTATTTACATTGAAAGGTGAAATTGGCCCGATGGATGGCACTGCACTTAACCAGTTAACAGAGCCACTGGCAATGGTATCATTGAAAAGTGGGAGGATTAACAAACTAAACTTTTACATCAATGGAAATGACCATACCGGTATTGGTAAAGTAACATTTTTGTACAATGATCTTAAAATAGAAGTATTGAAAATGAAAGAAGAAGAACTGAAGAAAAAAGGACTGGCAACATTATTTGCTAATACGTTGGTTAAAAATGATAATCCACAAAATGACGCTATCAGGGAAGGTGCTATTTATTATGAAAGGGATGTAAAAAGATCTTTTTTTAATCTTATTTGGAAAAGTATTTTTAGCGGAGTAAAAAATACAGTACTCGGTAAAGAAAAGAATTGACCAATACAGCTAAATTCAAGATCACATTTCTTATTTATTTTTTAAATTATTGTTGTGATATGTAAATTGAACTGATGTACATGGATTGTAAAAAAGTTTCTAACAGCGCAGCATTAAATGGAATATATATTATTTTATCCGGCAACAATTTTTGGCACACATTTTTTATCATAAATAAAAAAACATCATGGATAACTCAACACAATTAAATGAAGAAATCAAAGGAATGATTTCTGCTAAACTGGCGAACAATCAGACATTAGATGATTTTTGTACCGACCATATATTGGAATATAATAAAGACAGGTTTGAAGCATTTGCCATCAGAATTTTCCTCGGCCACGAAAGCATTATAACCGTGTATGCACTGGATAAGAGCAGGCAGGAAGACAGCACCATTCATCCAGGCCGGTTCCCTGTTAAAAAGTTTAAGCTTCCTGATTTTCCTATCACATCCATTTTCAGTTATTTCAGTTCATTCAACTGCACGCTGTCTAACGGTAATCACAATATCGATGAAATGGAAGTAATGAATAAGTAATGAATAAAATTTGCTGAGGAACAATTTAGTAATCAGTTAATCATGAATGGTTAATGGTGAACGGTCAATAATTCACGATTGACCATTCACCATTCACGAATCAAACCGTCACTTTACAATTAGCATTAGTGATGATTAATTATTCATTCTGCCACTTAATTCAGCCATTGTTTCTTTTTCACAATCATTATTAACAGGTATTATGGAGATGGAATAAAGACCATAACGTTTTGATTTACCCTTTATCTCAAAACGCCTGGTTTTTGAATAGGTGAATCTCTTATTATTGGTAAACATAGTTTTAATATTTTTTGCATCAATCTCCGGATTGAGCAGATAGATCACATCCAGGTGCTTGAATGCAATCGTTATTATTTGTACATGACTGATAAATTTAAACCAATCACTTTTAGAATGAAAATGAACGCTTGCGATAAAACAGATGATCCCATTGGGTTTCTCCAGGTTATAATCCCTGATAAATGAGCGTATGGGGGCTGTTTCCTGTTTCATATTGAAAAGATCACCAAATTTTATTCCATTAATAATTAATCCGGCGTACGAATGAAGATTAAAATCATGATTTGACAATTTCAAGCTGTGGTCGGTTGGGACACCATAGCCGTCAACT
>JAYVLZ010000135.1:0-6727 GCA_043759175.1 Chitinophagaceae bacterium | reverse complement strand
GATATACTTTTTAACAAGACGGTAGTGATATTTAATATTCAAAGAACAGGGAATACGATTAATTGCTGATATGGAAACTACGGGAGTTCTATATTCTTTGTAACAGGCAGGCATCTGATTTTTATCATAACAAAAATATTTTCAGTTGAAGCCACTTAGAAATTTACTGGACAAAATAAAACCCAGCTTTGAAAAAGGCGGGAAACTGGAAAAATTCTATCCCGCTTTCAATGCATTTGAAACCTTCCTCTTTGTTCCTGATCACACCACCGGTTCCAAAGGCACACATGTACGGGATGCAATTGATTTAAAACGCACCATGATACTGGTGGTTATTTCATTAACCCCCTGCCTGTTCTTTGGTATGTGGAATGTTGGTTATCAACATCACCTGGCATTGGGCATTACCAATGCTTCACTAATTGATAATTTTATTTTTGGCGCCAGTAAAGTAATACCGTTAGTGATTGTTTCTTATGCTACCGGGTTAACGGTGGAATTCGTTTTTGCCATTATCCGCAAGCATACTATCAATGAAGGGTTCCTGGTTTCAGGGATGTTGATACCCCTGGTAATGCCGGTAGGGGTGCCTTTATGGATGGTGGCGGTTTCAACAGTTTTTGCTGTGATCATTGGCAAAGAAGTTTTTGGTGGTACCGGTATGAATATTTTAAACCCTGCATTAACCGCCAGGGCATTCCTGTTTTTTGCGTATCCTACAAAAATGTCGGGTAACGAAGTTTGGATCAACACCAGTTTACAAAAAGGCCAGGCCATTGTTGATGGGTTTAGCGGCGCTACTCCATTGGGAGATGCTGCGGCAGGTTTTGCAGATAAAATTCCGGGGATACGGGAATCCTTTATCGGCACAATTCCCGGCTCCATTGGCGAAACATCCACCATTGCATGTCTTATAGGGGCAACCATTTTATTATACACAGGTATCGGCAGCTGGAGGATCATGCTTTCTGTTTTTACCGGCGGATTTTTAATGGCATCTATATTCAACCTCTTTGGATTAAATACGCTGATGCAGATAACGCCATTGCACCATCTTGTTTTAGGCGGGTTTGCATTTGGCGCCATTTTTATGGCTACCGACCCGGTGAGTTCCGCCCATACAAATACGGGTAAATATATCTATGGTTTTTTAATAGGCATGTTCGCCATCCTGTTCAGGGTATTTAACCCGGCCTATCCGGAAGGGATGATGCTGTCTATATTATTTATGAATGTAATGGCGCCTTTAATTGATCATTTTGTGGTGGCCGCCAATATTAAACGGAGATTAAAACGGGCAAAGCCCACACAACATAAAAATGCATAAAGACAGCAATAAAGCCACTTTTCTTTTTTCCTCCGGTATGGTGGTGGTTATTGCTGTGATGTTATCGGTAGCTTCTATTGGCCTGGGGCCATACCAGGCAAAAAATGTGCGGATAGAAAAAATGAAAAACATTTTGTCCAGCGTTTCGGTGAAAGCTGAAACCGGTGAAGCGGAGCATATGTTTAAGCAATATATTGTTAAGCAGGTTGTGTTGAACAACAAAGGGGAACAAGTTAGCGGCAGTGTTGCTGCATTTGATATAGACCTTAAAAAAGAACTGGACAAAGTAAAAACCGGTAATCAGGATGATCAATTATTTCCGCTGTTTGTATGTAATAAAGAAGGAAAAACTTTTTATGTAATTCCCGTACGGGGAAAAGGTTTATGGGGCCCTATTTGGGGGTACATTTCACTGGAAGGCGATATGAACACCATTTACGGTGCAAGCTTTGGGCACAAAAGTGAAACACCCGGGCTGGGTGCCGAAATTGAAACACAAAAATTCCAGCAACAGTTTATTGGTAAAAAAATATTTGATGAATCAGGAAATTTTGTTTCAGTAAAAGTGGTGAAAGGTGGTGCAGCACCAAACGATATACATGGCGTGGATGCCGTTTCCGGGGCAACAATAACCAGTAACGGCGTTACAGAAATGTTTAAAAGGACACTCAGCAATTATATACCTTATTTTAAAAAAACTAAACCCTGATGGGTGGCGTGAGGAGTGAGTGGTGAGGCGTGAGATTTTAAAAAGTATTTTTTTACTTAAAATAATTTTATGTTTTTACAATTAGCCCACACCAAACTGGATGTTTTTCATTACAGGTAAAGCGCTTGTATTAAATTGTTATAAAATATCAAAATTGTTGCCCCAGGACGAAAGATTTAATAGGTCGCAACAATTAAGAAGGGCAGCACTGTCAATTTAATTAAATATTATGGAAGGGAGTTCAAGAAAATCTGCGGTAGAAAGAAGAAGGTTTTATGAAATTTCAAGGGGTTCATTAATTGAAATTGATACCGTTTTGGATAGTGCACAAGAACTTGAATATTTTAAAAGAGAAGATTTAACCCAAACCGGAGCATTGATTGTAAAAACCTTTCAAATGCTTAGCAAAATGATTGTTTATTAACTGATACGATTGACGACTGAAGACTGACGATTCACCACTCACGATTAAAACTATCAAAATGAGTACAGAAACATCCACAGCACCTGCAAAAATAAAAGCCCCAAAAGAGTCATTATTTTCTCCAAAAAATAAACGGCTGCTATATGATCCGCTGAACGACAACAATCCGATAACGGTACAGGTGTTGGGCATTTGTTCTGCATTGGCAGTTACCGTGCAAATGAAACCTTCTATTGTAATGGCGCTGGCAGTGATGGTAGTGACAGCCTTTTCTAACCTCGTCATTTCATTAATACGAAATATTATTCCCAACCGCATCCGTATCATTGTTCAGTTAACGGTAGTGGCAGCAATGGTGATTATTGTGGATCAGTTTTTAAAAGCATTTGTGTATGATGTAAGTAAACAATTGTCGGTTTTTGTGGGATTAATTATTACTAATTGTATCGTAATGGGCAGGCTGGAAGCCTATGCCATGGCTAATAAACCCTGGCCCTCATTTTTAGATGGTATCGGTAATGGATTGGGTTATGGATTGATACTGGTAATTGTTTCTACCATCAGGGAATTGCTTGGTTCCGGTGCGTTGATGGGTTTCCGGATCATACCGGAATCGTTTTATAAGATGGGATATTTTAATAACGGCCTTATCATTATGCCGCCAATGGCACTCATCATTGTGGGGATAATTATTTGGGTGCAGCGGAGCCGCAACAGAAAATTAATAGAACCTAAATAACAATGTTATTAACTTAGGATTATAAGGTTGTCAACCTTCATCATACTGCAATAAACCTGACAAAGGTTGACAACCTTTGTCATTGATTTAAATAAATTATATTTTATGGAACACGTAAATATTTTTATCAAAGCTGTTTTTATCGAGAACATGATCTTTGCCTATTTCCTTGGCATGTGTTCTTACTTAGCCATATCAAAAACCGTAAAAAGTGCTGTGGGGCTGGGTGTGGCTGTGATATTTGTTTTATCGGTTTCGGTACCGGTTTGTTATTTGCTGGAGAATTATGTATTAAAAGCGGGGGCGTTAGCATGGTTATCATCAAGCTTTGCAACGGTAGATCTTAGCTTTCTAAGTTTTATTATGTACATCGCCACCATTGCTTCTATTACCCAGTTGGTGGAGATGGTGGTGGAAAAATATGCACCTGCATTATACCAGACCTTAGGTATTTTTTTGCCCCTTATTGCAGTAAACTGTTCCATACTGGGTGGCGCATTGTTTATGCAGGAAAGGGAGTATGCTACATTAGGGGAAGCCACTGTTTTTGGATTTGGTTCCGGTGTGGGCTGGTTTTTGGCCATTGTGGCTTTGTCGGCCATCCGGGAAAAATTACGGTATTCAAATATACCAGCACCTTTACGGGGTTTGGGTATTACTTTTATTTTAACCGGTCTGATGGCCATAGCATTTATGAGTTTTATGGGTATAACATTATAAATTATTAACTAAAAAACGAGATGGTATTTTTAGCATTTGATATGGTAACGGTTATCAGTAGTGTAGTTGTTTTTTTTGCATTCAACTTGCTGCTGGTATATATCATCCTTTTTGCAAAGTCAAAGCTAACCCCATCTGGAGCAGTAAAAATAATGATTAACGGAAAGCAGGTAGTGGAAACAGCAGCCGGTTCCAGCCTGCTTACTACCTTGTCAAACAAAAAAATATTTTTACCCTCGGCCTGCGGTGGTGGCGGCACCTGCGCCATGTGCAAATGCCAGGTATTATCCGGTGGTGGCGAAATTTTAACCACGGAGCTCCCTTATTTTACAAGGAAACAACAGCAATCAAACTGGCGCCTCGGATGCCAGGTAAAAGTGAAGCAGGATATGGAAATAAAAATTCCTGAAGAAATAATGGGCATTAAGAAATGGGAATGCGAAGTGGTTTCAAATGATAATGTGGCAACTTATATTAAAGAACTGGTGGTTAAGTTACCCGAAGGTGAATTTTTAGCATTTGAATCGGGTTGTTATATTCAACTGGATGTTCCGGTTTGTGAAATTGATTTTAAAAACAGCCTGTTTAAAATTGACGAACGTTTTCATGATGATTACAGTAAGTTCAATATCTGGGACCTGAAAATGAAAAATACGGAGCCTGTTTTCCGTGCTTATTCAATGGCCAATCACCCGGCTGAAGGTAACATCATCATGTTAAATATCCGGCTGGCCACACCGCCATTCGACAGGAAAGCAGGTGGGTTCATGAATGTAAACCCGGGCATTTGTTCTTCCTATGTATTTTCCCTTAAACCCGGCGATAAGGTAAGTATTGCCGGGCCCTTTGGCGAATTTCACATTAAGCCCACAAAAAAAGAAATGATCTATATTGGCGGTGGTGCAGGTATGGCGCCGCTCCGGTCACATTTATTCCACTTATTTCACACCAAAAAAGAAATGGATAGAAAAGTAACTTTCTGGTATGGAGGAAGATCATCAAGGGAAGTTTTTTATACTGATCATTTCAGGGATATTGAAAAAGAATTTTCAAATTTTAAATACAATGTGGCCTTATCTGAACCATTACCCGAAGATAACTGGACAGGTTATATCGGTTTTATCCATAATGTGCTGTATGAAAATTATTTAAAGCATCATACCGCACCGGAAGATGTTGAATATTATCTGTGCGGCCCTCCCATGATGAATGCTGCTGTTTTTAAAATGCTGGATGAATTGGGCGTTCCACCCGACAATATTGCCTTTGATGATTTTGGAGGATAAATAAAACTGCATGATGAAATCCCTTTTCCCAATGCTGGTAACTGCTGTTTTTTTTACAGCCTGCAACACCAATAATAACAATTTAATTAAGATAGAAGGCAATGCACAAGGCACTACTTATCATATCTCTTATTTTTCAGCAGACAATATCAATTACAAGAAAGCCATTGATTCGATATTAAAAGATATTGATACATCCATGTCAACCTGGGTTCCGGTTTCCATCATTTCCAGGATCAATAAAAATGACAGCAGTGTTTTGGTTGATCAATATTTTATGGATGTATTTAATAAATCAATGGAAGTGTCGGAAAAAACCGGCGGCCTTTTTGATGTAACGGTTGGCCCTTTGGTAAATGCCTGGGGTTTTGGATTTACTAAAAAAGCGAATGTTGATAGTGCAATGATTGATAGTTTACTCCACTTTGTGGGGTACAAAATGGTTCGCCTGCAAGGCAGGAAATTGATAAAAGCAAAGCCGCAGATTATGCTTGATTTTAATGCCATTGCACAGGGGTATTCGGTGGATGTGTTAACCAACTATCTTGAAAGCAGGGGGATAAACAATTACCTGGTTGAACTGGGGGGTGAGTTAAGGACTAAAGGCAGAAAGAACAATGAAGACTGGAAAGTGGGCATAGATAAACCCAATGAAAAAGCATCGGAGGAAAGAAAACTGGAAGCCGTAATATCGCTTAACAACAAGGCCCTGTCTACATCCGGCAACTACCGGAAATTTTACGAAGAAGCCGGACAAAAATTTTCACATATCATAGATCCACGTACCGGCTATCCTGCCAAACAAAATTTATTGAGCGCCACTGTAATTGCTGATGACTGCACCACTTCCGATGCTTATGCCACTGCATTTATGGTAATGGGGCTGGAAAGATCAAAACAATTTTTACAGGATAATAAAAATTTAAACCTGGAAGTTTATTTTATTTATGATGAGAATGGGAGCTGGAAAACGTATGCTTCGGAAAGTTTGAAAAAATGGATAAAGGAATTGCATTAAGATTTGCATTGCTCATCAGGCCTTGCTCCGCAAATGCCGCATGCGCCACCTTCGTTTTGTATTAATGGATTATTGCTGCTGCAGGTTCCTGAAAACCTGCCATTCTTTTTCACTAATAATTTAATAGCAATACCGGCAAAGGCAACTGCTAAAAGAACAATAGCGAGTAAGATGACTTTCATGTTTTAAATTTACGAAATTTTAATTACCATGTCAGTGGAAAAATTAGAAATTAGTAAGATAATGCTGCAACAAAAACGTGGCGGCCCCTGCTAAATAACCTAACAAAGCCAGCAAGGAAATTTTTTTAAAATACCACAAAAAATCTATTTTTTCCATGCCCATAGCCGCCACACCTGCAGCAGAACCAATGATGAGGCAACTACCACCTGTTCCGGCACAGTAGGCAAGAAAGCTCCAGAAATAATGATCTGTTGGAAATGTCTGCATATCATACATGCCCATTCCGGCAGCTACCAGCGGAACGTTGTCAATAACGGATGA
>JAYVLZ010000134.1:0-8520 GCA_043759175.1 Chitinophagaceae bacterium | reverse complement strand
ATATTGTAATTGAATAAAATAAAATTTCAAAATATAAAATAATGAAAAATAAATTGCTTCCATATTTTTTTGCAGCCTTTCTATCTTCCACGGTTTTATTACAAGTGAAGGCACAAACTGCAACTGAGCATTGGAGACCGGTTTATCATTTTACGCCATTAAAGAACTGGACAAATGATCCCAATGGATTAATTTATCTGAATGGGATATACCATTTATACAATCAGCAAAACCCGTATGAAAATAAATGGGGACATATGAGCTGGGGCCATGCAACCAGCACTGATCTTGTTCATTGGAAACATTTACCCATAGCTATACCGGAAACTATTGATAAAGACACCACGTGGAGATTCTCCGGTTGTGCAGTTTGGGATAAAGATAATACCAGTGGATTTTGTAAAAGTAAAAATTGTATTGTAGCTGTTTATACTGCGGATCAGCCCAATTTTAAAAAAGAGTCCCAATACGTTGCTTATAGTAACGACGGGGGTAACACTTTTACAAATTATGAGCACAACCCGGTAATTGATTTACAAAAAAAAGATTTTCGTGATCCCAATGTTTTTTGGTTTGAAAAATCCAAAAAATGGATAATGGCTGTTGCATTACCCACTGAACATACAATACGATTTTATGCATCCGCCGATCTGAAAAAATGGGAGTTGCTCAGCTACTTCGGCCCACAGGGATATATAAGTGCTGCATGGGAATGTCCTTTTTTAATTCAGTTGCCTGTAAAAGATAAGCCAGGCCTTAAAAAATGGGTGCTGATGGTTTCTGCTGCAGGGGCTGAACGGGGTGTATATATGCAGTATTTTGTTGGTGATTTTGACGGAACAAATTTTAAAAATGATAATCCATCTGATATGATATTACCAGTTGATTTCGGGGATTGCTTTTACGCCGCCATTCCCTGGAATAATCTTCCTGATGATAAGAAAATTTTCATTGGCTGGATGATACCCGGGCAGCAGGAGACTCATCCATGGAGAGGGCAAATGTCCATTCCAAGAGACCTTGCTCTGAAAGAAACTGATGATGGGCTCCGGTTGATACAGGAACCAACTTCTTTAATTAAAAATAACCTGGCAAAATTTTCCGGCAAAAGTGTAATTGAGATGAATGAGATGAAAATAACTATGCAGGAAAAGGCAATCGGAAAAAAGGATTTAATTGAGGGCAATTCATTTTGGCTCGATGCTGAATTAATTGTGGAACCAGGTTCAATTGCCGGATTTAAAATTGCTCAAAAAAAGGACAGGGATAATAAAACTATTGCGGAAATAGAAATAGGTTATGATGCATTGAAAAAACAATTGTATGTTGACAGGAGTAAGACGGGAAATGGTGCAGTAAAAAAAGATAAACAGGTACAAACAATTGACTTGTCAACCACAACAGATAAAATAAAACTTGAAATATTATTTGATAAATCATCTCTTGAAATTTTTGTGAATAATGGGGAAAAGGCTTTAACTACTTATGTTTTTCCGGAGGAGGATGCTGCTGCATTATCTGTATTTGCTGCAAAAGGAAGTGCTGTAATAAAGTCTTTGAAAGTTTGGGATTTATCAAAAATAAAAAATCAATAGTAAACATGATCATCTGTAATCTTTTCAATATGAAATATTTGTTTTACATCCTTGTTTTACTCTTTGTTATTTCAACAGGTGTTTCCGGGCAAATACCGGCGCAAACGATACCTGATTTTCAATTTTTGGGTGCTGATAAAAAAACATTTACCACTAAGGATTTACCAAAGGACAAAATGATGTTTTTTGTTTTTTTTGATTCAGAATGTGATCATTGCCAGCATGCCATTAAAAATATTGATAAAAATTACCAGGCATTTCAAAAAACAGCCACATACATTATTTCGATAGACGATCATGAAAAAATAAACAAGTTTATGAATACGTACGGCCCCCATTTAAAAACACAGAAGAATGTAGTTTTTCTGCAGGATAAGTTCAATCAGTTCATTACAAAATTCACCCCCAGAAAATATCCCTCCATGTTCCTGTATTCTGCTGAAAACAAATTACTGGATTATGAAGATAATGAAGAAAGCATTTTCAGGTTTTTAAACATCATTAATAAAAACAGGCAAATAAAAAAAAGTAAAGCAAATAGCCTTTTAATAATAAATCAATTCTTGTAAAATGAAAAATATTTTAGCAATCTTTCTGCCAGCCATCTTATTGTGCCAGTATGCTTTTTCACAAAACCAGGCAGTGGGCATTTTTACCGGGCATAATGATGTTGGTGCCAATGTTAAAGCTGGCTCTGCCACTTTTATTCCGTCTACGGGCCAGTATGTAATATCCGGTTCGGGGTATAATGTATGGGGAGATCATGATGAATTTCAATACGTGTGGAAAAAAATAAAAGGTGATTTTATTCTTTATACCCGTGCAGAATTTTTAGGAAACTGGGTTAACTATCATCGCAAGGTTGGATGGATGGTTCGTAAAAGTATGGATGGCAATTCAGCACATGTAAATGCTGTTGAACATGGAGATGGGCTCACATCTCTTCAGTTCCGCCGCACAGCTGCCGCTCAAACAGAAGAACATAAATTAAAAATGACCCATGCAAACATACTGCAATTGGAAAGGAAAGGCAACCAGTATATAATGCGTGCTGCTATTTATGGGGAACCTTTTCAAACAGATACAATAGCTGGTATAGATTTAGGTGATGAAGTATATGTCGGCCTTTTTGTTGGCTCACATAATTCAGATATTTTAGAAACAGGTGTATTCAGTAACGTTAGTATATCAGTACCATTTAATGGGGTGGCTGACAACCGGACAGAAATGAAACTGGGCAGCAGGCTTGAACTAATGGATGTAGCAGGCGGCAGCCGTGAAGTTGTTTACGAAGTACCCTATTCCATACAGGCACCTAACTGGACAAATGATGGCAGGAGCCTTATTTTTAACAGCAGCGACGGGCAATTGTATAATTTTGATTTAACCACCCGTAAGCCTGTTTTAATTAACACAGGAAATATAAAGAACAATAATAACGATCATGTTATTTCTTTTGATGGAAAAATGCTGGCAATAAGCAGCGCAGTAAAAGAATTGGGAGGTTCTGTAATTTATACCGTACCCATTGGCGGCGGAACACCCAAACAGGTTACACCAAAAGGCCCATCTTATTTACATGGCTGGTCTCCCGATGGCAAAGACCTTGTTTTTTGTGGAGAAAGAAATGGAGATTATGATGTTTATAAAGTACCATCCAATGGCGGACCAGAAACACGCCTTACTAACACAAAAGGATTAGACGATGGCCCCGAATATAGTCCTGATGGAAAATATATTTATTTTAACTCTGTTCGTAGTGGTTCGATGCAAATATGGAGAATGAAACCTGATGGAAGTGAACCCGAACAGGTTACCAATGATGAATTTAATAATTGGTTTGCCCATATATCTCCTGATGGTAAGTCGCTGGTGTTTATTACTTTTTTAAAAGAAGAAGTAGTGCCGGGCATGCATCCGCCTTATAAAAATGTATATATAAGAATGATGCCGGTTGGTGGTGGCCCGGTAAAGGTACTTGCTTATTTATACGGTGGGCAGGGAACCATTAATACACCATCGTGGTCGCCGGATAGTAAAAGAATTGCTTTTGTAAGTAATACAGATATGTCTGCTAAATAACATGAAGACAAATTGATTTTAAATGATCGTTAGCTAAAGCAGATAAAAAATACAAAAAAGCTATGGGAAATTGCTGGGTTTATCCGGTAATTTTTCATAGCTTTTAATCTTTTAAAAATGTTTATGGTTGCTGCAAAAAAATATCTTTTAATTTATCTTGTTTTATTGTTTTTTCTTTTTTCATGCAACAAAAAAGAAAAAATGTTTGCAAGCTTACCCTCTTCCAAAACACATATAGATTTTGAAAATAAACTGGATGATAAAAGTTCACTGAGCATCCTCCAATACATATATTACTATAACGGTGGTGGAGTTGCCACCGGAGATATTAACAATGATGGGTTGCCCGATATTTATTTTACAGCCAACAGCACCGGGCGTAATAAATTGTATTTAAACAAAGGCAACTTTGAATTTGAAGACATAACTGAAAAAGCAGGTGTAGCTGGTACTTCAGATTGGTGTACCGGGGTAACGATGGCAGATGTAAATGGCGATGGCCTTTTAGATATTTATGTATGTGCAGTTGCCAACATGCATGGGTTAAAAGGCCACAACGAATTATTTATTAATAACGGCAATAGTACATTCACGGAAAGTTCAGAAAAATATGGATTGAATTTTTCAGGTTTTTCCACGCAGGCAGTTTTTTTTGATTATGATCATGATGGCGACCTGGATTGCTTTATCCTTAATCAGTCGGAGCATCCGAATCAAAATATAACAGATACAACCGGCAGGCGAAAATTTGATGCCAATGCCGGTGAACGTTTTTTTCGTAATGACATCGTTAATGGGCAACAAAAATTTACTGATGTTTCTGTGCAGGCAGGTATTTATCAAAGCAGGCTTTGTTATGGATTGGGCGTGGCAGTGGGTGATTTAAATAACGATGGTTGGGATGACATGTATATTGGTAATGACTTTCATGAAAATGACTATTACTATTTAAATAATGGCAATGGTACTTTTATTGAGAGTGGTGCAAATCATTTCAGGCATTACAGCCGCTATAGCATGGGCAATGATATTGCAGATTATAATAATGATGGCCAGCTGGATATTGTTACTGCTGATATGTTGCCCGGAGATGAGAAAACTTTAAAAACCTATGGCAACGGCGAGCACCTTGACACCTATAATCAAAAAATTAAAAATAACGGATACCAGGATCAATATTCAAAAAACTGCCTTCAAAAAAACAATGGTGATGGAATTAGTTTTAGTGATGTTGGATTAATCAATGGAATTTCTGCAACAGACTGGAGCTGGAGCCCTTTGTTTGCTGATTTTGACAATGACGGGAACAAAGATTTGTTTATTTCAAGCGGGATAGTTAAACGTCCGCTTGATCTTGATTTTATAATGTTTTTTGCAGGGATAAAAAACCCTCAGTCTTTTGGAAGCCCTGTCAATTTTCAAAAAGCGATGCTGGATAAAATGCCCGATGGTGCATCGCATCCTTTTTTATTTAAAGGAAATGGAGATGCTGGTTTTAAAGATTCAAGTGACCAATGGGGTGCCAGTGAAATAAAAGGATATTTTAACGGAGCTGCGTATGCTGATTTGAATAATGATGGAAATCTTGATTTGGTAATTAATTGCATTAATGCCAAAGCAGTAATTTTAAAAAACAATACACCGAAAAAAAATTTTATTGCGGTTTCTTTTAAAGGAGATGGAATGAATACTTCGGGGATTGGCGCAAAAGCATATCTTTTTGCAGGTGGAAAAATGCAATACCAGCAATTAATGCTTACGAGGGGTTTCATGTCATCTTCAGAACCACGGCTTCATTTTGGATTGGACAGTTTATCTGGTGCAGACAGTATGTTAATTGTGTGGCCCAATCAAAAATATCAACTGCTAAAAAATATTCCTGCCGGTAAACAATTACTAATAAAGCAAAATGATGCGACAGCGGATTTTAAGTATGAACTTTTTTTTCACAAAGAAAAGGAACTCTTTAAAGATATTTCTGAAGAAATCCAGGTTGAATGGAAACACGAAGAAAATAATTTTATCGATTTCAATAATCAGCCGCTAATTCCACACATGGAATCTGCAAGAGGGCCAAAACTGGCAGTAGCAGATGTAAATAAAGATGGCCTTGATGATATATTTGTATGTGGTGCAAAGGATCAGCCCGGATGTATGATGCTCCAGTCAAAAGATGGCAAATTTGTTAAAACGGATATTGAAATATTTAATAAGAATTCAGGATGCGAAGGAGTGGATGCAGTTTTTTTTGATGTCGATAATGATGGCTATCCAGACTTATATGTTGTAAGCGGCGGCAATGAATACCAGGATGGTAACCCAGCACTCGCTGATCATTTATATATAAATAACGGCAATGGACATTTTAATGAATCAACAAATACTTTCCCTAAAATCTTAACTAATAAATCCTGCATAGCCATTGCAGATATTAATAACGATGGCAGTAATGATATTTTTGTTGGAGGCCTTGCAGATTCAAAAAAATATGGTTATGCCCAATCCTCTTATTTATTGATGAATGATGGGAAAGGGAGTTTTAAAGTAGCTGATGAACCTGTTATTTCATTAAAAGAAACCGGCATAGTTACTTCCTGTGCCTTTACAGATATAAACCGGGATGGCTGGATGGATTTGATTGTTGCCGGCGAATGGATGCCTGTAAAAATATTTATTAATCATAAAGGGGTGTTTAAAACTTCTGCAATTGCTCAATCTGCCGGTCTTTGGCAAACCATCTGTTGCACCGACATCAATGCAGATGGTTTCCCTGATTTATTATCCGGTAACTGGGGACGTAATTCAAAATTAAATGCGGACAAAGACAGTCCCTTAAAACTGTATATGAAAGATTTTGATAACAACGGAACTGTGGAGCAAATTATGGCTTACACTGTTAACGGTAAAGAATATCCTTTTCTTGGTAAGGATCAGCTGGAACTGTCTTTGCCTAAATTAAAGAAGCAACACCTGGGTTATGATGACGTGGCTGGAAAAACGGTACAATACATGTTCGGGGATATGTTTAAAGACCCGGCTCCAGTTCAGATAGAGGCGGAAACATTAGCTTCATCTTATTTTATAAATGATGGTAAAGGAAATTTTACAAGACGGGATATGCCGGAAGAATTGCAGTTAGCACCAATTTTCTCGTTTTTAAAATTCCCGGTGGAGAATGAAGTTACGTACCTGGCTGCTGGAAATTTTTATGGGGTACAGCCTTATGAGGGCCGTTATGATGCAATGAATCCCACAATTTTTAATTATGATAAAAAATCAGGACAGTTCCTTCACTTCTCAGAACTTCCGAACATAGATGGAGAATTCAGAGATGCAAAATGGATTAATTCTCCCGGTGGTAAAATGATATTGGTTATGGCACGAAACAATAGCAAACTTATCTTCTTAGAATATTTATGATTAAACAGATGTTTTTATCTGCAGCAACCGGCTTTAGTAAACCTGTATTGCCCCCAATTTGTTTTCATTCAGTATCCGGCAGTGACGGGTAGTAAAAAAATAATTTTCTATTTGTTGGTAAGCAAGTAATTTGTTGCATGAAATTTTTTATTCCAACTGCAATACTCGGTTTGTTCATTTCAATAAATATTACTGCACAAACACCTGCAGCAACCATACCTGATTTTACTTTTTATAAATTTGATAAAACTGCATTTACAAATAAAGACCTGACTACGGGGAAAAAAATATTTTTTGTTTTTTTTGATACAGAATGTGATCATTGCCAGCACGGTATTCGATACCTGAATCAACATCAAAAAGAATTGGATAAAGTAGCGGTTTACCTTTTGACAATGGACAATCAAGTTAAAGCAGCAGACTTTTTAAACAGGTATGGAAATAATTTAATCAACAAAAAAAACATCCTCATTTTGCAGGATACAAAAAATCAATTTATCCTTAAATTTTCTCCCAGGAAATATCCTTCGCTTTTTCTGTATTCTCCACAAAAAAAATTAATGCTGTATGATGATGAAAAGAATTTGTACAAGTTTTTAGAAAAAATAAAAGCATAAAGAATCATCGTAAACAGGAAAATAAAAACTGCTGTACAAAGAGTCATCTTCCAATTGTTTTTAACATCATTGATATTGTTAATTGCACTGCCTTATAGGGCAGTGATAAAAAATAATCTTTTGCCTTGGCTTTAGCCCAAACAGTTTTTTTGGATAGAGCCCGTTCTTTTTGTTTTTATTTATACCGCCCTATGCACAGCATCCTGCGGAAAGGTTGGGGCAATAAATAAACTTAACAAAAACGACATCAGATCAACATTTTTCAATCAGATCCATCGCCTGTTCTTCCACATCTTCCGGCTTTACAGCAAAGTTGATTTTACGGGTGCTGAAAAATAACAGCAGCCATGCCAGTAACCCAAAGGTGGCCATTACCCCCGTAAGCGGCAGGGCATTGTGTGGTGTAAATAAACCTACAGCCGCAGAGGCCAGCGCCCCTATCCCCATTTGTATGCCACCCATTAATGCAGAGGCACTGCCGGCATGGTTGGTAAACGGCGCCATGCTTAATGCAGCGGAATTAGGAAAATTAAAACCCTGACAACTGAGGTAAACAAAAATCAATACAATGCAGCTATAAAGATTCAGCAGGCCCGTAGCAGCAGCAGCAAACAATAACAGTCCGGCAATGGTTTGTATGGTGAGTGTAATTTTTATAATGTACTCGCTGCTGTGTTTTTTCAGTAACCGGTTATTCAACTGGCTGCTGGTGATAAGACCCGCCGCAATCAATGCAAAGATGCCGCCATACTGCTGTTCGGTGGTGCCAAACAATTCCATAAAAACATATGGCGAACCCGCCAGGT
>JAYVLZ010000133.1:0-6524 GCA_043759175.1 Chitinophagaceae bacterium | reverse complement strand
CTGCAAATAACCCCTCACTCACTACTAATGGCGTACTATAATCAGTTCCGTCATTACCTATATTGTTACCTCCACTTCCATTTTCTCCCATAAAAATATCTGCTTTAGAAATTACTATTTCCGGTCCGTTATTGTACATGAATGCCGATTCGATTTTATCATTGGTAAGATTAAATTTTTCATCAGCATATTGAGTTATTGGTTGACCCTGAGCATCTGAACCACCCTTATATTTTTTCTTGAGATTATTATGATAAGTGTTTGTTATCAATGCGTTTATAATTCGGTCGCTTTTCGTAAGTTCCATAATATTTCCCGAAACTGCGGAGCTTGTTTTTGTAAGATATAAATATGCCCGAGGATATTTGCTTTTTAGAAGAGCCAGAGTAGCTGCACTAAACCTGAAATTACCTCCTACATCTACTGAACCAATAGGTGAGTTGCCTGCAAAAGAATAATTACTTTCAGAAGCAAAAGTTCTGTGGAATTTATCAACACTCAAAAATTTACCTAACCTTCCATCGTAAATTCTTGCGCCAAAATCATACGCATTGCCTTCGCCATAAATATCATTGTCCTTGCGTTTGCCGTTGTACCCATTCACCGCCTTGCCGCTGTTAAATTCTCTGCCTTTAAGTGCTGCGCCGTAAGAAGAATAATCCGTTGCACTCACTACATCGGCTTCGTAATAATCTATGGTGATTCCGTTTCCGCTGTGTGGCATAGGCCTGTCTGTTACCACCACCATCACATTACCCCTTTGCTCCGCCAGTTCATAATGTTTATCCCCCCTTATATGGGTGCTTACGCCTGTTGCGTTAGCAACACACTGCATATTGGTTTGCAAATTGTAAACACCCAGCCTGCTGCTGCCGTACATGTGCAGTTCTGTTTGTGTAAGGTCGCCGCTGTTTACTGCATTGTTTCCCTTTTCATACACGCTCATCACATTGCCACTAACATCCCTTGTATAATAAGTTGTTTTGCCATTTACATCTTTGCTTATGCGGTTGCCTGCCGCATCATAACTGTAATGGATATTGCCTCCATTGCTTTTTGCAATGGCTGTTATTTTGCCGTAAGCATTCCATTCAATATTGGTAATGCCTTCTGCTTTATCCTGTATCAAATTCCCAATAGCATCGTACCCATAATTGTCTGCATTGGTTTGGTTGTCTATATCATCAGGGTAATTGCCGCTGTATGCCGGGTTGTCTGTTACCCTTTTTAATTTGTTGCTGTTGGGTATGTATTCATAACCCATGTCGTCCATGTTGTAGCCGCCTGGTACACCTGCTGGCAAATTAGTTGTAGTGCCATTTCGTTTGTAGCTTAAAATATTCCCATTGGCATCATAGCTTATCCTCTCTTTGTATTCTTCTGTTGCTGCCGGGCTGGTAAAAGTATTGTTTGTATTGTTAAAGCCGTTGTAAGTATTCTGGGCAACAAGCCTGTTTAACTGGTCGTATCTATATCCATACATTTTTGCATTGCCCAGCTTGGGTATGTTTATAAACATTGCCCGTATGTTGCCATTAAATAAATTGTTGCCTGTTTGCACATTGTCTGCTGTTGCCTGCAATGTGTTGGGTATGGCGGCAAATGTTCCTGCTGCACTATTGCTTATGGGTGTGTAATCTCCATTGTAATAATTCAAACTAAAACTAAAAGCATCCCTCGCCACTAAACTATTGGTGCCTGTTAGTTTGCCATCGCCTCCCATATCAAAGTTTGCATCGCCAACACTTGTACTGTTTATCCCTTTCAGCCAGCCTTGTAATGTATAGGCATAATCTAAACCTTGTACTTGCAACTCACCTATAATTGTTCTTGCTACTGGCCCGTGTTTATAGTAACTATACCTTGCATCTTTTTCCCAATACACTTTGTCCCTGCTGGTATATACTTCTGTCAGCCTGTTTTCTGCATCGTATTCGTATTTGTGGTAAAAAGCATCTGCATCATCTGGCTGGTAACTTACCATGTTCACTTTGCCGCTTATTAAATCATAATCGTACTGCATCTTTTTAAAACGGTTGCCGCTTGGGTCTACAGTTCCTGTACATACTACTTCGCCCATGCCAATTCTATAATCCTGTAGCAGCACATCTACATTACCATGAATGTCGTAACTGTAATAAGTAGCCGCACTGTGGTCTGGTGCTAATGGCGAACCACCCGGTGTGCCAGTGGAATGCAGGCTGCTGTAGCTGACACGGTTCCGCAGATTTTTCTGGCACATGTACTGTGGGCATAAGTCTCCCTGCCCGCCAAGATAGCTTAGGTCATAAACAGTTCTGATTATCTGCTCAGAAGGTTTATTATACAACCAGCCTGCAAGACTGCCCGTTACGGTTTCATCGCCATCATTTTGACAAATAGGCTGTAATGTTTCCCTGCTGTATCCACTGCTTTGGTTTACCTGTCCGACTTCTTTTATTCTGCCCAGGTCATCATACAGCGTATAGCTATATTGATTATTGGGTCGCTGTTTAGCATTCTGGCTTACCACCAGCCTGCCAAGCTTGTCGTAACAGAATGTACTCAAACCTGCATCGGGTGTTATCTGTGCTACCACCTCATTCAATGTATTGTACCTATACTGAGTTACCAATGTATGTGCAGGTGGTGCAGGTACTGGCCCATCATATTGCTCATCATTCCGGTAATCATCCACAGCATCTAAGTAACCTCCATCAAAGTTGGGATGCACACCTGCTGGTGGCACTGTTTTTACAAGGTTCCCCACCTGGTCGTAATAATACAGGGTATAGTGATATTCGGCAGGCACATAGCTCACCGTAAAATGCTCAATGTCTTTTGCACCAAGGCATTTGTCCTGATATTTCATATCAAAATTATCCTTCTGATGCTGTAAATACAGCCGGTACTGTTCTACTGCAGTATTGAGTGCCAGTGTCTGCACAAAATTGCAGGCATCTGAAGGTTCTTCTATTACTGGTGGTGAAGTAGGCACATTCATTCCGCAAAGCCGTGGGGCATTTGTTCCTGCCAGCCCGGGCACTGGTCTTGAAGCTATCATCCTTCTTCCTGCACCATGCGTACCGCATACATCCAGGTTTACACCGCAATTACCCAATGCCCAAGTAACAATTTCATCATACTTCAAATCAGTTTGATAATATTGGTTGAAAAGAGACTGAAATACTATTGAACATTTCTCTGGCAATGAGCCAGGGTTTAGCGCATAAAATACTTGCGGCAGGCCAGCAATTTTATTACATGCCAGCAAGGGCCCTGCATCTGCCGGTGCAATCAATGTAATATCAGCACAGGTTCCATAAGCTTCTATAATTCTTTCCCAGTTAAATGGTTCTGTTGAAGGAAATTTCTGGTTGAAAAGGAAGGTGAACAAATCTTTGCGTAACTGCTGGGGCAAATTATATGAACCAAACTGTGTCAGATAATCATCCCTGAACTGAATTAAATCCCCACAAGTACGGCCATCACATAATACCGGCTCTTTACCACATAGCTCCATGTACTTCTGCATAATCTGTCCAAAGGTTAACGATGTGCCCAATGCCAGGTTAAAATAATCAGTAAAGGATTGTGTACATGTATTCCCACTGCCGCTGCCCCGTATCACAGAAATAAAGTCGCCATATACTTTCCATAGCTGGTCACAATTTTCTATGACAACTTCTTTGCATATTGCAGGCATCTTATCGCAATACAATACAAATACTGCCACTATCTGATCATAAGTATAGTGCGTTTTAAAGTAAGAATTGTAGGCTTCTACAAATGCGGCTTTGCACCCACCTGGCAGTCCATTGTAGTCAAAGTTTTTCAGGAAACCCGTAAGTGCATCACAGGTAAATCTGTCTTCACATATTTCAAGTTTTTTGTCACATGACCTTTTGTACAACAACGATATTTGTTCATAGGTGTAATTTGTATTCAGCTTCATATTCATGAAAGCAGTAAAACACTCTTTGCAATATTCAGGAGAACCTTTGGGTTCTGTCGAAGTACAACGATACTCTCCTAATTCATAAGATTTAATGTAAGATTCCAGCAGGTCGCAACTAATTGTCTCTTTGCATATGTTATCCATCTCAAAGCACGGTTTGCATATTGTCCAAATCTCTTCTTTCGTGAGTGCTGTATGAAAATAATTATTAAAAAATATTACAAACCTGTTTTCACAATCAATATAAATCCATGGTAGTGTTTGCTGGAACTGATGGATAGCCTCCATTACAACAATGCAGTTGAACTGGTCGCATACATCCAAATCGCCGGGACATACTGTTTTGTATAATGCCACCAGCTCATCCCAGGTATAAGAAGTGCCGTAGTAACTATTAAAGAACGATGCAAAACTTGTATGGCAATCCGGGTGTGGAAGACTGCCGTTCCAGTAATTTGTCCTGAATGTATTTATGATGGCTGTAAAATCGTCACAGGTAATTACCGGGTTGCATACATCCGGCATTGCACCGCAGGCTTCCAGGTAAAGAGCAGTAATTTCATTCCAGCTGCGATAAATGCCTGTTTTCTGATTAAAGAAAATAACAAAAGCATCACGGCAGGCGCTTCCATAAAATCCTGCAGGATGCAAACTGTTGAATTCGGTAACAATTGATGTCAGGTATTCACATGAATAAGTAGTGACATATCCCTCACATTTCTGGCCAAACTGAAGATATTCCTGCCATCCTTTACTAAACCCTGTTTTATAATTCATGAACTGTTCAAAAGCAACATTCACTGCAAGCTGTTCTTCTCCATCGGGTATTAAATAAGGAGCAGTCGGGTCAAGATTGGGAATGCTGTTTTTAAAGTCTTTTAGGTGTGTCTTATATTCTTCGCAACTGATACAGGTTTCTGTAGCGGAATAACAGGTGAGGAGCCCGGGCACGACTACCGGTGGCCCATAGGTTTTACAATTGGGAATACCGTTACATCCATTACTAAGACTATCAAGTAATGTTTGCCGGATGACAACACCGTACCAGTATTTTACAAAGCCAGCCAATGTGCCGGGAAAACCGAGATCACTTTTTTTCTGCTTTATCTCTCCCAGCCTGGTGCAAACACATTCGTCTTTTTCAAGAACAGCAACGCCATCTGATGGCGCTGTTTGCTTTTCATATTCTTTTGGATAAGTTATCAGGTAAGGGTGACAAAGGCTGCTTACGGGGATATTATTTACTGCTAATATTCCACTAATAACATCAGCGAAAGAATGAGGATCTCTTCCATCATTTGGTGAAAGTGAAGCAGCACCAAAAGGATGGTTATCGTCAAAACTGTTTAGACAAATATCATTAAGGCCTTCTGTAATTTTATCAACTATGTTTTGATCATTTCTTAATGCCGGACAGGTTGCTAATTCCTGCAACCATAATTGTTTGTACCCTTCACAGGTTCTTATGTGAGATTCAATCGTTGCATCTGTTATAGCCTGTGGCACTACTGCGCCACCACTTGCATTTACTTGAGACAGATAAGGATCTCTTACCCTGAATTCATTAAAATCACCAATCCTGCGCTGGTACTCGTTCGGATAAGTTGATAAAAGGGTTTCAAAATCAGGATTAATACCATCTGGCTGAGTCCGCAAATATGCATTAACCAAATCATTTTTATAACCAAGGTATAATGTGCGGAATGTCTGCCATACCAAATCCCAATCACCATTGCAACTGTTAAGTTCAAATTGGGCTGCTGTTTTAGGACCATTCGCTGCACAGGTTATTGGAGAAGAAGGGTCACAATTTATTCTTGACCATGCAATCTGCCACATACTTAAATGCACAGAAGGATCCTGCCCAAGCCCATTATCAGTGTTGATTGCAGTATAATCAACATCCATTGCCTGGCGCATCATTTCTTTATAGGCGCTTCCTGCGGTACTGTTAAAGAAGGGGTCTGTTGCCAATAACTGGTTGGTTGGGTTTCCGGCATACGCATTCATATATCCTATACCAGCAGCTGTACTGTAGCTGTTGATATTTTCTATTTGCTCATCATGCTTGAAGCTTTGCGCCAACACCCCGGTGCTTATTAGTTTATAACGGGCATACTCAGGATGGTATGGCAGCAAGGCTTCTGCCCAACTCTCAGAAAAATTTTGTTCAAAATCTTTTGCCACTATATATCGTACATTGAACTGATCTATATAAGCGTTGTCATCCCTTAATTGTAAATCATTATGAAATACATCTGGCCATCTGTCACTATTTAAAGGGGTTCTAAACGGAGAAATTATATATACAGGATCATCAGGGCCAGGATTCGGACCATAAGCAATAGAGATTTCCTTATAGATATTAAATTTCCTGCTTTCATAAGGTATTATACCGCCATTCCCATCATCCTTGTTTGTTTTTGCATATTGCCCATTGGGTGGCGTCATATCCATCAGCATCTGGGTTCGTATGCCATCGAGTTTTGTAAGGTTTGTACCGCACAAAGCATCACAGGCTGATTGGTTTTCGTTGTATGAGGCTGTTATTTCCGCTTCCAGTTGTTCAGATTGAGTAACAGTGGGA
>JAYVLZ010000132.1:0-10787 GCA_043759175.1 Chitinophagaceae bacterium | reverse complement strand
GTAACGGATATATAAAAAAGATACGGGGCTGAGAAAATATGTTGCCTGAAGAAAATATTTTTTTAATATTTTTTCCTGATCTGTTTCAGAAATCGTTCCACTGCCCTGCGGACTGCCGTGGTACTTCCTTCATAGTTATTATTGAGAATGGAAAACATGAGCAACTTATTTTTATTGGTAATCAAAAAACCACTGAGGGCAACCTGGTTGCTGAGTGAACCGGTTTTGGCATAAATAAAATTGCTGTCGCTGTTGAAATATCTTTTAAATGTTCCGGTGCCTCCGGTAGGTAATATCTTTTTTAATCTTTCCAAACCAAAATCATTTTTTAGTTTATTTAAGATGTACACAAAATCCTGCGGCGTAAATAAGTTATACCTGCTGAGCCCGCTGCCATCCACCCATTGCGGCCGTTGCGGAATATCTTTCAGATCGTTATTTAATAACGTATCAATAATGGCTTCATCGCTCATGTAGCCCAATCTTTCATTGCTGGCCATCAGCAAAGTTTGTTCTGCAAAAAAATTATCGCTGCGGTGCATCATGGGAGTGAACATGGAATCAACCGGTTGGGATTTTATAGAATGCATTTGTAAATGGTATGGAACAGAATTATGTAATGAATTATCAGCTTGCACACCTATTTTTAATTTCAAATTAAATTCATTATTCAGAATTTGAACCGCTGTAAAAACTCCATTGGTATTAATTGGGATTTCCTGTTTGGTAAAGATGGAATCAGCTCTTTCTAAAATAAAATTATTACTGGTCTTATTTCTGAGTAATGAAAAATTCGTTACTTCTTTTTTTGATAAACCAGCATCCATCATTTCTCCTGGTACTCTTAACTTAATTGGTAAAGCATAAAAATTATTGATACTATCCTTAAAGATTTTTGGAGAAATATTCCAATCAATAGCTGCAGTGTATTGATCTGCAAATTTCAGGTCATTCATTTTGAATGTTACGATATTCCCATAAACAGGTAATGGGCTTCTTTCAACCATATAATTATCATTGTAATCATCCCATGACCATCCATAACCTAAAGCCTTTTCATTCCAGTTATTTAAAACGTTGATACTTCTTTTTTCATTTTTTAAAAAAGTCAATACTGGTTGTTGTACAAAATCAGGATGTAAAAAAGTTGGGTCGCCTGTTGGAAAAATATTGATTGAACTGTCACTAAAATTTTGATACCTCAATCCCGCCAAACTATCTCCCAAATATTTCATCCCTGCGTACAATGAAAACAGTTTTGTATTACTGGCCGGAACAAAATATTTTGTTGCATTATAATTGTACCAATACTGATCCGTAGCTGGTTCATAAATGCTGATACCAATATGGCCGGTACTGATAACAAAATCCTTCAGTAAAATTTGTGATGCCTGTTTATTGATCTGTTTGGAAACACTACAGGAACTGCCTAAAATAATAAGCAGGGATGTTAATAATAAATTACTGTTACCAACTTTCATGATTTAAATATTACAGGATATTCATTTTGATCCAGGTTTAAGGTAATTCTTTAAATCTTCCCCCAATTGAGCAATTGCAAATCTGCATCATTAGCACATTAGCTAATCAGCACATTACCCTCTCTCCTGTGCCCTCATCCAGCGCTCCGGTATTTCGTTCCTGCTGGCAATTACATAATCATTGTAACTGCAGGCAATCATTTTTTTATCAGGTAACTGCATCCACCAGCGGCCCGTTTTCCTGCTTTGCAAAAACACCGTATCCACTTCTGCAAACACGGTATTGAATTCATTGAATAAACTGCTTTCTTTTAAAGAGGCTTCCTGCTTGCTGCGGTTTTTGCCATCAATAAAATACCAGAGCATTTGTGCAATTTGCTTTGCTGTCAGTTCATTAATGTCTGCCTGTGGTTCGTAACCATATACACCAAAACTACTGAGGGTATTACTCATTCCGGCATAACGGGTAAGCATGCAGGCTTCCTCACCGGTAAAACCATTGGGGCTGCATTTACCGGAAGGTGCATCACTGTATTTAATGGCGTTGATATCAAAACTGAGCAAATGGGTGTTGCGTAATACCGGCTCCATCTCATCCATATTTTCTTTTGCCATGCCCACCCGGTAGCAGTCAAAGCGAAGCTTATCCATTGTTTCCAGCATACGGGGATGCACTAAATAACTTTGAAACCCAATATGGTTGTAATGCTTTACCAGGTTGGGTTCGCTGGTAAGCATCTCCAGTAAAAAATTTTCACTCCTTACAGGGCTTTCTCCCTTCAAATCGATAGTGGCATCAATACAGGTGGCTTCAATTACTTTACCGAGTTCCTTATATGCATAATACTGTGCCAGGGTAATATCATGTGAGCCACCCAGTACCACCACGGTTTTATGCTGCTTTAATAATTCTGACAGCACTGTTTTAATTGCTGCATAACTATCACTTAAGGATGCCCCGGTTTTAATATTACCGATATCTGCAATTTTAACTTCGCTATGCCAGTAATGCAATTGGTACAACTGCCTGCGGATAATGTCTGAGGCTGTACTGCTGTCACCAAATACACCACTGCCCCGGTATTCTTTTACTCCCACCAACACGATATCTGCACCGGTAATATCCGGCTGTTCTGTTTCATATACATCTATATAGCGGGCAAACTGCCCATCATTATAGCCACTGTCTCCATTCAAACCATGAATATTTACGGGTTCTAAAAAATCATGCAAATCGTACATCCGTTTTTTTTATTTTGGACAAACTTAAGAAAAAAAGGCCTCCCCGCCCTCCAAAGGAGGGATTAAAGGCAAGACTATAAAATTTGAAGTGATTGCTGAATTGCAGAGTGTGGGGAGTTATTGGTGATTAAAGAAAAATTGTTGATTTGGAAGGACAAAAGTTTAATGAAGATTTAAAGCATCGCTCCTTCCCTACTGAGCGTAGCCGAAGTATGGGGAAGGAGAAGGAGGATGAGGCCGCTCTTTTTTTCCTTATTTTTGCCTCATGGAAAATTTGTTAGAAAAGATTGAGGAGTACAAGAACGAAATAAAAAATTTTGTTGCTCAAAAAAGTGAGGAGGCAGAGGCTTTCAGAATAAAATATCTCGGTACTAAGGGACTGGTAAAAGATGTAATGGCGGAGATGAAGAATGTGGCTGCAGATAAAAAAAGAGAGTTTGGTTTGCTGCTGAATGAATTCAAAGTTTTTGCAGAAACAAAATACGAAGAACTGAGAGCTGCAACACAAAATGGTCAGCAGGCTGCTACAGGTAACATAGATATTTCTTTACCCGGCGATCCTTTACCATTAGGCTCCCGCCATCCTATTAGTTTAGTGCGTAACCAGATCGTTTCCATTTTTCAACGGTTGGGTTTTGCTGTGGCGGAAGGCCCGGAGATAGAAGATGACTGGCACAACTTTACTGCATTGAACCTTCCTGAAAATCACCCGGCAAGAGATATGCAGGACACTTTTTATATTTCACATCCCGCCTCAGGCGGGACAGATTGGCTATTGCGTACTCATACTTCCAGCGTACAGGTAAGGGAAATGGAAAAAGGCAAATTACCCATCCGCATTATTTGCCCGGGTCGTGTTTACCGCAATGAAACCATCAGTGCCCGGGCACACTGTTTCTTTCACCAGGTAGAGGGATTATACATTGCAGAAAATGTATCTTTCGCAGACCTTAAACAAACGCTGTATTTCTTTGTGCAGGAAATGTTTGGTAAAGATTTTAAAGTGCGTTTCCGGCCAAGCTATTTTCCTTTTACAGAACCCAGTGCAGAAATGGATATCAGTTGTTTGATTTGCGGAGGCAAAGGCTGTAATGTTTGTAAGCACACTGGTTGGGTGGAAATTTTAGGCTGCGGTATGGTACATCCAAACTTATTGGAGAATTGTGGTATCGACAGCAACAAATACACAGGCTTTGCATTTGGTATGGGAATAGAACGTATCACCATGCTCAAGTACCAGATAAAAGATCTTCGCCTGTTTAGTGAGAATGATATACGGTTTTTAAAACAGTTTACCAGCGCTGTTTAATTTTTAAATTGTCCCCATTTGGTTTTAAATCATCAGAATTTACTAATTTAAGGTTTGCCAAAAACGATCAGTCCATAACTACTTAATCAATTTTGAAATGAAAAAAATTAAACACTTAACAGCATTGGCATCAATGCTTTTTTTGGGTGCCCTTGGTACCACTGCCCAAAACGTTGGCATCGGAATAACTACCCCTGACGCAAGTGCCCGGCTGGATATAACTGCCCCCAATAAAGGCTTACTTATTCCACGGGTAGCCCTTACCAGTTTGACTGATGCGGTAACCATTACTGCACCTGCAAATAGTTTACTGGTTTACAATACCAATGTTGCTGTACCGGGAGGTGCAGGCTTTTATTATAATAGTGGAAATGGTTCTGCCATTTGGGTAAAACTGCTGAGTGGCGCTGGTGGAGGATCTGGATGGGGCCTTACCGGAAATGCAGCCACAGACAGTACCGCTAATTTTTTAGGCACTACAGATTTAAAGCCATTGGTGTTTAGGGTGAATAATGGATTTGCAGGACAGATAGGATCAATAGGTGGTATTTCTTTTGGGCGTGCAGCAAATGGATTAAATAAATCTACTGACCCTGGTATCATTGCAATTGGAGACAGCTCCTTATACAATAACACAGACAACAGTGAAATTGCAATTGGCAATCAGGCTTTGTTTTCAAATTCCACAGGCCAAAGCAATACATCAGTGGGGCATTTTAGTCTGATATCTAATACAACGGGTTCCGCAAACGTTGCAATTGGCGATTTGAGTTTAGCATCAAACTTTAGTTCCGTTTTAAATACCGCCATAGGTTATAGGGCATTGCTTAATAGTGATAATGATGCCAATACTGCTGTTGGGGGATATGCACTGAGTAAGAATGTAGGGGGTTTTCTTAACGTTGCAGTAGGGGAAGAAGCTCTCACTACAAATGTGAACGGTAGTGCCAACACCGCCATCGGTACATTCTCGATGTATTATAGTAATAGCGGCGTAAGAAATACTGCAATTGGTTACCAGGCCCTGGATACAGTTTTAACGGGCTCACGTAATACTGCAGTTGGCAGTGATGCATTGGGAGCACTAACATCAGGTAGTTTTAACACAGCAATAGGGGATTCAACTGATCTTACAGGTTTAAATGCTGGTGCACTTTTTAACACTACCACCGTAGGTTATAGAGCCACGACCAATATAAGCAATAGTGTCAGAATAGGAAATACCGCTGTAACTTCTATCGGTGGCCAGGTAGGCTGGAGTGTACTGAGTGATGGACGTTATAAAAAAGCTGTGAATGAAGATGTGAAAGGACTTGATTTTATTATGCAGCTAAGGCCTGTTTCGTATCAATATGATTTTGATAAAATACAGTCAGAAAAATATGCTCTTAATATATCTGCGATCAGCACTGGTAATGTTGCGATGCGTACTTCTCTCGGTTCCATTGAAAAATTTAGCGGCAAAAAAATGTTTGACAAAAACTTTTCTGTAGACCGCATAAAGGGATCCTTTAGCAATAAGATGAATGCAAAAATTTCTATGGATCCGGCAATGGCAAAGTATTATGAGGAAGTAAAACAAAACGATCAAATACGTTATACTGGTTTCATTGCTCAGGAAGTAGAAGCAGCCGCAAATAAAATTGGTTTTAATTTTAGCGGCGTTGATAAACCGAAAAATGAAAAGGATCAATATGCATTGCGTTATGCTGAATTTGTAGTACCCTTAGTAAAAGCAGTACAGGAACAACAGGCCATCATCAATTCACAAAACAAAAAAATAGATGACCTGATTAAACGAATAGAAACGCTGGAAGCAGCAAAACAATAAAAATTAAAACCTTCCTTTTACGGAAGGTTTTTTTATAGGTTCAATCTTTAATATTGAAATATTATTTTTGAAGGATGATACAAAGGGTTTGCATTATGGGGGCTGGCACTATGGGCAGCGGCATTGCACAGGTAGCAGCACAAAGTGGTTTTACTACCTTGTTGTTTGATATTAATATTGAAATACTGGAAAAAGCTAAAACCAATATTCAAAAGAGCTTACAATCATTGGTAGAGAAAGAAAAGATTACTGCAGAAGAAAGCATTGATATTTTTCAACGCATCCGTTTTGTAAACGATATCAACCAGTGCATTGCTGATATTTTTATTGAAGCCATTGTTGAAAAATTAGAAGCCAAGATTGATATCTTTAACCAGATAGCTGCCATTAATTCGAATGAAATTATTCTTGCTACAAACACCTCTTCCTTATCTGTTTCTGCCATTCAATCAGGCATTATCAATCCGCAACGGGTGGTGGGCATGCACTTTTTTAATCCTGCACCGGTGATGAAATTGGTGGAAGTAGTAAAAGGAAATCAAACAGCCGATACAGTTGCAGAAAAAGTTTACAATCTTTGCCGCCAATTCAATAAAACACCTGTGCTGTGTAAAGATGCTCCGGGGTTTATTGTAAACCGGGTGGCCAGGCATTATTATCTGGAAGCGATGAAAATGGTAGAAGAAGGTGTTGCCAGTTTTGAAACAGTGGATACCATTATGGAATCGGTTGGTTTTAAAATGGGCCCGTTTAAATTGATGGATCTGATTGGTATGGATGTTAACCTGGCAGTATCACAAAGCCTGTATGATGCTTTTGATAAGGAACAAAGATTTAAACCATCCGCTATACAAAAAGAAAAAGTAGCCAAGGGTGAACTCGGAAGAAAAACGGGGAAAGGGTTTTATGACTATCCCCCATCCCCTAAAGGGGAGTCATTCAACGACTCTGCGCCTTTGTGGAAACCAATAAAATAGTAACAACGTTTGAATTTATCAAAAGAATTAGAGACTATAAATAACTCCCCTTTAATAACCCCATCCCCTAAAGGGGAGTTATTCAATCACCCTGCGTTTGTGTGGGAACCAAAATAAATTAATAACAACTAAAGCAAACAATACTTGAATTTTTCAAAAAAATTAGAGACTACCTATAACTCCCCGCTGGCCAGCGGGGATGGGGGCAAAATATTAGTAACAATTAAAACGAACAATACTTGAATTTTTCAAAAAAATCAGAGACTATGAATAACTCCCCTTTAGGGGATGGGGGTACCATCTTAGTAACAGGCGGCGCTGGTTTAGTAGGCAAAGAATTAATTACTCAATTATTAAACCAGGGTAAAAGTGTAGTGGCGATTTACAACAAAACGTTGTTGCCCGATTTTAATTCTCCTTTATTACAACAGGTGTATTGTAATATTTTAGATGTTGCCGGTTTGGAAGAAATCATGCCGGGCATTCAGCAGGTTTATCACTGTGCAGCCTTAGTTAATTTTAATCCATCCCGAAAAAAAGAACTCTTTAAAATAAATATTGAAGGCACGGCAAACGTAGTGAATGCAGCGCTGAATGCCGGTGTAAAAAAATTAGTGCATGTAAGTTCTGTGGCAGCATTGGGTAGGATCAGGGAAAATGAAATAATCAATGAAACCATGAACTGGACAGAAGAAACCAGCAACAGCAATTATGGGCAGAGTAAATATTTGGGAGAGCTGGAAGTATGGCGTGGCACTGGCGAAGGACTGGAAGCGGTGATTGTAAACCCCACTATCATTTTAGGTGGCGGCAACTGGAAGGCCGGAAGCTCACAAATTTTTAAAAGTGTGTATGAAGAATTTCCCTGGTATGCAGATGGTGTTACTGGTTTTGTAGATGTGAGGGATGTTGCTAAAGCAATGATTGCTTTGATGGAAAGTAATGTAAGTAACCAGCGATTTATTTTAAGTGCAGAAAATAAAAGTTACCGGGAAGTATTTAACCTGATTGCTAAAGCATTTAATAAAAAGCCACCTCATAAAGCGGTAACACCTTTTTTAGCAAAATTGATCTGGCGCTTAGAAGCCATTAAAAGTTTCTTTACTAAAAAAGATCCGCTGGTTACCAAAGAAACAGCCGGCACAGCATTGGCCATCGCCAATTTTGATAACAGTAAATTATTAAAATTTTTACCTGGCTTCAGTTATACCAAAGTGGAAGATACGATTGTACATACCTGCAGCGTTTTACAACAGGAGCTTAACAAATAGTAATGTATTTTCGTCCAGCTATTTTAATCAACACCCTTTTTTTAACAACTACTGAAAACAATATAAGATCACATGAAAAAGACAATTGTATGCTGCACTGTATTTCTATTATCGGCCATTGCGTTTGCACAATCCGCTTCTTTTAATATCACTGGCAAAGTGATTGATGCCGCCACCAAAGCGCCATTACAGGGAGCTTCTGTTTTTGCACAAAACACCACCGTGGGTACAGCGAGTGATGCTGCCGGGGTCTTTAGTTTATGGCTAAATAATGGTGGATATGATTTAGCAATCAGCTTTACCGGTTATGAAACCTACAGCAAAAGAATTAGCACTGCAGATGCAGCAGATAAAAATATAGTGATCGAATTAAAACAAAAAGAAAAATCGCTTGAAGAAGTAGCCATCAAATCAAGCAATGAAGTAAAAGATGGCTGGGTGAAGTATGGTGATTTTTTTACAGAAAATTTTATTGGTAAAACACCCAACAGTCAACGCTGTATAATAAAAAATAAAGAAGCACTAAAGTTTTATTTCTCTAAAAAAAGAAACCGTTTAAAAGTGCTGGCATCTGTACCGGTAGAAATTGAAAACCCGGCATTGGGATACACTTTAAAATATACACTGGATTCATTTGTCTATGATTATGGAACTGCTGCCACCTTCTTCACCGGCTATCCATTGTTTGAAGAAATGCAAACAACTGATACCACACAAACTGTCACCTGGCATGAGGCCAGGATGAAAGCATATAAAGGTTCCATCCTGCATTTTATGCGGAGTGTGTACAATAAAAATTTAAAGGAAGATGGTTTTGAAATTCAGCTCCTTGTTAAAAACAATACACAGGATACTGCCATACAACTGGAAAATTTTTATGGTGCACTAAACTTTAGTAAAGACGACAGCACAGGAATAGTAGAGATTAGCCCCAATCAACCGGACGTAGCTGTGTTGTATAAAAAAGAAGAACCTGCACCAGCATATTTACAGCAATTTGAAGATGCTCCCAAAAAGTTTGAATTGTCTGTTATCAACATTACACCATCTCAAAATATTGCCATAGAACAAAATGGATTTTATTATGATCAGAATGACATGATCGCTACCGGTTACTGGGCATGGGAAAAAGCCGGCGATATGTTACCATATGATTTTAAGCCGGAATAAAAATATGCAGATGTGCAAATGTGCAAATGGCTTCAGTCTTATCAACCTGTAAACTTATCAACTAACCAACTACTTCTTCATTACCTTCTCCCACAATTCAGGGATGCGTTTTATCCAAACCATTTCCCGTTTGGCAATACCCACTTCACGGGCAGGGGAGCCCAAATAAGTTTTGTTTCCTTCTACTGAAGAAGCAATAGCGCTCTTTCCCAGCAACACTGCGTTTTCACCAACGGTCAATGTTTTATTAATGGCCACCTGGCCCCACAGCGTCACCCCATCTTTAATTTCTGTGCAGCCACCCACCACCACCTGTGCAGCAAACAAACAGTTCTTGCCAATCACGGTATCATGACCAATATGTACCAGGTTATCAAACTTGGTTCCCTCACCAATTACCGTATCATTACTTACACCTCTGTCAATGGTACAATTGGCACCAATTTCCGCATTATCTTTTATAATCACTCTTCCGCAGCTGGGCATTTTTTTATACCACAGTTCCCTGTTCTTTTTTCCATTATAATAAAATGCATCGCTGCCGATAACAGTGCCTGCCTGTATCACTACATTGTCTCCAATAATGCAGTTGTCCATCACCGTTACATTCGGATGAATCAAACAATTTTTCCCAATACTTACATTGTTACCGATAAAACTGGTAGGGTAAATAAAAGTTCCTTCACCAACAACGGCAGTATCGCTGATTGCTTTTGTTGATGGATTGAATGCATTGAAGTGATTGACAATTTTACAATATGCTTCAAAAGGATCTGCTGTTACCAATAAAGTTTTGCCTTCAGGAAAATTTGTTTGTTTATTGATGATAATAAATGTTGCATTGCTGTTAATACACTTGTCATAATATTTTGGATGATCTACAAAAACGAGATCGCCTTTTTCCACTTTATGTATTTCGTTGATGCCGGTTGCAAATGCTGAATCGTTTCCATGCAAGGATGCATTGATAAATTCGGCGAGCCATTTTACCGGAACTGGAGAAGGAAATTGCATGTAATAAAAATTTTTACAAAGGTAATGTGGATTGCTTTTATGGCTGAATCAAAGAAAACCGGCATAAATCAGCTTTTATTTTCTTTAAAGTGAAAATATTTTTTTGAGGTCTCCATGATCAGTTTATCACTCTTTTTCATTCCTTTGATGAAACAAATTATAAACACTGAAGAAAAACAATTCATTCACATAAATGAAATGCAATGAATGAAACACAGTAACAGCAGGCACTTCAGTGAATGCATTTTTAACTTATGATTTATATCCTCATTGATAAACAAAAAAGTTCTGCAAAAAAGCAATCAGTAACGTGTAAAAAATAGCTGCTATTATCCACAACCAAAAACAAAATGTGAATAAAATTTTTCAAATTATTTTTCCATATAGAAAAAATTATTTTTAATATTGTGTAGGGAAATTTTGTTTCCCGGTACTTACTAACCCATTCATATAATAAAGCTCGACTGAAAAGCCGGGCTTTCTTATTTTTAC
>JAYVLZ010000131.1:0-2741 GCA_043759175.1 Chitinophagaceae bacterium | reverse complement strand
ACACGAATTAAAACCAATTACACGGATTAGAATAATTAAAATGGAAATAAACAATGATCAAACAAATATTTCTGATGCAAGTAAGCTGCATTTTTTTAGTTCCTCCATATTGATATTTTCAAGCAGGCCTTCCTGTTTAAAATAAGGGATCATCAATTCTGTATCCATATTACCAACCAACTCATCGCCTGCCATTGGGCAACCTCCTATTCCTTTAATGGCGCCATCAAACCTTTTGCAGCCGGCTTTTACAGCCGCCGCCACTTTTTGTTTCCAGTTGCTGGCAGTTGAATGCAGGTGTACACCAATTTCTGTATTGCTGTACTTCCGTACCAACACTTCCAGGATGGAGGATACCTGGTTTGCTGTAGCCAATCCTACAGTGTCAGCCATAGAAATGATACCAATGTTCAGCTCCACCATTTTATCCACCCATTGCATCACTACTTCCTCATTGTATTCATCTCCATATGGATTACCAAAACCCATTGAAATATACACCACCAGCTGCTTCCTGTTTTTGATACAGAGATCCTGTATTGCTTCCACCCTCTCCAGCGATTGCAGGATAGTGCTGTTGGTATTACGTAATTGAAAGGTGGATGAAATAGAAAATGGAAAACCAAGGTAACTGATCTCATCATATAAAACTGCTTCTTCAGCACCCCGAACATTGGCAACAATAGCCAGTAATTTTGATGTGCTGCCCCAAAATTCCAAATTACTAATTACTTCTTTCGAATCTGCCATTTGCGGTATTGCTTTTGCCGAAACAAAACTTCCAAAATCAATCGTATCAAATCCAACTTTTAGTAATGCATTGATGTAAGCAATCTTTTTATTGGTGGGTATAAAAGTTTTCCATCCCTGCATGGCATCCCGTGGACATTCTATCAGCCTGATCTTTTTTTGTGTGCTCATATTTCTTTTTTTTCTTTACTGAGTTTTATTTCAAGCTGTAAAATTAAAAAAGCAGCACAAGATTATTGCGCTGCCTTTTTTTATTGATACAAGCGGAATTATTCTGCTGCTTTTATTTTCTTTTCATAGTCTGCCATCTTAGCGGCATCTTTTTTTACTTCATAGATATTTTTCAGGATCACCAGTGATTGTTTGTAATTCACTTTTTCAGAGTTCTTTGGTTTGGCCAAACCTGCAAATGCAGTCTCCACCCCCTGAGCATAAGGAATAGCATCCTCCATAGATTTGGTGGAAGTAGCCGTGAGTTCCTTTTTCTTTTTTATATCATCTGGTTTTACTCCTTTGATCTTTCTTCCTTCATCTGCAATATCAATCGAATTATTGTAAAGGAAATTAGCCAGCAGAAAGTTTGCTTCCACAGTAGGCTTTGCAGCAACTGCACTTTTCATTACCTCCACCAGTTTAATTTTGTAGCCATTTAAGTCAGCAGCTTTTACTGAGTCTGAATAAATGTACTGATACAATTCTACACCGTAGTTATAGGAAAGAACATAGTTACCCGGATGAGCCGCCAATAACTCATCATATTTTGCAAATACTGCAGGTTTAGCAATGCCCTGTGTTGCATTATCAATTTCTAAAGCCATCCAGTATTCTTCATTTTTTGGATACAGCTTTCTGCCTTTTGCAATTGTTTCATCAAATAAGGCTTTATCTTTTTTGGTTCTGTAATGATCTGCCAGTACCTGGTACACATCTAAATACTGAGGATCTGATACATTGGCATCGGCCAGTTTTTTGTAAAACATAACTGCATCATCCGGTCGCTTGGCTTCGTATGCAGCAATGGCAGCATAGGTAACCAGTGTAGTATCCAGTTCAGAAAATTTAAAACCATTGGCCCCGGTAAGATTATTAGCATAGATGTAGTCATGTACCTCCAGCGCTTTTTTAAATCCTTCAAAAGCAGCATTCTGGTCTTTATTATTATAAGCTTTTACGCCTATTTCAGTGGAGTAACCTACATAAAGATCAAACAAAGGGCTGTTGTTTTGTTCACCCAACAGCGTGTTTTTGGGATCCAGTTCACGGTATTTTTTAAATGCATCAAATGCTTCTGCTTTTAAAGCACTGCTTTCAACCGCTGTTTTAGTAGAATCTTTGGATGCCAGGTTATACAGGAATCCTTTGTAAAACCAGCCTTCTGGCTTTGTAGTGTTCTTTTCAACAGCCATGTATTTATCCAGGGCTTCTTTTCCTTTTTGGGTTTGGCCCAGTAAAGCAAAAGTTTTTATCTGTTCAATATCCTGGGCAACTGCAAAAAAGGTTGCCGCAACAAGGATGGCAAGTAAGGAAAGCTTCTTCATTTTAAGTAATTTGTATGTAATTAATTTTTAGCATTTAAAGGTATTGGTTTGTTTCCAATTCAGGTAAAAAACCAACCATAATTTTCATAAACCATGCCAGAAAAGTTCGTAAATGCTAAGGCAAAATTAAAAAACAAAATCCGGATATAACATGCCTGTTTACTATTGATTACATTTGCCGGAAAATTTTCTCAGCATCCACTTGATATCACAAAACACCATACAGCAGATTCTCAGCCGCATTGACATTGTGGAAATTGTGGGATCATTTGTGAAACTTAAAAAACGGGGCGGCAATTACCTGGGTCTTTGCCCTTTTCACAATGAAAAAAGTCCTTCTTTCACCGTATCACCGGCTAAGGAAATTTATAAATGCTTTGGCTGTGGAAAGAGCGGCAATTCCATTGGATTTTTAATGGAGCTTGAAAAATACAGCTATGTGGAAGCCCTGCG
>JAYVLZ010000130.1:0-11468 GCA_043759175.1 Chitinophagaceae bacterium | reverse complement strand
CAGGTAGGAGAGGTGCCTGAGTGGCCGAAAGGAACGGTTTGCTAAATCGTCGTACGGGTAACACTGTACCGTGGGTTCGAATCCCACCCTCTCCGCAAAGTTTTTATAATGGAGCAAAAGGACGGTAACACTGTTCCGCTATCCAGCGGATCGAATCCCACCCTCTCCGCAAAAAGTTCTTTTATCAAAATAACTTTAGTTTCCAAATTTCTGGAAATTACGGGATGTAGCGTAGCCCGGTATCGCGCCTGGTTTGGGACCAGGAGGTCGCAGGTTCGAATCCTGCCATCCCGACACTTTTAGCCAAATGGCAATTTTCTTCAAAATTGTCATTTGGCTTTTTGTTTAAAAGCCCTGTCAGCAAAGGTATTGCAGAGAATAGCAAATTTAGTCTGGCAGTTAAAGCTCTGGATATTCCCAAGTGAAAAAAATAGCAAATAATTTAATTACAAGGTTATTGTTATGTCATACTGTAAAGCAATATTCTACGTGGTGTTGAATTTATTCTTTCAATTTATTACAAACAACTTTTAGATTTTTTTCTTGATTCCTATCCTCATAACTTGTTCCTTAATTTTATTGGCTTTTTAAAAGGCCCCCGGTTTTACCGCATGATAATTCCTTTTTATACTTTCTGCTTTTTAGCCGGCTTTTTGTTTTTGTAGCAAATACCCGTTCACAATTTTAACTCCTGGCACTTTTTTATATTAACTCAAAATACTTTTTAGATAAAATTTGTAAATAAACTGACATTATAAATCAATTGCTACCTTTAATCAGTAAGTAATTTTGTACAATAATTTGAAAAATTGATTTATGACAACACCCAAATGGCAAGGAGTGTACCCGGCACTGGTTACCCCGTTTACAAAAGATGATACCATTGATTTTGAAATGTTCAAACTGAATCTCAATGTGCAGTTAGATGCCGGTGTAGATGGACTGGTGGTTGGTGGTTCTTTAGGAGAAGCCAGCACTTTACTGAACAGTGAAAAATGGGAATTGCTCCGTTATTGTAAGGAAGTTATGAACAGGTACGTTCCTGCTATCGTCAACATTGCAGAACAATCCACCAAAGCAGCGGTGCAGCTTGCAAAAGATGCAGTTACGAATGGCGCAGATGGATTGATGGTATTGCCGCCCATGCGGTATAAAGCAGATGACAGGGAAACTGTGGAATATTTTAAAGCCATCGCAAGTGCTACAGATCTAAGCATTATGGTATATAATAATCCATATGACTACAAAATTGAAGTAACGCTGGATATGTTTGAACAACTGGCTGAGATGCCCACAATAGTGGCAGTAAAAGAATCTACCCGTGATGTATCCAACGTTACCCGGATGAAAAATAATTTTGGCGACCGGTTTAAAGTTCTTTGCGGTGTAGATACACTGGCTTTGGAAGAACTGGCGCTGGGTGCTGATGGCTGGATCGGTGGACTGGTGGACGCATTCCCCTCAGAAACAGTGGCGGTTTATCAGCTGATGAAAATCGGCAGGTATAAAGAAGCCCTGGAAATTTATCGTTGGTTTTTGCCCTTGCTTGAACTGGATATACACAGCAAATTAGTGCAGTACATTAAACTGGCTGCAACACAAACAGGCATTGGTTCACCTTATGTAAGAGCGCCACGCTTGATGCTGGAAGGAGAGGAAAAAGCAAGGGTGCTGGAAATAATAAACAAGGGTATAGCCACCCGTCCAGAGTTGCCAGATTATTTAAGCTTAATAAAAGCAAACCATGTTGAAAGGGTATAACCTGATAGGTAACACAGAGAGTGCAGAAGGTGGACAATATCTACGGGCATTCAGCACTGCCAGCCAAAATAATTTACCGGAAAAATTTGCTGTAGCTACTGCTGCAGAAGTTGATAAAGCAGTTGCCAAAGCGGTAACTGCTTTTCCAGTGTACAAAGATTTTTCTCCATTGGCAAAGGCTAATTTTTTAGAGACCATTGCAGAACAAATTATGGCACTTGGTGATGAGCTGATACAAAGGGCCATGCAGGAAACCGGCCTGCCGGAAGCAAGACTGATTGGTGAACGTGGACGTACAACAGGGCAGTTAAAATTATTTGCAGAAGTATTGAAAGAAGGCTCGTGGGTGGAAGCAGTGATAGACACTGCCTTACCTGACCGCAAGCCTTTGCCCCGTGCTGATATTCGTAAAATGCAGGTGCCGATTGGACCGGTGGTGGTATTTGGCGCAAGCAATTTTCCTTTTGCTTTTTCAACTGCCGGTGGTGATACAGCTTCGGCATTGGCTGCAGGTAACCCTGTGATTGTAAAAGCGCATGAATCACATTTAGGCACTAATGAATTAATGGCAGGTGCTATTAATGCTGCTGTTAAAAAATGTAACCTGCCTGATGGCGTGTTTTCATTTGTGATTGGAGAAGGTCCAGTCACGGGTATGCAATTAGTAAAACATCCGGATGTAAAAGCAATAGGATTTACTGGTTCTTATGCAGCAGGCGCCGCAATTTTTAAAACAGCTAATAATGAAAGACAATCACCCATACCTGTGTATGCAGAAATGAGCAGCATCAACCCTGTATTGTTGCTGAATGAAAAATTGTTGAAAGATGGTGAGGCTGTTGCTACGGCGCTTGCAGGTTCAATTACTTTAGGTGTTGGACAGTTTTGTACCAACCCGGGTTTGTTGTTTTTAATAGAGAGCGATGTGGCAGAAAATTTCATCAGCAAGTTAAGTACATTGCTTGCTGCAACACCTGCCGGTATCATGTTGAATGAAGGTGTTTGCAAAAGTTATTACAAAAACAAGAGAAATATTTCAGGCCAAAATGCTGTGACCGTTTTAGTTGAAGGTCAAGATGCGTCTGCTGATTTTAAAGGGTCTGCAGCATTGCTCCAGGTGAGTGCCAATGATTTTATCAACAATCCTGCTTTGCAAAATGAAATATTCGGGCCTGCATCACTGATAGTAAAATGTAAAAACGAAATAGAACTGCAGCAAGCTATCAGTTCATTGCAGGGCCAGTTAACAGGATCTATTTTTGCAACGAACGAAGACATTAAAAACTTTGCAGGCTGCATTAATGAGCTTAGCACCAAGGCAGGAAGGATAGTGTATAACAATGTGCCAACCGGTGTGGAAGTATGTCATGCAATGGTGCATGGTGGCCCATTTCCGGCTACCACAGATGTTCGCAGCACTTCTGTTGGAGCAGATGCCATTAAGCGTTTTGTAAGGCCGCTCTGTTTGCAGGATTGTCCGTCAGAATTTTTACCCGATGCATTAAAAAATGAAAATCCATTACATATTATGCGTAAAGTGAATGGGGTATTTACAAACGAACGTATTTGATTGATTAAAATAAAAAATTATTGTCCGGGCTAAGAAGCTTTGTGGAAAATCGTTGCGTCGCACACTTCTACTGTTACAGCAATGAGGTTCGGTCTCCGGCAGAATTTTTGTTTTACAAAAGTTTATTCTTTGGTTAGTGGCTATTGCAAAAAAATAGTATTTCAACAATTATAAAGCAATGCCGTTTGGTTAATCGTTCTTCCAACTGCGAAGCAGTTAAATGTGATTAGCTCCGGGTTTTAACCCGGAGCTAATCAACGGGTTTTATAATGATCCTGAAGGGGTCAAATAATATTTCAACCTAACTATACGGGATTGAATTATAAAGTGAGAAATATTTATGGATAATTTTTTTCTTTAACATTTTTTTTACATAACACAAGCACAAAAAATATCTATGACTAATAACGACATGCTGGATTTACCCAAATTAAACTTTAACGAAAATGGCGGGTTAAAAATTACAGCCACCCCTGCTTCATCAAAACACGACTTTGATTTTTTTGAAGGCAAGTGGAATCTTCATAATAAAAAATTGAAATCAAGGTTAAATAATTGTACTGAATGGATAGAATTCGAATCGACACAGGAAATGTACAGAATACTCAATGGGATAGGAAATATTGATAATTTTCTTGCGACATTTGATGGGCAGCCATTTGAAGGTATGACCGTCAGGCTCTTTAATCCAAAAACAAAACTGTGGAGTATTTATTGGGCAGACTCAAATGAGGGTAGACTAGACCCTCCGGTAGTAGGTTCATTTGAAAACAATGTTGGACACTTTTTTACCAAAGATATTTTCAATGACAAAAATGTGATCGTTGTATTTCGTTGGGATGCACGGGACAAAAACAATCCTGTTTGGAGTCAGGCAATGTCTGACGACAATGGCAAAACCTGGGAATGGAATTGGTATATGTTTATGACAAGAATAAAATAGACTAACCGAAAGTAAGAGTAATGAGCGACTAACACTGCCAATGCTGGACCATAGGTTGAAGGGAAAGAATTTTTTATTAAAACTTATTTATTAAACGATGCCTTCAAAAAAATTCTTTTGTATTGATGCTCATACCTGCGGTAACCCGGTAAGGTTAGTTGCCGGCGGAGCCCCATTTTTACAGGGTAACAACATGAGTGAAAAACGCCAGCATTTTTTAAAAGAATATGACTGGATAAGAAAAGGCCTCATGTTTGAACCCCGTGGCCACGACATGATGAGTGGAAGTATTTTATATCCACCGCATGACTCTGCAAATGATGTAGCAGTTTTATTTATAGAAACCAGTGGCTGCTTACCCATGTGTGGGCATGGCACTATCGGTACTATTACTATTGCTATCGAGGAAGGGTTAATAACACCAAAAATTCCCGGTATCATCCGTATGGAAGCCCCGGCCGGATTGGTTTTGATAAGTTATACCCAGGAAAGTAAAAAGGTAAAAAGTGTAAAGCTCACCAATGTGGCTTCTTATTTAGCAGCGACAGAATTAACTGCAGAATGTCCTGAGTTAGGAGAGTTAGTAGTGGATGTTTCTTATGGCGGTAATTTTTATGCCATTGTGGATGTGCAGAAAAATTTTAAAGGTATTGAGCACTACAGTGCTGATAAATTAATTGCATGGGCAAGGGAATTACGCAAACGCATCAACGAAAAATATGAGTTTGTTCATCCTGATAATCCAACCATAAATGGCTGTTCACATATATTGTGGACAGGTGCTGTGATGGATAAAAATTCTACTGCAAGAAATGCTGTTTTCTATGGTGATAAAGCCATTGACCGCAGCCCATGCGGCACCGGCACTTCGGCCCGGATGGCTCAATGGTATGCAAAGGGCAAACTTAAAAAGGGCGATTTGTTTATACATGAAAGTATCATCGGCTCAAAATTTAATGGCACCATTGAAGAAGAAACAATGGTAGGAGACAAGCCGGCAATAAAGCCCGGTATAGAAGGTTGGGCAAGGATCTTCGGTTATAATACCATCAGCATTGACGAAGAAGATGATCCTTATGCATTTGGGTTCCAGGTAATTTAATACATTCCTGGCATCATACAAATCATACGAATCATACACATCATCATTCAAATCATACAAATCATAAATATGAAAGCAGTTGTTATTGGTGGAGGAGTTATTGGTTTATGCGCTGCTTATTATTTACAGAAGAGCGGCTACCAGGTAACTGTGCTTGAAAAAGGTGATCTGAAAGACAATTGTTCTTTTGGTAATGCAGGCATGATAGTGCCCAGCCATTTTGTACCACTGGCATCGCCAGGTATAGTAGCGCAAGGGATTAAATGGATGTTCGACAGTAAAAGTCCTTTTTATGTAAAGCCTGCACTAAGCTGGCGCATGGTTAACTGGGGTATAAAATTTATACAACATGCTAACAAAAAAAATGTGGAACATGCTGCTCCTTATTTACGGGATCTTAATTTATTAAGCAATAACCTTTACAAAGAATTAGCAACACAAACCGGTTTTGATTTTGCATTAGAACAGAAAGGGATTATAATGTATTACAAAACTGATAAAATTGGGGAAGAGGAAATTCATTTAGCAGAAAAGGCAAAATCATTAGGGCTGGATGCAGAAGTATTAACAGCACAACAAGCACAATCATTAGAGCCCGATATACAAATGGACATCGCCGGTGCAGTGCATTATCATTGCGATGCACATTTGTATCCCAATAAATTAATGGAACAATTAATTCAGTCTATTAAAAATAATGGTGGTGATATCAAATCCAATTATACTGTTACAAATATTGAAACAGCAAATGGTAGCATAAAAAAAATAGAAGGCGGTAATGAAAGTTTTTCCGCTGATGTATTTGTAATCACAGGAGGTTCATGGTTGCCTGAATTATGTAAACTGGCAGGCATCAATATTCCTTTAATGCCGGGCAAAGGTTATTGTATCACACAAAATAATCCTGTAAAAAAACTAAATATACCCGCCATATTGTGCGAAGCAAGGGTAGCCATAACGCCAATGGATGGCCGCATGCGTTATGGTGGTACCATGGAAATTGCAGGAATCAACAATACCATCAACATCAACAGGGTAAAGGGTATTATAGAATCTGTTCCAAAATATTTCCCCGGCCTGCAGGTAGCATTACCCGAAACAAAAGATATATGGTATGGTTTCCGTCCCTGTTCGCCGGATGGCTTGCCTTACATAGGACGGAGTAAAAAATTAAAGAATCTGATCATTGCCGGTGGTCATTCTATGATGGGCTTAAGCCTTGGCCCGGCTACAGGCAAACTGGTTTCAGAATATGCAAACGGCGGGGCGCTTTCAGTGAAAGCGGATGCTTTTGATCCAGAACGGTTTTCATAATTATTAATCGCTTTACAATACTTAATTATCCACTATGCGTAAATTAATTTTCATTGCAGCCATGCTTATAGTTGCAGTATCATCTCTTCATGCACAAATGAATGCAGCATATGTGCCCTGCAATGATATGCCCAATATCATGCAAAATTATTATGCTGATGTTACTGCGCTAAACCGGGTATACATTGTAGATGGCTCGCCTGAAAAAAGAGAGCGCTATAAAACGCTGGCAGAAGATTATCTCGGCAGGTTGAGGAAAATTACTTTCAATACGTTGCCGCAAGGCTGCAAAGCTGATTATGTTTTATTTAAAAGAGATTTGAATGAAGCAGTTTTTCAGGCCAATACAGAAGCAAAGGAGTATGCAGCAGTACAGCAGTGGTTTCCTTTTGCAGATTCTATTTATGCATTGGAAAAAATACGCCGCCGTGGCGGTACTGTCAATGCTAAAAATACAGCAGCTAATTTCTTTGCGATCAATAAACAACTGCTACAACTGAAGGGAAAACTTGCAGAAGAGAAAGGCATAACGGTGAGCAATAGCCGCCGGGCTGCTGTTATTATTGATGGGTTACAGGCTGCTGCAAAAAATGTATTTACTTTTTACAATGGATACGATCCTTTATTTAGCTGGTGGGTTCCGGATAGCTATAAAAATATGGACAGTTCCTTAGCTGTATATGCAGCTGCATTCAAAGCAAACGCTGACAAAAATTCTCCCAATAAAGATTCAAGCGGCATTGTTGGTTATCCAATCGGGAGGGATGAAATTGTTCGTCAGTTGAAATTTGAAATGATCTCTTACACACCCGAAGAATTGATTCAAACAGCAAACAAAGAATTTGCATGGTGCGATAAAGAAATGCTGAAAGCTACTGCTGAAATGGGTTTTGGAACCGACTGGAAAAAGGCAATGGAAAAGGTAAAACAGACTTATGTGCCGGAAGGAGAGCAGCCAATGGCAATGGTAAAATTATACAATGAATCTGTTGCTTTTTTAAAAGAAAAAGACCTTATCACTATTCCACCAATGGCAGAGGAAACCTGGCGGATAGCCATGATGAGCCCTAAACAGCAACTGGTAAATCCGTTTTTCTACGGTGGTGAAGAGTTTGCTGTTTCCTATCCAACTAATATCATGGAGTATGATGCAAGGATGATGAGCATGCGTGGCAACAATCCACATTTTTCAAGAGCCACCGTACATCATGAACTGATTGCCGGGCATTACCTGCAGCAGTTTATGAATGAAAGGGTAAATACTTACCGGCATTATGATACCCCCTTCTGGACGGAAGGCTGGGCATTATACTGGGAAATGGCTTTGTGGAATGAAGGTTTTCCTCAATCGCCTGAAGATCGTATTGGCATGCTGTTCTGGCGTATGCACCGCTGTGCAAGAATTATTTTTTCATTGAATTATCACATGGGGAAATGGTCGCCGCAGCAGTGTATTGATTTTTTAGTTGACCGTGTTGGTCATGAAAGGGCCAATGCAGAGGGAGAGGTAAGACGCTCTTTTGTTGGTGGCTACAGTCCTTTGTACCAGGTGGGTTATATGATCGGCGGTTTAGAAATAATGGCATTACGAAATGAAATAATTGCTGACAAAAAAATGACCGTAAAGCAATTTCATGATGCAGTGATGCAGCAAAATTCTATGCCTATAGAAATGCTGCGGAATATTTTAATGGATCAACCGATCAAAGAAGATTATCAAACCAACTGGCGGTTTTACAAACTGCCGTAAACTTAATCCGGAAAATAAAAATGGATGAAAAAACTTGTGTGATATACTGTGCATTATTTGCTTTTTCTGCAAATGTATTCAGCCAGAGTTATGTGCCTGAATGGCAGGATACAAAAATGAAAGTAAAGCCTGTAGTGGATATGAAGGCATATACTTTTAATATCGGCGATGTGAAATTATTGGATGGGCCTTTTACTTCATAAAAAAGAATGAATTACATTAGTTTTTTTGACTTGAATTGTTGCCAAAAAAACGCATTGCTTTTTCTTTAATACCTCAAAACAGCCAGCATATCTTCACTTAAAATATTCGAACACTGTCGGTTTCTTAGTGTACATAATTCCATCGGGAAATACTAATGTTAACGTTTTGGTTTTTAATACTCGTTAGCCAGAATAAGATCTTTTTTTAATAGCCAGCCTTTAGTAGTTTTTCCTTTGTCAACGAATACCACATAAATAAAATCATTCTTTTCATTTAAAGCTGTAAGTGTTGCGTCGCCGATGGTTAAGTAGATATCACGTCTGCTGTTTATATCCGGTGTGTCGTGAAAATAAGCGGTATTGATAATATGGTACTCGCTGCCCGGAGGAACTTTCTTCTTAGAGGATGCAGAATCTGCATCAAACCTTGATTTTTTTTCGGGCTTAGTGCTTTTGCTACTTGCTGGTATATTAAAGTTTTTTTTGGGTTTAGCTTTTGGTTTTTTTATTGGTTTGTTATTGAGGATTGTTGATGAATCTACAATGTTATTTAGTTTATTATCAGCCTGGGCAATGTTATTGGGCTGAACATTTTTACCCGGCTTGAAAAATGTATCATAGGCTGCAAAACCAACCAGGCCAAGTGCTACTATCAGAACAACAAAAAACAATGACTTTGAAACGCCGGTTGATTTTGACACCTCCGCATATTTGGCCTGGTACAACGCTTTGTCTTTAACTTCAACCTCGGATTGAAGTTCGTTCAAAAGCTCTTCTTTTTCTGCAAGCTTTAGTTGTAGTTTTTGAATTTCCTTTCTCCATATCGATTCATCCACCTGCACCAATACAGCTTCTTCGGATGATATGACCGGAGATTTTTTAGCCTCTTCCGTAATAATACGGGAATGAATAAACTCCTGTAATGCTGATCCGTTCTTAAAACGTTTTGCCGGTTCTTTTTCCAGGCATTTATATATCATGCTCAGCAGCCACACAGGAATGTGCATTTCCCTTTCTTTCTTATCATCGCTCCATGAATTTGGTGCCTGCTCTCTCCGTAACGAAACTATATCCGGAGGTAAAGTTTCCATATGCGCCAGCATCACCGCATTACGTGCCATCTCACCTTTGTTGGTTAATGGAAAAGGAACCGTTCCGGATAACAATTCAAATAATATAATCCCAAAACTGTAAATATCCGTTTCAAAAAGTGTTTCACCGGCGCTTTGTTCCGGTGCCATAAATTCTATTGCACCAGCATAGCGGATGCTGGTGCGTCTTTGTTCATCCGACATCACAGATAAACCAAAATCAAGCAATATATAATTGCCGGTACGCTGGTTAAATTTTACGTTGTTACTTTTTATATCGCCATGCTTTATATTGGCCCGGTGACAATGTGCCAACGCATTTGCTAACTGGTCTGCTACTTTAATGGTTTCCTTGATCGTAAAGACAGTATCATAAGGAGGCTTCAACAATTCGCCAAGATCAGGGCCTTCAATATATTCCATTTCGATATATGGAAGATTACCAGAACTTGTGATGCCCGAAGCAATGATGCTTACTACATTTGGATTGGGAACTTCATTGACCTTTTTTAATTTCTGCACTTCATTTTGAAAGGATGTAAAATGTTTATCATCCTCACTTTCGCTATAGATTGGAGTAGGCAAAATTTTTATGGCGGTTATAATTTCACCAGTCTTTCTTGCTTTATAAACAGACCCCTGTCCTCCCGATTTTAATGCACCGAGGTTTTCTAATCCTTCTGTTATCGTAAATACTTTTGCCATATAATTAATCGTCGCCGGAATAGGTGAATTCAAGTACTGCTGAGTCGCCTAAAATTATTTGATCCCCTTCCTGCAGGCGATGGCCCACCTCAATAGCCTGCATCTTTATTAATATACCTTCAGGCGTACGTACTTTCATTTTATTGTTGGGAGGAATGCCGCCTTCATCTGCAAAAATTAAAAATGAACCGCTGTCTGCTTCCCATTCAATATGTGCATGCTGCCGGCTTACAGAACGATTTGTTTCATTGGGTTTAAAAGCAATGGCATTTTTTCTCATATAATTTCCTGCAGCCTGCACCCTTGCTTCCCTGCCAATATTTATTCTTCCTCCCGCTGAATCAATTAAGTAGGTTTCTTTTTCTGCTTCGCCATTCAATACTTTTATAAATGCACAGCGTGTTTTATTATTCAGGCCCGATCTTTTGGTGGATATAAAAACTGCTGCATCAATATCTTTTACAGTGTCAGCCTGCGGCGGAAATTTATCCGTAAAGGCAACTTCAAATTTGAATGAAGGCGATAATGTGATAGCATAATCATCCGCTATTTTTTGAACCTCTTCTAATTTAAATTTGCCCGGGATATTTGCAAACACTGCTGCTTCATACAAATGTTTCTCAGCATCACTGCAATTGATAAAAAGATAAACACCCATTATATTGGCACCTTCTCCACCCTGTGCCCTTTGCAATTTTTCTTTGATGAACTGTAATAAAATATTACGGATCGCTTTTACGTCGTGTGGACGTTCTTTAAATAAATTGAACATATGCATAGCACTTCTTTTATAAATAATTTAATTGTGATCTAATCATTAATTTATTCTTACATCATTCTCCATTGTTAATTCAAAGGCTGTGGTCGGTGGACACCGACCACGGCGGGCTGCCGTGGCTGGTGTCCTCACCATAGCCGTCAACTTAAGCTTTTTTGTAGAGCCGTAGGCTCGAATTTGTTTTGTAGCAACGGGTTTGAACCCGTTGCTACAAATGATATTTTATCAGAGTGCCTTAGGCACGGTTCATT
>JAYVLZ010000129.1:0-20274 GCA_043759175.1 Chitinophagaceae bacterium | reverse complement strand
GCCAATCATGACCTTAAGTGATACCGCTTACCAGCTCATGCGCAATACAGCCATCGACATGATGCGGAATCTCGGAAATTTTGCAGGAGGTTGTAATGTACAGTTTGCACTCAACCCACAAACAGAAGAGATCATAGTAGTGGAAATAAACCCAAGGGTTAGCCGCTCTTCTGCACTGGCAAGTAAGGCAACGGGTTATCCCATTGCAAAAATTGCTGCCAAGCTTGCCATAGGTTATAATTTAGATGAATTGAAAAACCAGATCACACAAAGCACATCTGCTTATTTTGAGCCTGCACTGGATTATGTAATTGTAAAAATACCCAGGTGGAACTTTGATAAATTCAAAGGTGCCAATGATACACTGGGTTTCCAGATGAAGAGCGTTGGTGAAGTAATGGCCATCGGCAGAAGCTTTGCGGAGGCAGTGCAAAAAGCTTGTCAGAGTTTGGAAAATGAAGCAGTAGGCTTAGGTTATTATGGAAAAAGCCTGATGCATGCGGATGAATTAATTGAATATATTAAGATACCAAAATGGGACAGGATCTTCCGCATTAAAGATGCATTGATGGCAGGTGCCAGTGTAAAACGAATTTGCGAAAGTACCGGTATCGACCGCTGGTTCATTTACCAAATACAAAAGATCTGCAATTGCGAAAAGGAAATTGCTAAATACGATTTGAAAACTTTACCAGATGCACTGCTGACGGAAGCCAAACATTTAGGTTTTAGTGATGAGCAGATCGTACGGATCATGAAGGAAGAAGATGCAGAAGCGATCTATGAGAGAAGAAAAACAATGGGATTGACCAGGGTATTTAAAATGGTAGACACCTGTGCGGCTGAGTTTGAAGCGAAGACACCTTATTTTTATTCCACCTTTGAAGAAAAGGCGGCCCCCTCTAGCTCCCCTGGTGTAAAAGAACTTGACTCTAATGAGTCAAAAGTTTCTGCTAAAAAGAAAATTATCGTTTTAGGTTCCGGGCCAAACAGACTTGGCCAGGGAATTGAATTTGATTACTGCTGTGTACATGGTTTGCTTGCGATAAAAGAAGCCGGTTATGAAGCCATCATGGTGAATTGCAATCCTGAAACAGTTTCTACTGATTTTGATATTGCTGATAAATTATATTTTGAACCGGTGTTCTGGGAACATCTTTGGGAGATAGTGGAACATGAAAAACCGGAAGGTGTTATTGTACAGCTCGGCGGACAAACGGCTTTAAAATTAGCCAAGCGCCTGCATGAAAAAGGCATTAAAATTATAGGAACTTCTTTTGACAACATGGATATTGCCGAAGACCGTGGCCGCTTTAGTGATATGCTGAAAGAGCTGGGTATTCCTTATCCAAATTATGGCACTGCTTACAATACAGATGAAGCAATTGAAGTGGCTAAGCAGGTTGGCTACCCGGTTTTAATAAGACCCAGTTATGTTTTGGGCGGACAAAGAATGCGGATTGTTATCAATGATGAAGACCTTGAAAAAGGTATATTGAGTTTGATCAAGCATTTGCCCGGTAATAAAATTTTAATTGATCATTTTTTAGATCGTTGCCAGGAAGCAGAGATTGATGCCATTTTTGATGGAGATGATTTTCATGTGATGGGTGTGATGGAACATATTGAACCGGCAGGTATCCATAGTGGAGACAGTAACGCCGTGTTGCCACAATTTAATCTATCGCCATTGATAGTGCATACCATGGAAGAGTATGCTGAGAAAATTGGCAGGGCTTTAAACATCAAAGGACTGATCAATATCCAGTTTGCAATAAAAGATGGTAACGTATTTGTGATTGAAGCAAACCCAAGAGCCAGCCGTACCACACCGTTTATTGCCAAGGCTTATCAAATTCCTTATTTGAATATTGCTACTAAGATCATGATGGGTGTAAACAAATTGAAAGATTTTACTTTTGAAAAGAAGCTTACCGGATTTGCTATTAAAGAACCTGTTTTCTCTTTCAATAAATTCCCTGGAGTTAATAAAGAATTAGGACCAGAAATGAAGAGCACCGGTGAAGCCATCCGCTTTATCAAAGACCTGAGAGATCCATATTTCAGGCAGTTGTATAAAGAGCGGAGTATGCATTTGAGTAAATAAAAATTTGTACATTTAGTATATGAAATTTATAAACAGCGATATTGATATTGAAGTCAGGGGTGACAGGAATGATGAAATGACTGATAAAGAGTTTTTTAATTTCTGCATTCAAAACAGGGATTTAAGAATTGAGAGGGATGAAAATGGACAAATTTTTATTATGGCACCAGTAAATGTAGAAGGCGGAAATCAGAATGGAAAAATTTTTGGATACCTGTTTGCGTGGAATATTATTAAACAAACCGGAGAATGCTTTGATTCATCCACAGGCTATACACTTCCTGATAATTCTGTCCGTTCTCCGGATGCAAGCTGGATGCCTTTAGCCAAATGGAATGCAATTCCCAAAGAAGAAAGACAGAAACACAGTCATATCTGCCCAAATTTTGTAGTTGAATTAAAAAGTAAGTCTGACAGTCTGCGTTATCTTAAAAATAAAATGCTCAAGTGGATTGAAAATGGCTGTGAACTTGCCTGGTTAATCATCCCTGAAAAACAAGAAGCTCATATTTACCGCAGCAACGGCAGCATAGAAATTATACAAGGCTTTGATAAAAAATTGTCTGGTGAAAATATATTGCCGGGTTTTGAATTTGATTTAAGTATGCTTAAATAATCTCATCCATCATAAGTCCATAGGTGTTTTCAAATAAATCTTTAAGAGAGATTATATGTTTCTTCTTCAACTGTAAAAAGATGAAACATGCATTTCACATTTTGGAAGATTAAAATAATGGCTGCAAAAATTAACTGTTTTAGGGTCCAGTTCTTTGCTTTTTCTCAAAGCATCTTTTATTTCTTCTGTATTATACATTTTTGTGAGCAGGTAAAAATCCTGCAGGAACCCCCGGGTTAGTACCCTTTCAACAACATACCGTTTGTTTTTCTTAATATCGATATTGCCAACAGGCGTATCCCAAAAAAGATACTGGCTAAACGGAAATTCATCAGAGGTTAATTTCTCATCTAACTTCTTAGTATCGATAAATTTAAAATATTGGTTCATGTTAAAACAAAGATATTGCAATTTTTGGCTGAGAAGCTTAGCAGAAGACCTGAAACTATTAAGATTTTTTCTTAATTTGATGTCATGTCAAAGCACCCTGATATACCCATCTGGAAATCTGCTCCCTTTCTTCGGATATTACCACCACTCATTGCTGGTATATTGCTGCAATGGTATTTGCAAATTCCATTGTTACCAATCTTGATTGGCGTTATCTGTTTCACCATTGCTTTGCTGTTGTTTTCTTTGCTGCCGGATGTTGTAAAATTTAAAGTATTTCCAATACGGGGGATTATCATCAATTTATTATGGCTGAGTGCCGGTGCATTGTTAAGCTGGCAAAAAGATATACGGCACAACGAAAACTGGTATGGCAATTTTTATTCAGACAGCAGTTACATCATCGCTACCATCAATGAACCGGTGGTGGAAAAAACAAAATCGTACAAGGCCGATGCAATGGTGGAAGCAGTGGTAACAAATAATAATGCCATTGCATGCAAAGGGAAATTGCTGCTTTACTTTTCAAAAGACAGCTCCGTAAACCAACTGCACTATGGCGACCAAATCATCATCAATAAAAAATTACAGGCAATCAAAAACAGTGGTAATCCAGGTGCTTTTAATTACCAGCGCTATGCTTCTTTTCAGCAAACCTTTCACAATGTGTTTTTAAAAGAAAAAGATTGGGTAAAACTGGATGATAAAAATATAAACCGGTTTCAACAATTCATATTTACTGCAAGAGAAAATATTTTAACTGTATTACAAAAAAATGTAAGCAGCAGTAAAGATGAATTAGGTATTGCAGAGGCGTTACTGATCGGCTACACAAATGATTTAGATAAAGACCTGGTGCAGGCTTATAGTAATACTGGCGTGGTGCACATCATTGCCATTTCTGGTATGCATCTCGGACTGATCTACCTGATGCTGGTATTTTTATTTTCAAAAATTCCCGGCATCAACAAATCAAAATGGCTGCAGGTAGTATTGATACTTACCTGTCTTTGGTTATTTTCTTTACTTACCGGCGGTTCAGCATCAGTGCTTCGCTCTGCAGTGATGTTTTCTTTTATTACTGTAGGTAAAACATTTTTTAAAGAATCTTCTATTTTCAATTCCCTGGCGGCCTCTGCCTTTGTAATGCTTTGTTATAACCCTTATTATATGTGGGACGTGGGATTCCAGTTAAGTTACCTCGCCGTGGTGGGTATTGTAATTTTTAAAAAGCCCATTTATAATCTTATTTACATTAAAAATAAACAAGTAGATTATGTTTGGAAAATGATAGCAGTTACTACCGCCGTACAAATCCTCACCTTCCCGGTTTGTATTTATTATTTCCACCAGTTTCCATTGTTATTTCTTATCACTAACCTGATTGCGGTGCCGCTATCCACTATCATTTTGTATGCAGAAATATTTCTGGTGGCATTTTCGTGGGTTCCATTTGTTGGTTTGTACCTCGGAAAGATTACCGCAGCATTGGTTTGGCTGATGAACAACATTATTATCAAAATAAATGAATTGCCATTTGCTGTATGGGATAAAATTCCTGCAAATGTGTTTAGTACCTGGCTGCTGTATGCGGTAGTGATCTTTATTGCCGGCTGGCTGCTGAATAAAAATAGTAAGCTGCTCCAGTTTTCACTAATTTGTCTATCAGGTTTTGTTTTTGCTCATGGCATCATCAGCTGGAAAGTAAAGAGCCAGCAAAAAATAATTGTCTATAATGTGCCGCAGCACCGGGCCATTGATTTGGTGGATGGAAATAATTACCAGTTTATCGGGGATAGTGTTTTGTTAGAAGACGGGCTGCTGCAAAATTTTCACCTTAAACCGGGCAGGATCTCATTGCAATTAAACAAAAGAACAGACTCGTTAGCCGGAGTTTTTCATTCCGGAAAATTTTTGCAATTTGGAAATAAAAAGATTTTACTGATCGATCAACCTTTGTCATTTGAACCCCTGATACAAAAAATTAATGTAGATATTATTGTGGTGTCCAAAAGCCCAAAATTGTATATGCAGGACCTGGCAGCAGTTTTCAATTGCAGCCAAATTATTTTTGATGCGTCTAATAGTTTGTGGAAAATTGACAAATGGAAAGAAGACTGTGATAAGCTAAATTTGCGCCACCATTCAATACCTGAACAGGGCGCTTTTGTTCTGGATGTTGAATAGCCTTCATTTTATTTTATAACATTAAAATACTGCCGCCCGGGCAGCATCAGTACATGAACAAAAAAATCAAATCAGCACTCATCTCTGTTTTTTACAAGGATGGTTTAGAAAATATTATTCAGCAATTGCACCAGTTAGATGTTACCATTTATTCTACTGGTGGTACACAAAAATTTATTGAAGAATTACAGGTGCCCTGCGTTCCGGTGGAATCCTTAACATCTTACCCTTCTATTTTAGGCGGCAGGGTTAAGACATTGCACCCGTCTGTTTTTGGAGGTATTTTAGGAAAACGGGATGATGCACAGCATTTGGCAGAGATGAAACAATACAACATTCCTGAAATAGATTTAGTGATTGTTGACCTCTATCCTTTTGAGGAAACAGTTGCATCTACCAATGATGAAAAATTAATTATCGAAAAGATAGATATTGGCGGACCAAGTATGATACGTGGTGCTGCAAAAAATCACAAAGATGTGATAGTGGTGGCTGCTAAAAAAGATTATGCATTGCTGGAACAAATTTTAAAAGATCAACAGGGAGAAACATCCCTGGAACAGAGAAGAACATTTGCTGTCAAAGCATTTGATGTATGTACTGGTTATGATTTGGCCATCTCAAACTATTTTAATCAAACTGCATTTGTCAATCCTTTTAATAAAGAAAAGAGTGTACTGCGTTATGGCGAAAACCCTCATCAGCAGGGAATTTTTTATGGTAACCAGGAAGAGGTGTTTGACAAATTGCATGGCAAAGAATTATCCTATAATAATTTGGTTGATGTAGATGCAGCGATACAAATTATCACAGAATTTAGGGAGGAAACCAATGCTGTATTTGCTATCATCAAACATACCAATGTATGCGGCACAGCTGTAAGACCTATAGTAAAAGAAGCATGGAACTTTGCTTTAGCAGGCGATCCGGAAAGTGCATTTGGTGGTGTATTGATTAGCAATAAAACAATAGACAAGACAACAGCCAATGCCATCAGCGAAATATTTTTTGAAGTACTCATCGCTCCATCTTTTGATGAAGATGCACTCACTGTTTTAAAATCAAAAAAGAACAGGATACTGCTGCAAATGAATGCCGCTTATGTGGCTCCTGCTTCCCAATATAAAAGTGTATTGAACGGATTGCTTACACAACAAAATGATGTGGGTAATTATACAGAATGGAAAGAAACCGGTGGCAGAGAAACCACTGCTGCAGAAAAAGAAGATCTAACTTTTGCAAACATTGTGTGCAAACATTTAAAAAGCAATTCTATTGCGTTGGTAAAAAATAAACAACTCATTGGTAAAGGCTGCGGACAAACTTCAAGGGTTGATTCACTCCGTCATTCCATTGAAAAAGCAAAGCAGTTTAATTTTGATCTGACCGGAGCAGTATTGGCAAGCGATGCATTTTTCCCTTTTGATGATTGTGTAAAGATTGCACATGCAGCAGGCATTACATCTTTTATTCAGCCGGGAGGTTCTATTCGTGATAATGATTCTATACAATATTGCAAAGACTATAACCTGGCCATGGTGATCACCGGGCTTCGGCATTTTAAACACTAACAACAGTTCACTTGGTGAGCCACCCTTTTGGGGGTGACTCACCATGAAACAATACAGCAATTTAACCATTGAGTAATCAAAATAATAGAACCGGCGGCTATATAGCACTTGTTGCTACCAGTGTTCTCTGGGGCACTACCTGGGTGTCAAGCAAGATTGGCGTATCACAAATGCCGGCTTTTCAAATGGCTGCTATCAGGCAGTTCCTGGGAGGAATATGTTTTATTTTGTTTTTTGTTTTGTATAAAAAACTTACCCTCCCAACCGCTAAGGAGTTTGCATTACTGCTGGTACTTTCCCTGCTGCTGTTTGTTGGTAATAACGGGCTAAGCACCTGGAGCCTTAAATATATTCCAACCGGGTTAAGTTCTCTCATCGGCGCCTTGTATCCATTGAGTGTGGTTTTGACCGAAATGATTTTTTTTAAGAACAAAGATGTTTCATCGCTTACGTTTGTTGGTTTGCTGTTGGGCATTGGTGGCATTGGTATTGTATTTTATGAAAACGCATTTCACAACAGGCCTCCGGGTTTTTTATTTGGGGTACTGCTTTCTGTTAGCGGCATGTTATGCTGGAGTGCAGGCTCCATTATTATTTCCAGGAATAAAATTAAGATAGATCCATATTATGCTACAGGCTGGCAAATGCTGCTGAGTTCAGGTATTTTATATTTTATGGCAGTAGTTTCAAAGACAAATATTCCTGTTCAGGACATTCCCTTTAAAGCGTGGATGGCGATTGCTTACCTTGTAGTTGTTGGTTCTCTAATTGGTTTTGCAGCATTTGTATATTCAGTAAAAAAATTACCGGCAGCATTATTTTCTTTGCATGCTTATTTTAATCCGCTTGTTGCCATGCTTGTTGCAGGTTTACTGCTGAATGAAAAATTAAACATGAATATTCTCTGGGGAGCTATTGTTACTTTATTGGGTGTATTTTTAGTAAACTACAGCATGAAGAAAAATAAAGAAGTAACCATTATTGAACCTGAGCAGTAAATTTTTCATACACCTCTTTCCATCCTGCAAATTGTTTGTCTGTTCCAAAAAAATTATTGTGCCAGATGGTAGTGAGTGTGCCATTCACCTCTTTGCATACTTTATAATAATGCATCAACTCTTCATAAGCTTCTTGTGGAGAAAAATGTTGTTCATAAAAAGAGTTAGCCTCCATAAAACAAAACGGATGTATCCGCAGGCTGGTTTGTTTTTCAGTTTCAAGATCATACCAATAAAATGAAGCAGCCACTGATGCCCTGAAGCCGTTGATGCTGCCATAGCCCATGGAATAATCATCTGTAATACCTGCCTCCATTAACCTGCGGTAACCATGCGGCAAACTGAAGCGGATATAATGTTGCCTGGAATGAGTTACCGGTTGCTCAATAATTTCCTGCAGCAATTTCTTTTCTTGTTTCATCAATAAAAAATTATCGCCGCTTTGCCAGCTTGGGTGAATGCCGGTTGAATATTTTGCAGCATGCTTTTTTATCAATCGCTTCAATGCGTTATTATGAGGCAAAATATTTTTATCATACAAACTATTTTTTTGCGCCAGCAGAAAAAAATAAATGGGTTGCAGTTTGTATCGCTGATGTAATTCGTCCAGCCAATCATAAGAATCAAAAAGATCTTTTTGTAAGCCTGTTAAAACTTTTATTCTTTCAAGCGATGGTGATTTTAAAAAGCCTCCAGTATTCCTGAGTAAACCTTTTTGTTTGTAAGTGTAGGCAATGTCAATGTCGTAGGTAGGAAGAAAGTTGAATGGTGAATGGTGAATGGTAAATGGTGAAAATTTATTTTGTATTGATTTAACAAAATCGTTTACCCAAATATTAATTAGTGGCAGATGTAAAAAGTTTTCTTTAAAGGCCAATGAATTTTCATGATCATATCTGCCATACATGTCCTTTTCATGTGGCAGGTATTCTTCGTAGCGGCTGAGTAAGAAAAAAGCAGCCGAAAAAATATCAAAAGGAAAATCTTCATCAGCTCCTTTAAAAAATGTTTTGTACCCGTTGTGTTCAAAACATTGAGTATTCTGTAAGCGGATACCATTTTCAAACAACAATCCATAGTTGAACACCATCAATTCACTATCTGCTATTTTATTATTACTGTAATTGATCTTAACAGCATCAAAAATTTTAAACTCATCCACATTGTTTGTGATGCAGTATTCCACACCCATCAGTTCTTTAAAAATAAAAGAACAGGAGTACTGAAGACGTGGAGAATTATTTTGACTGAAAAGTAAAATCATTTCAGCACAAAATATAAAAGATAAATGAAAAGCAAGTCAATGTATTTGTCCTGTACCAACTTGCCTGATAAGATTGTACCATGCTGTACCCCGAAAAATTTATTTCTTTTTTATTCTGCCTGGGTTATTATTTATAAAATCTGACCAGCCTTTTGCTTTGTTGCCAGGTGTTTTCAATACGGAGTTCGATTGCAAATGGTGACACACCGCCACTGCCAAAGCATCAGAGGCATCAAAATATTTGGGATCGTCTTTAAAGTTGAGAATGGTCTGCAGCATTTTTAATACCTGCTCTTTGCTGGCATTACCATTACCCGTTACCGATTGTTTTACTTTTTTAGGAGAGTATTCTGTTACATCAATACCATGCCGCATAGCTGCTGCGATGGCTACGCCCTGTGCCCTGCCCAGTTTGAGCATACTCTGCACATTCTTGCCAAAAAATGGCGCTTCAATAGCAAAAACGGTGGGTTTGTATTTGATGATAAGGCCGCTGACGGTATTGTAAATAAGCTGCAGCTTCTTGTATGTATCATCCACTTTCCCTGGTTTTAAAACATCGAGTTCCAGCAATTTTAATTTGCCGCCGGTTACTTCTATCAATCCATAGCCCATTATCACGGTGCCGGGATCAATGCCCAAAATGATGGTTGGTTTTGCCTGCAAAATTTTTCTGTGCTTTGTGGGTGAAGGTATTTAAAGTATTATTGTAAAACTAAGCTCCATTTTTATTATTAATTGGTAATATACTTGCGTTTAGAAGGTTTAGATGTTTAGCGGTTTAGATTGCAAACTAAATTATTAATAATTCAATAAACATAATAACACGCTTGCCTGTTTTGCTGAATATAGCTGAAAAAATAAAATTGAGCCTCGCCACGGCGGGGACGATGTTGAAAGTTGTGTAAATGCCAGTACCAAAAAATTATTCCTGTTTGAACAAAAGTATCAAAATATTACTCAACTATTTTTTAGGCCCTGCATTATTCCTGTTGCTTTCCTGGAGCCTGTACAGCCAGTTAAAAAATCAACCGGACCTTACCCAACGCTGGCTGCAGATCAGCAACAGCTGGCAACAACCTAAGTTTTGGCTGGTAGTAATGCTAATGCCGGTTAACTGGGGAATTGAATCAAGAAAATGGCAGGTACTGGTGCAGCATGTGCAGCAATTCTCATTTTTAAGTGCCTTTAAATCTGTATTATCAGGCTGCAGTATTACCATGCTTACCCCTAACCGTGTGGGTGAATATGGCGGCAGAATATTGAATTTAGAAGATGGCAACCGTATAAAAGCCATTTCTCTAACCATAGCAGGAAGCATCAGTCAGCTGGTAGTTACTATGCTGATGGGTTGTGCAGGATTGGCTTTTTTAAGATATCTTTCACACAACCGGGCCGGAGGTTTGTCTGTTTTACCGGAGTTTTGGGGTGACGTAATGATTTACATGAGTGTAACCATTACCGTTTTTTTGTTGTTGTTTTATGTAAGGCTTGGCTGGTTAGTGAGAATGCTGGAAAAAGTTCCTGCATTTAATAAGGGGGTAAAACACATCAGGGTACTGGATGAATTTGATTACAGGCAACTGATGCGTATTTTATCATTGTCTTTTTTCCGGTACCTGGTGTTTATGATTCAGTATATATTGCTGCTGCAGGTAATGCAGGTGGAAATTGACTGGTTGATTTGCTTTTGGCTCATCAGTGTTTTTTATTTGGTGATGGCTATAGCACCAACCATTGGATTTATAGAATTGCCGGTAAGGGTAACTGCCAGCTGGGCAATATTAAAATATTATACCGTTAATGAATTAGGTGTGGGTGCAGCAACTTTGGGCATCTGGATGATCAACCTGGTATTACCGGCGATTATAGGCAGTTTGCTAATACTGGGAACAAAAATTATAAAAGAAAAAAATGAATAAAATCATTACCTTATTAATAGTTGTTTTTATTTTATCATCGTTTAAAACCAACCAGGCGGAAACAGAATTTTGTGGAATAAAGAACACGGCATTCCTGGCTGGCGAAACGATTACGATGAAGGTATTTTATAATACCATCGGAATGTATATTGGCGCAGGCGAAGCTACCTTTACCACCAGCCTGGAAAGGTTTAATGGAAAAACTACTTACCATTGTGTGGGAGAAGGCAAGACCTATTCTTTCTTTGATAATTTTTTTAAAGTACGGGACCGCTATGAAACTTATATAGACACTACTACTATGCTGCCAATTAAATTTATCCGCAATGTGGATGAAGGTGGATACAAGATTTATAACAATGTTACATTCAATCATAGTGCAGCCACGGCTGTGAGCACCAACGGTGTTTTTAAAACCACTAATTGTATACAGGATGTAATAAGTTCTATTTATTATGCCCGGAATATCAATTTTAATAAATACAAGCCGGAGGATAAAATTCCTTTCGACATGTTTTTAGATGACGAAGTGTATCACCTGTACATCCGCTACCTGGGTAAAGAAACCATTAAGACCAGGTATGGAAAATTCAGGGCTATTAAGTTTAAACCCCTGCTGATTAAAGGAACCATTTTTGAAGGCGGGGAAAAAATGACTGCCTGGGTAAGTGATGATCCCAATCATGTGATCTTACGAGTAGAAAGCCCCATTGCTGTGGGAAGTATTAAGGTAGATATGTATGGATACAAGAACCTGCGTTATCCATTAACTTCCCTGATGGGCCTGAGATAATTTATACTTCACTCAATTTGAAAAATTCTTTTGGGCGGATTCCTTTTTCTGTTTGTTGCAGGGTGCAGCATTCATGTACCGGATCATGCTCAAAAAAGAGGATGTAGTTTTTCTCCAATGCTTCAGTCAAAAATACTTTTTTTTCATTTAAGGTAGTGAGCGGAAACATATCGTACCCCATTACATAAGGAAGCGGTATATGTGCAGCAGAAGGGAGCAGATCAGCCATGTACACAATTGTTTTACCGTTGTAATTTATCACTGGCAGCATCATAGCATCTGTGTGGCCATTAGCAAAAATAAAATGCAGGTTTGATATAATTTGTGATGGATTTGGATGAACCCCATTCAGTATTGACCAAAATCCTGAGCGAAGCCGAAGGGCACCACTCACATCCAAAAATTTCAATTGTCCGCTTTCCTGTATGGGTAAAATATTTTCTTTTAAAAAACTTGCCTTCTCCCGGTCGTTTGGTTCAGTGGCCCATTGCCAGTGCTTTTCATTACTCCAGTAAGTGGCATTTTTAAATGCAGGTACCAGCTTTTCACCAGCTTTTAAAATTGCCCCACCGCAATGATCAAAATGCAGGTGTGTTAAAAAAACATCGGTGATATCATCTTTTGCAAAACCATGCTGAGCCAGGGATTTTTCCAGCGTATCATTTCCATGTAAATAATAATGACCGAAAAATTTAGCATCCTGTTTATCTCCCATACCGGTATCAATCAATATCAGTTTGCCCTCATCTTCTATCAACATACACCGCAGTGCCCAGCTGCATAAATTATTTTCATCTGAAGGGTTCAGTTTGTTCCAGATGCTTTTGGGCACCACACCAAACATGGCACCCCCATCGAGTTTAAAATAGCCGGTATTGATGGTGTAAAGATTCATATTTTTTATTTTGTTTGAGCAAGCCTGTCTGCAAGTTCTTTTAACGATATACTTTCAAATTCAGACTTGTCATATACTGCCAATAAGAAAACGGTTGATTTAGAAAATCTCACACAGGTAATCAGTCTTCCGCCACCACTTTTTCCTTTACCTTTTGATTTTATTAGCAGTCTTATTTTATCAATACTCCGGTAACTTTTAAATGTGGAAAAGTGGAAAATTAAATTGGGTTAAAAAGAACAAAGGCATTAGACCTTTGTATGCTAAAAACTAAGTCTAATGCCTTAAAGGTTGTAGAAGCAACCCTTGGTAAAGTTACAGGAGTAACCAAACCAGTTTCAAAATTTATTATCCACACTGTTGAGTTGTGGCTGGGGATGAACTGCCGGCATGTGTTCACTAACATGGAACGCTGGGGCAGTATGGCAGAAAAGAGTTACCGCAATGGTTTCAAAAAGTTCTTTGACTGGTTCGGTTTTAATTTTGAACTGTTGAAGCTGTATGCAGGTAAAGAAGTAATAGCAGTCTTCGATCCTTCCTATATCAGCAAGAGCGGCAAACAGACTTATGGGCTCGGTATGTTCTGGAGCGGCACAAGACAAAGGGCGTTGAAAGGCATAGAAATAGGTTGCCTTGCTTTTGCAGATGTTGCTGTCGGCACAGCGATGCATGGAGAAGCGGTGCAAACGCCATCGCCTAAGGAACTAAAAGAAAAAGGCAAGACACTGGTGAACCATTATGTGGAAGTGATTGAAAAGCATATCAGCGACATACGCTCTGTCACCCGCTATCTTGCAGTGGACGGCTACTTCATGAAAAAAGAATTCATCAATCCCCTGCTCAAACAATGCCTGCACATTGTTACCAAAGCCCGTAGCGATGCCAACCTGATGTATATTTTTAAAGGCAAACAAAAAACAGGCAGGGGAAGAAAAAAATTGTATGATGGAAAAATTGACATCAAAAATATAGACAAGCGCAGGCTGCCGTGCTGCTATAGCGATGAACACATGAAAGTATATGCCGGTGTTGTTTATTGTGTGTTGCTGAAACGCACCGTGCTTGCCGCCTTTATTTATTATGGTGAAAAACAAAAACCTGAAATCATTATTTGCACCGATATAGCGATGGCAGCAATGACGATGTGCAAATATTATGGCCTTCGCTTTCAAGTGGAGTTTTTGATACGGGATGCCAAACAACACACCGGCCTTGAAGATTGCATGGCAAGGGACAAACAAAAACTGCACACGCATTTTAATATTGCTATGACAACTGTGTCCATTGCCAAGGCTGCCTATCACCTGTCAGTGCCAGCAGAACAAAGAGGAAGTTTTTCTATGGCCGATATTAAAATGAAATACATGAACCAGTTAATCACCAAAAGAATTTTTTCAAACTTGGCTTTAGACATGAGTTGCAGAAAAATAAAACGCATCTATAACCAATGCCTGTGCTTCGGCAGGTTAAGGGCTTAAATTTTTACCGGAGTATTGATTTTATAACAATCCTTGCCTAATGGTTCACCAATTTTCGGATTAGATTTCAATTCACCTACTACGCTGTCAATATCATCTTTCAATGAGGGATATTTTTTAGAGAGAGATTTTAAGTCGTTCAGAAATGATTTTACAGGAATAATATCAAAAGGCATGATGAGAATGTTTACAATTCGTTTTTTAATTCATCCCATGATTTCAATTTTATTTTCCCTTCCATGTACAGTTTTACCTCATTCAGTCTCCCTTCAAGACTGTTCAGGAATTTTTCTTTGGCCTTTTTTTTAGCAGCAGCCTTTTTATCCTTTACTGATACGGGAATATTATATCTTTTAAGATAAGCAGTAACCTGCTCCAGTTCTTTTTTATTTCTTGGTTTTACTGTTAATGTTGCCATGTCTTAAAATTACAAAATAAAAATTAATATGATTTGCAATACAGCATGTGTTACACTTTTTTCCTCTGCGCCGCCGCCGTGGCCAACAGCATTAATAATCCCATCACAAAAAACAATATTAATGCCAGTAAAGAATTACGCATGCTGTGTGTAATTCCCTCTATAAAACCAAAACTGAACAATCCAATCACAATGGCCAGCTTTTCAGTTACATCGTAAAAACTGAAAAAAGATGCCGTGTCTTTTGTTTCCGGCATCAGCTTAGAATAAGTAGAACGACTGAGTGATTGTATGCCTCCCATCACCAGACCCACTAAAGATGCGATGATATAAAAATGCATTTCGGTGGTAATAAAATAACCGGCTATACAAACCCCGATCCATAGCAAAACGGTAAATATCAGCACTCTTATATTACCATATTTTGCAGACAATTTAGATATGGCCACAGCACCTGCAATGGCCACCAGTTGTATTATTACAGCTGTAATAATTAATTTCTGATCTTCCAGTTTTAATTCTTTAATGCCAAAATCAATGGCTACCAGCATTACTGTTTGCACACCCATGCTGTAAAAAAAGAAAGCAGATAAAAAACGCTTTAGCACGGGCATTTTTATTACCTGTTGCCAAACAATTTTCAATTCATGAAAGCCATTTACCAGCACATGCTTTTTTGCTTTTCGTTCGCTCCTAGAGCTAATAGGAAGCCTGTTAAAAGTGATCTGTGCAAAGCTTACCCACCAGATACCCACCAGTAAAAAAGTGATTGTTAGTGCAAGACCTTTATCTTTCATCAGCATCACCAAAGCAAAACCTAATAACTGCATCAGCACACTGCCGATATAACCCATGCTGTATCCTTTTGCACTCACCCTGTCCATATCTTTTTCCGCAGCTATCTCCGGTAAATAAGAATTATAAAAAACCTGGCTTCCGTAAAAACCGATACCTGCAAACATGAAACACATCAACCCCAGAGTAACATGACTTTTATCAAAGAAATAAAGTAAGGAACAGCTTGCAGCACCCATGTAGCAAAAGAACCGCATAAAGTTTTTCTTATTCCCTTTATAATCTGCAATGGAAGAAAGGATGGGAGAAAGGGAAGCTATTAACAAAAAACCAACAGCCAACACATAATCTTTTAGTTCTGTGTTTACAAAAGTTCGGCCAAGAAATGGAACTCCATTTTTAAAAGCTTCATTCTGCGTCCCCGTAACAGCCGCATAATACGCCGGAAAAAAAGTGGTGGTAATTACCAAATTATAAACCGAGTTGGCCCAGTCGTACATGGCCCAGCCGTTAATTACTTTTTTGGAAGCAGTCTGCATTACAAGAAATGATTTTGGTTGCTAAATCTGGTTTTAAGGGTTGCTGAAATTAATGAAAATAATATTTCAAAGGGTTTCCAAACTTTGCAAGGGATATTCAAATAATTACAGCTGGCAAAAGGTTGGCAACCCTCCCTTAACAATTCTAATGAAAATTAATTTAATAATCATCAGCAGCAATTATTGATGAATTACCCCCCGCCAAATTAGCAGCAGCATGATAATGCCGGCAATAATGCGGTAAAACCCCCAAACCCTGAAGCCATGCTTTTTTAAGAAGCCGATAAAAAATTTGATGGCGATAACCGATACAATAAAAGCAACACCACTGCCAATTAATAATATATGCAGGTTTGATTTGTCCAGCACTTCCGGGTGATCATTATAAGTATCAAAAAAGCTTTTGGCCGATGCCGCAAACATGGTGGGTACTGCAAGAAAAAAAGAAAACTCAGCAGCCTCATGGCGGCTAAGCTTCTGGCTCATACCGGTTATGATAGTGGCAGCACTCCTGCTCAACCCGGGAAATATAATAGCCAGCACCTGTCCGCAACCAATTGCAAAAGCAGTTTTTTTACTTACAGTATCTTCTGAATCAATAGAAGGATGATCAAAAATTTTATCAATAAATAGTAATACTACGCCACCGCAAACCATCACCCATGCAATAAAGCTGAGACTGCCCAATGCTTCATCAATATATTTTTTCAATAATAAACCAGCTATTAATGATGGTATTACTGCAATGATGAGTTTAATGTAAAAATTAATTTTTTTAAAGTCGAAGAATTTTTTCCAGTAAATAAATACCACCGCTAAAATTGCGGCTAACTGAATTACCACTTCAAACATATCATTAAAAGGAGTAGCGGTAATACCCAGCAATGGATGAGCATACTTCATGTGGGCAGTGGAGGAAATGGGCAGAAATTCTGTAAGCCCTTCTATAATGGCGATGATAATAGCCTGAAAAATATTCATATTCGTACCAGGAAAATAATGATTATAAAATATCAGGATATTAAATTTTCTGAAACTCCTGTAATGTAAAGCAATTGATGGAAGTAAAAACTATTGATTTTAAAATATCATAATGCAGATCATTTGTTACAATATAATCTGCGTTGCCGGCGACAGCGCAATCAACAAATTTACTATCGTCCGGATCTTGGTAAATTAAGTTGAACAAGAAACGGGGATCACAAAAAATAAAATTATTATTGTTAACCAAACCTTCAATAATTTTTGCAGCTATGGGAGTTTTATAGCGAAGGGAAAACTGCTCTTCATATTCAAGCAATATTTGATGGCTTAGTATCAGATTGTATTTCCCCTCATAAAGGGCGTAATAAACAGGATGATAAATTGAATTTTCAGGAAGAATTACTAAGAATACATTGGTATCTAAAACAACATTCATCTTATTGTTTTGGATCGTTTAGCCAATTGTTATAATCCTGCTGAGTATAGTTTTGTTGTAAAGCTGCATTGGTAGCAGCCTGGGAAACCCTGTTCAAAAAATGTTTTCCAAGCAGGTCTTTTATTTCCAGCAGTTCCTGCTCAGGCAGTTCCATAGAATACAATTTTAGTAATTCTAATTGCAGGGCAGTAAACTTTGTAGGTTCTTTTTCAGCTATCATAAAAAAACGCTTGTAAATAAAATTACAAAAAAATCATCAGCTACTTACTCTTAGGCTTTCGCATAATTGCAAAGATCTCTATAATAAAACCAGCCATAATCAGGATGGGTGCAATGGTTATACGGGTAGTGCTGTACACTTCGTTATCATTGAACTTTGTTGGGTCGGCACTTTTACCACCAGCCATTAAAAAGAAACCCAGCGCCATTACCACCAGGCCTGCCAGCATCCACCTGTAATTTTCTTTGCTAAATAAAGGGTTTACTGCAGGCTGCTGTTTTTTATCGATACTCATTGTGTGAAATTTTTGTGCAAATAAACTAAATATTTTTAAACTGCTGGCTAAGCCATTGTTAATACAGGTCATCCAGTTTCATCTGGAGATATTTTATTACAGAGCGGTGTGTACTCAGCAAAGAAATGATAACACCCAGCACCAGTATACCTCCAATAATCATCGCCATATTGTAGCCGTCTCTCAGCAGGCGCAGCCACGGTACAAATTTTTCCACCAGCAATATAAAAGCAAACACTGCCACTATTGCCAGTACCGCTGCAATTAAACCATTGATAATGGCCCTCCCGTCCAGTGGCTGGGTAATAAAACTTCTGGTGGCACCCACCATTTGCATGGTCTTTATTAAAAACCGGTTGCTGTACATCGCCAGCCGGATGGTGTTATCGATGGAAATAATAACAATAACGGAAAGAATAATGGCAAATACTAAAATGCTTGCAGCGATATATTTAGTGTAAGAACTTACATACCCAACTGTTTCTCTTGGGTACTGAAATTCAGACATAATGCCTGCATAATTAGAATCGAGAAAATTGCTGAGCAGCGCCAGGCTGTCTTTATTCATATAGTCAGCTTTTACATAAAAGTCGATGCTCTCAGGCAGCGGATTATTAGTAATAAATTTTTTCCACGAACTGTCATTTTCAGCATTCCATTTTTCTACTGCTTTTTCCCTGGTAACATATTCTGCTGCTCTTACATAAGGCAGGCTGGTAATGTATCGTTGTAAGGAATCAATCTGAGGTTTCTTGGCTGTTGGCGCTATCCAGGCATGTACCTGGATATTTTCCCGGAACATTTCACCAGACTTTTTAAGGTTTAAAAACAGCCAGCCTACAATACCGAATAGAAATAAAACCAATGCCACACCAATGATGGCCATTCCATAAGAGGGTTTACTACGCTTTGCAGATGATTTTCCGAATTGGGACATACTGGGTTTGGTTTACTTTAATGATTGTTTGGTATGAACGATGATTTTGGTGGATTAAAAAGATTAACAGGATTGAAAAGCACTCAAACTGAGCAAATCCTTTTAATCCAACAAATCCTTCTAAATCCCCGTTCAGACGATTTCATTTTACCGCAAAAGTAAAGGTTTTTAGCTGCTTTGCATTACTTTTGCCGCTTACAAAAAGTGCTGCTGCAAAATAGATTTTTACATTCGTAAAAACAAAGCTGGCAGCGCTGAAATAACTTTTCTTTCACAGCAAAAAGAATTACCGGAATTGTAATACTGCTGGAATTGTTGCTCAATAAAGATATAAAAGTAAAAGTGTGCGACGCAACAATGATGATATCAGTACCATTGCTCGGCTCAAAAAAGAAAAAATAAAATGGAATACAAGTTTAATGGCCCGGATGGGATTGAAAAAAAATGGCAGGATGAATGGAAGCGTAAAAACATTTACAAAGTTTCTAATCTATCTGACAAACCCAAATATTATGTGCTGGATATGTTCCCTTATCCCAGTGGTGCAGGGCTGCATGTGGGGCATCCGCTGGGCTATATTGCTTCGGATATTTACAGCCGTTATAAAAGATTAAAAGGGTTTAATGTACTGCACCCAATGGGCTTCGACAGTTCTGGTTTGCCTGCAGAACAGTACGCCATTGAAACCGGACAACACCCTGCAGAAACCACTAAAAAAAATATTGACACCTTTAAGGCACAGCTGGATAAGATTGGCTTTTGTTACGATTGGGACAGGGAAGTGAGAACCAGTGACCCCTCTTATTATAAATGGACACAGTGGATCTTTTTACAACTCTTCAACAGCTATTACGATACCAATGCGAATAAAGCAAAACCAATTATTGAATTAATTAAGCGGTTTGAAAGTGAAGGCAACCTGCCTACCGGACAGGCAGGCCTTCAACCTTCCACCTCTAACCTTCAACCTTTTACTGCAGATGAATGGAACGGATTTACCAAACAACAGCAGGAAGAAATTTTAATGAACCGCCGGCTGGCTTTCAGCAAGTATGGTGAAGTAAACTGGTGTGAGGCTTTGGGCACTGTGCTGGCAAATGATGAAGTGGTGAATGGCGTAAGTGAAAGAGGTGGCTACCCCGTGGTGAAGAAAAAAATGCGGCAATGGTATCTACGCATTACTGATTATGCAGACCGTTTGCTGGAAGGCCTGGAAAAAATTGAGTTTAGCGACAGCATGAAAGAGATGCAGAAAAACTGGATCGGGAAAAGTGTGGGGGCGGAGATAGAATTTCCCCTCTCTATCTCTCCCCGCAGGGGAGAGGAAATGGAGAAGATTAATGAGGAGAATAGTGCGGAGGTGAATGAGGAGAATAATGAGGAGGTGAATGAGGAGAATAATGAGGAGGTGAATGAGGAGAATAATGAG
>JAYVLZ010000128.1:0-15526 GCA_043759175.1 Chitinophagaceae bacterium | reverse complement strand
CTGCATTATTTGTGACTGGCTGATATCTTTAGATTCCATATCAGCAAAGATGCTTTGCTATTTTCTTGTAGGCAAGATGGGGTGGGTGGAGGGGATACTTAGTTTCTGCTTTTCCAGATCGGGTAATAAAATTTTTAATAAATTCTTTACTTTTTTCAATTGACTCAAATGGATTTACCATTGTGTTAATGCAATAATAGTCCCACTTAGTTTTATCAGAGAAAGTGTCTTCTAATATATCTTTAATTGATTTTTTCATTTAAATTTATTATCCGATTATATTTTGATTTCCTGAACTAATACTCTTAATTCCTCATTAATTTTTCGCATAGATTTTTTCGCATTAGTTAAGCTTCAGTTCATAATAGTCTTGGTTGATATCAAATGGTTTCATTTTTTGAAATCCTATCTTTTCTAACAATCTAATTGAGCTTATATTATTTTTATCGCATACTGCTGCGATAGTATTAATGCCTTGATCACGTAATCTTTGACAAATAGCCGCAATTATACCTGTCATTATTCCTTGACCCCAATAATCTTTGTGCAAAACATATTCAATTATCCAATCATACTTATTTAAGCTATACATTTTTTTAGCATAGTCAGGAGAAATTATATCAATTATTCCAATGACTTTATTGGTAATTTTGTTAGTAATAAAATGAGTATAACTTAAATTTTTTTGATACCCCAATATGATTCCAAAAACTTTATTAGACGCATCCTCCAAATCTTTTATTCGTCTTCGAGGAATAAATTCAATATTCTCATCATTACTGAGAATTTCAAAAATATCGTTTTCAATACTTCCTATTCTTAACATGTCTATTGTACGAAGTGGATGAATTATTATATCATCACTTTCAATATTAATTGGCTTGAAATTTAGCATATTGTCTTTTAAAAGTTTAAAAACTTATTTCTTTATCTAACCAACTCTTATCTTTTATATAGATAATGTTACCAAGCCTCTTATATTATAAAAAAGAAGTAACTCATTAAAATGATTACTGGCTAAATATATCTTATTTTACACTACTTAAATTTAAAATCATGATAAAGCATTCTATAGTGTTGACTCAACGTTTTACAAATAACAAAATTTATTTGATCAGTAATAATATTCAAAAGTTTGTACAATTTACTTTGGACTCAGGAGAAGCTTTCACAATTATTACTATGATGAATGGTAAAAATGAAGAAGTTCAGGAACTGCCTCACAGAATTTCTGAGTTGCTTGAAAATTAAAAAAATATTTGATTGACACCAACAAACCACTTTCTGCAAATTTTCAGTACTTTATAATTACAAGTTACATGTACCCTTCCAAAAATTTCTATTGTAAGTCCGCCATCTTCACCTGCTACTGCTGTGGCTATAGAACAGATATTTATTCCAATCAGGAGTGGCTGGATCTGACAAAAGACGAAACTTGCACAAAATGCGAAAGTGCCCACAATAAACATTTTGATTCAGGAATAATTTACCGCCACGACCTGGGTGATGCGGATGAAGAGATCCCTTTGCATGGGCAATGTGCACACCTGCCTGCTGATAAACAAGACTGTGATCAATGCATTAACCGAACCGAAATTCACTGGACTGAAATTATAGTATGTTGCCATAAATGTGATAAAGAGTCAATGACGTTTACTGAATATACAGAAGGAAAAAATATCCTGTTGTTTTATGAGCAGTGTGTTGATTTGGCAAAACCTTGTCATCCCAAAATGTTATGGATAAATAAAGATGGTCACCAAATTTTTGTTATCAGCGGAACTGGGGAAGGCTTTTCATCTACTTAAAAATGACACCTTAATTCACACTCTAAAAAACTGTAGCTATGTCCAATAATATTTATGTTTCCTTTACCATAGACGTAAAAGAAGTAACCAGGAATTTAATTGCTATTGCCCGTTTAACCGGGAGGTTTTCTAAAACAACAATGATACAAATAAGAGTATTAAACCGTGCTATTGAGTTAACGAAGCAGGGTATCACAAAAAGAATACCGGCCCGTACTGAGGGAGAAGCTGATATATCCCTGCCGGTCTCATTATTGAAGGGTTATCTTACCGGGAGTCTATCTGCATATAAAAAATTTGTCTTTTGCCCCGGCGAACTTGCATGTGATGCATCCATTTACAGTTCCCCTGCAATAAAAGTGGAGCTTGTTTTTACAAATCCGGAAAATGTTTTGCCCGGTAATCTCAACCGTATTTCTGTCTTGCGCTATTGGCTAAATAAAAGCGAAACAGAAATTGAAAAGTCAGGCCTTATCGCCACAATCGAAATTGCAAAACGCAAAATGGAAACTAATATTCTTGAAGCTTTGCAATTTTTGAAAGAGTATGAAGTGAAATATGAAGAGCTGGAAGAACTGGTAAAAAGGAAAATAAAAAATGATGGCTGATTATATATGTAACCTATAACAGTTGCCAATTTAAATCTATCACTCCATGCCAATAGACGTCCTCCAGTCACTCGAAATCATAGAAGTATTAGAAAACTTCATAGAAAAAATAAGACCACCAGAAAACATCCGGCACCAAGTGGATATTTGTCATAAAACAGATAATCAAAGTGTGATTATTTATGAGCTGAGGCCGGTATGGAACAAGCCCGATGAAATGCAGGAATCTGATATTGCCAAAGCAACTTTTGTAAAATCAAGCAACCACTGGAAAGTATTCTGGAAACGTGCCGATCTTAAATGGCATCCTTATCCGCCTGAGCCAACGGTAAAAACCATCAATGAATTTGTACAAATAGTTGCAGAAGATAAACATGCCTGTTTTTGGGGTTGAGCAACATGTTTATTTTATTGTCATTGTTTAATCATACTGGTGAACTTTATTTGTGCCCTCAGTGGGGACACAATTCATCACACCGGCACTTTGTGGAACATTTCATTTGCTGACAGATTCTGTTTTTAGTAAATTTGATCATCAACAATTTATTATGAGCATTACAGAACAAATAGTAACTGATAAAAAAGGCAAGGCGGTGGCTGTTCAAATTCCAATGAGCCAGTATAAAAAACTGCTGGAGCTGGCAGAAGAAATGGAAGACATCAAAGCTTATGACAAAGCCATGAAACGCAGGCAGGATTTTATTCCGTTTGCACAGGCAGTAAAAGAATTGAAAGCCAAACGCAAAAAATAATGTACCAGCTTGTAATTGACCGCTACGCCCAAAAGCAACTGGAAAAAATTTCCCCTCCTCATTTCAACCGTATTGTAAAAGCCGTTAACGACCTCCGCCTTGGTTCTTGGCACACGAACCATCCTCCGCACTTAATCTCCATACAATGCTGTAAATATGGGCTCAGTTTTATTTAGTGGGAAGTAAATTTAACTTTGCTAGAAAATAAATTACTGGGACAAAGATATAATCAGCAATTTTTTACCTTCTACCTTGTTGGTATGCCATCAAAAAAGTTATTCTATCTGGACACGCCGATGCTGTGTGTACTGAGCCTGTCGAAGTATCACCAGCATCCGAAGCTTTCACCAGTAAGCCTCAGCAATTTTCTCTTTAAACTTTTTTCGCCCTTGTTGGTATGCCATCAAAAAAGTTATTCAATAAAAAATCCTCTTTCAGCGAAATCCAACTTTAGCCAATTGCTAAATAAGAAATGCTAACAGAAAGAATGTTGAACGAATGGCTGTTTAAAATGATGCAGCTCTTTTCAACATCTGGGTTATTAATTGTTTTAAATTACCTCAATCATTTAAAAGTAAAAGCCACTCAATCAAAAAAATCGGGTGGCTCTATAATGAATATTTAAAACCTGATTTATGCAGGTAAAGGCATTTTCAATTTAGCAAGCATCTTATTTGCTTTAGCTAATTTTTCAGGAAGCAAAACCTTACCTGAAGGCTTCTTGCCAACAGTTAATTTTATACCGGATGAGGCTGCTGTTTTTATTGCTCCTTTCTGTTTCATGTTGTAAAATTAGCCAATTTTTAAGCCCATATTGGTATTGTCATTGAAAATCCAAGCATTCCCGGAACGACGATGCTGTGTGTACTGAGCCTGTCGAAGTATCTCCAGCATCTGAAGATTTAACCAATAAGCCATTACAATTTTAAGAAAGAAAAACCAACACCAACCCACCATCACCATTAAAAAATAAATAGATTTGCTCTGCACAAACTGTAACGCAATGTCAAAAAAACAAATACCACCAAAAGAAGGATTCAGCGAAATATTGCTTTACACCACACCCAATGGTAAAGTAAAGGTGGAAATCTTTTTGCAAAATGAAACCATCTGGCTTAGGCAACAAAAGATTGCTGAACTTTTTAGTGCAGAAAGAAGTGTGATTACAAAGCACTTGAAAAATATCTATGAAGAGAACGAATTAAGTAAAGAAGCAACTTGTGCAAAAATTGCACAAGTTCAAACAGAGGGAAACAGAACCGTAAACAGGCTGATAGAATTCTACAATCTCGATGCCATCATCTCTATCGGCTACCGGGTCAACAGCAGCCAGGCTACTGCATTCCGTATCTGGGCTACCGAACGCTTAAAGGAATACATCATCAAAGGGTTTACCATGGATGACGAACGCCTGAAAAATCCGGGTAATATTTTTGGCAAAGATTATTTTGAAGAACAGCTTGCCCGTATCAGGGATATACGGAGCAGCGAAAGGAGGTTCTATCAAAAAATTACAGACATCTACGCCCAATGCAGCGCCGACTACGAAAAGGATAGTGAGGTTACCAAAACATTTTTTGCTACAGTACAAAACAAACTGCACTGGGCAATCACCAACCACACAGCCGCAGAAATTATTGTTGCAAGGGCTGATGCTGCAAAAACAAATATGGGGCTGACTGTATGGAAAAATGCACCTGCAGGTAAAATAAGAAAAGTGGATGTGAGCATTGCCAAAAATTATTTAGATAAAAAAGAACTGGATGGATTGAATAGGTTAGTAAGTATGTACCTTGACTTTGCCGAGAACCAGGCAATAAAAGGCGTTGCTATGTATATGAAAGACTGGGTGAAAAAATTAGATGCCTTCTTACAATTTAACGAAGCAGCTATTTTAACCAATGCCGGCAAAATCTCTCACCAGGAAGCAGTAACAAAAGCCGAAAATGAATTTGAAAAATACCGGGTGATACAAGACCGCAATTATGAATCGGATTTTGACAAAGTAATAAAAAAACTGAAATAGCAGGTTATACAGACCTGGTGAACCATAATAAATTATAACGCTTCAAAAATTTACCACATGGTTTATCCATTTATTACAGCATCCGTTTCAATCCTGCCGCTTCTTAAAAGCAATGATTGAAGAAGTGAAAGATATTGCAGCCATTTACAAATGGAACATTACGATATGGTTTGAATAAAGCGAAGCCGAAATAAAAAAGTCAGCACTATCCGGCACCATCAAAGCTGCAAACCGAAAAATGAAAACAAATATCCTGGAAGCATTGGAATTTTTAAAGGAATATGAAGTGAAATATGAAGACCGGAAGCGCTGGTAAAAAGAAGATAAAGAACGAAGGTTGAATATTAAAGTGGCTTTACTCCGTCTTCGCCTCAAATGAATTGCTTAGCCAACCACCGGGAAATAATCATTCACTTATTTATTAGCAGTTGTGCAGTAAATTTGATTGTCAACAATTCACTATGAGCATTACAGAACAAATAGTAACTGATAAAAAAGGCAAGGCCGTGGCTGTTCAAATTCCTATGAGCCAATATAAAAAACTGCTGGAGCTGGCAGAAGAGATGGAAGATATCAAAGCTTATGACAAAGCCATGAAACGCAGGCAGGATTTTATTCCGTTTGCCCAGGCAGTAAAAGAATTGAAAGCCAAACAGTATTACATTCGTACCATCAATAACAACACAAAAAATTGATCGCATGGGCTTATCCATTCATTACAGCGGCCGTTTCAATCCTGATGCTTCTTTAAAAGACATGATTGAAGAAGTGAAAGACATTGCAACCATTTACCAATGGAAATACTTCGTTTTTGATAATGAATTTCCTGCTGACAGTTTGGGCAAAACAACATACAGCCAGCGTATTTATGGCATCTGTTTTACACCCCCTGAATGTGAAACCGTTGACCTGTGTTTTCTTTCCAACGGAAGAATGAGCAGTGCCGTCAATTTAAAATTCTATGGCAATACTATCAACAAAGAGGAAGCTGCATACCTGTACATGCTTTCAACAAAAACACAATATGCAGGCATCGAAATTCATAAGCTCGTCATCCACCTGCTGAAATTTATCAGCAAAAAATATTTGCTTGATTTTACTTTATCTGACGAAGGTGAATACTGGGAAACCGGCGATGAAAAATTGCTGGAGGAAAACTTTAAACGATATACCTCTTTAATAGATGGGTTTGTATCCTCTGTTCAAAATTATCCCATAGAAGCGGGTGAAAGTTTTGAAGCATATTTTGAAAGGCTGCTTAAACATATCCAAAAAAATTATAAAAAATAAATAAGCGGCTACTTTTATTATTTCATCTCCTTTACAATTTCTTTTTATCCCATCCGCATAATTGGCTGGTGTAAACCCAAATCTTCTCTCAAACATACTGCTGTAAAAAAATAATCCTGATCATGCTGGCACTGCATTTCTTTGATCTTTTCAGCAGTGGTGAAAGCAATACAGGCAGGTAATGTTAGAGCCATCTTAATCATATAAAAGAATTAAGCAACCCTTTATTCCTGTTTGACATTTTTTTTCTCCCGTTCAGATACATAGAGTTGCAAACACTGTATGGATTTATAAAATTTGCATCATGATTGTTAACCAAAATAATATTCAGCACATGCAAAAGCTAACAAGAAAATTGATTGCTGCTTTAATTTTTCTGTTCGTCAGCAACAGTATCAATGCCCAGTCAGAAATAAAAAACTGGAATGCGGCATTGCTGAATCTTTCTGTCACTAAAAAGTTTGATGTAAGGTTTAGTCATCTCCGGTCTTACGAAATCAATAATAAGTATAACAACAATTTCAATCAGTCATCGGTGTCTTTAAATTATAATATCACCAGCCGCATTTCAGTATTGGCAGGCGGTATGATTACAGAATTCCCTTCAGCAGCTTCGCAAACCCAAAGAGTGTATGTAAGGGCAACCTACAAACTGCCTGTTGCTAAAATAGTTAACTGGAGCAACAGCATACAGGCTGAAGTTTACTCCAAACAAGAGGACAGGTATAACAAAAGGTTTGTGTATATAAGCCGTATCGCTTTGCAAAAAAGAATATCCATCTTAAACCTGCAACCTTCAGTAACCTACTGGCTTTATTATAACAACGGAGGTGATGCTGTGCAGTACTATGATGCAGACGGAAATAAAACAGTAAAGCAATCAGCCGATGGAATACACAGGGGGAGACTGTATCTGAACCTTAATTCAAAAATTACAAAAAATCTGTCTCTTACTGTTTACTACATGATGCAGCGTGAATTTAATTTTTTAACAGACCAGTATCACTACATCAATATAAAAAGGCCCAGCGGAAGGATAACACGGCCTTTTGACAACTATAATGTTATTGGTGCCACAATATCTTTTGACTTTAATTTTTTCAAAACAAAATAAAAAATCTAATATGGAAAAGCGCATTAAAATAACTTATATCTGCAAAGATGTAAATAATATCAACTTAAGAGAAAATATACCTCATGATTATGTACCTGTTGCCGGTGATGTGGGGATATTTGAAGTGATAAAAATTGGTAAACATAAAACCATACAGGCACATACCAAAAGGAACAGCACCGTTATACCGGGAGATTTTATAATGGCTGCATTTGGTACAAGGTATGCCACCGCACAGTTTGAAGGTTATCTTCCTGTAAGCGCAAACGAAGAGTTGCATATCCTGGGTGCCGGTGGCACAGTGGGAGTTATTAAAAGCATGCATCACAATTATCTGGAAATTGGTCCCACTACCTTGCATTGTGTTGCCCTGGCATGTGATGATGATGGCAATATAATAAACACTAAATCTATCCATAAAAATACCATGGTTAGTTTCCGGGGTGCCGCTGCCTGTGCAACAAAAGTTATTTTATCATTAGGTTCGTCAATGGATAGTGGCAAAACAACTTCCGCCGCCTACCTGGTGCATGGTTTAAAAGCTGCCGGAAACAATGTGGCTTTTATAAAACTCACCGGAACTGTTTACACCAAAGACTGTGATCTTGTACTGGACCTTGGTGCAGATATCACGGCTGATTTTTCCGACTTTGGATTTCCTTCCACTTATATGTGCAGCGAACAGGAGTTGCTTGATCTGTATGAATCTTTATTGATAAAGGTGATGAGCTGCAATCCTGATTATGTAGTAATGGAAATTGCAGATGGCTTATATGAAAGAGAAACAAAAATGCTGCTGCAGAATTGTGATTTTAAAAACACGATTGAGGCAGTGCTTTTCTCTGCTGCAGACAGTTTATCTGCTATTAATGGAATAGAAGTTTTGGAGCGGTGGGGGATACGTCCATTTGCCATCAGTGGATTGCTTACTGCAAGCCCTTTACTGATGAAAGAAGTAAAAGAAAACACTGATATTAAAGTGCTTACTATTGATACTCTTGCAAGCAAATTTGTATTGAACAATACTTTGCTGACAGAAAAAATGCTGGTAACCAGTTAATGACAGTTAAAACAATACACAAATACAAAGCAAAGCCGGATAAAAGTCTTTTCATCCGGCTTTCACTATTTTTTTAAACCTATGTTTTTAAATAATCAGCATATTAAAACCCATATCAGTAAATACAAATGGAGCCTTTTTGTAATTCTCTTTTTGGGCGTAGCCAATAGCTGCATCACTTTTTTACTTGCTGTTTCTATTGGTAATTTTTTTTCCCTCCGGTTTAATGATGCAGGCACAAAAAGTAAACTGCTGCATGACCTGGGGATATATTTTGGAAGCTATACATACTTTGTATTTTTCTTTTGTATGCTGTTGGTTGCAAAATTTGTGACTCATTATTTTCAACAATCGCTGGGGAATTTGCAGGGGGAATTATTTGCAAAAGGAATTCGTGAAAAAGTATTTGCAGCGCAAATAAACTGGGAGGAAGAAACGTTCAGGCAAAAATCTTTTGGTAATTATTTGCTTAGGTACAGTAATGATATGAAAAGCGTTCAGCATTACCTGGTAAAAGGTTTAATGGATGGCTTTAGAAACGTTCTTTTTTTGCTGATAGGATTAACCTTAATAGCCAGGATCAATTTTGGGCTGTCTATTATTATTTCATTTTTTTTATTAACAGTATCAGTTTTATTTTTTGGCCTGTGGAAAAAACAAAAAGTATTTATTTCAATTAGCAGGGACAAAAGAAGCAGTTTACTTGCTTTTGTAACCAATCAGTTTGGCCGTTTTGGAAGAATAAAAGCAGGTAACCAGCAGGTAACTATTGTTCAAAGATTTACAGAAAAATCAGTGGCATTGTATAAAGCAAATTATGTTTCAGTAAAGAACGAAGGTTTTATACAGGGGCTTATTTCTATACTCCCGTTTTTAGTAACAGGATTACTGATGCTGCTGATTTTTGCAGAACTGGTTAATATTTCTCATACTGATGCGGTGACCATTGTTTTAATAATACTGATGATGCAAACACCGGTAAAAGCAATTTTAAAAATACCGGGCATCATTGCAAAAGGGAAAATTTCATTACACAAGATTGATGAATTGATTGATAAAAAATAAATGAGGGGTTACTCTTATTATTTCATCCCCTTTACAATTTCTTTTATCCCTTCCGTATAACTGGCCGGTGTAAACCCAAATCTCTTTTCAAACTTACTGCTGTCAAAAAAATAATCCTGATCATTTTGATACTGCATTTTTTTTAGCTCTTTCAGCATGGGCATAAATAATCCGAGCAGGCTCATCATAAATTTTGAGAGTATATTATAGGCTGGTTTTATATGCATCTCTGCAGCGATCATTTTAATAAAATCTTCGCCGGTTAATTTTTCTGCTGAGGTTGGCAAATGCCAAACCTGTCCGTAAGCGTCCGCTGTATTGCCCAGCAAGGCTGCTGCTTTGGCAATATCCGGCGTGTAAGTAAAGGAATGAATTTTAGTAGCATCGGTGAGCCAGATGGCTTTTTTACCTTTTTGAAAGTTATCAAACACACTTATTTTTAACCCGCTTGTATTCACAGCTGGTCCGTAAAAATCAGCACTTCTTGCAATCAGTGCGGTGAGTGTTCCTTTTGCAGTTGCATCCATAAGCATTTGTGCAATTTGCAAACGAATTTTTCCTTTGCGGCTGGGAGGATCTAATGGCGATGCTTCTGTCATAAAAGAGATAGCTTCTTTCGAATACATGTACATATTATCAAGAAATACCAGTTTGGCTTTGCATTGAACGCAGGCAGCTATTACATTTTTCATAATAGCCGGCCATGCTGTTTCCCATACTTTTAAGCTGTATTTTAATCCCACACATAAGTAAACTACTTCCGAACCTTCCACTGCTTTTAATACCTGTGCAGCATTGGTAAGGTCAGCTTTAAAAATTTCATCCGTATCATTTACTTTTTGGGGATTTCTTGCCACCAGGCGAACCTTGTTGGTATATTTCAATAATTCTTTTGCCAGCGGCGAACCAATGGCCCCGCCTGAACCTAATATTGTTTGCATAATTATTTTTTGTTTATGCAAAGTTACCAGTATACCTGTATTGAAAACAATAACTGTGGTTAAGATTTTGCCTATGTGAGTAATCTTTTCTTGATACGGCTCAGGCTTTCTGGGGCTATGCCAACGTATTGGGCTATAAACCGCTGCGGTACCCGTTGAAAGATATCAGGGCGTTGCTCCATCAATTCAAGAAAACGTTTCTCTGGTGTAGCTGATTGCAGCGACCGGGTTCTGCGGAAGTTGCCGTTGGCTACATTCTCCACCACCACTCTAAAGAATTCTTTGGTGGCAGGAGATAATTCCATCAGCTCAATAAGAGCCGAATTTTTTACTGCATAACAAATAGATGGCATAAGGGATTTAATAAAACAAGTGGCAGGCGTTTGTTTTGAAAAACTTTCAAGGTCTGTTATAAATTCATTTTCAAAAACAAAATTACAACTGCGGTCATTACCTGCTTCATCTGCATAAAAAAGATGCAGCCCGCCTTTTTCAACAAAGAAAACATGCTGTGCCACATCACCTTCATGAAGCAGTATTTCATTTCTTTTATACTGCTTCCTCTTAAAATAGGAAAGTATAAGTGCTTCCTCAGCGGCTAACACTGAAACCGACTGGCTGATGATCTTTATTAATGGATGCTTCATAAAATGTACAACTGTTATCCACTGCAATTTATGTTGTAATTGCATCCAGTTATCAGTTTGTTTTAATTCACAGCTGTTCCTTTGTAAGAAGTGCTATTTCACCACCACTTTATGAGTTTCTTTCACTCCATCCATCGAAAAAATAATGCTGTATACTCCTGCTGACAAACTGGCCATATGTATGTGTCCATTATTAATTCCTTTATTGGCCGTCATATCCAGGTTCATTACTATTTTTCCTCTTGCATCTATTACCAATGTTTTCATATCAGTGTCTTTATCGGCATAAAACTGCAACATGAGGTGGCCAACTTCCCGGCTTACAGGATTGGGTCCGATTTGGGTAATCAGTTTAGGAGTGGCCTGCTCATTCCGGATGAACTTTACCGGAGACAAAGCATATTTGCCATCCTTATCAACAATTTTAAGCATGTAGTAAATATACCTTGCATTCAAATCAAGCCTGTCATCCCTGTAAGTATAGCTTTGCAGTTTATCAGAATTTCCTGTTGCATCTATCCGTGCTGCCTCAGAATAATTTTTCCCATCTGCACTTTTTTGAAGAGAGAAATAAGAAAGATTTTGCTCGGTTGCTGTCTGCCAGTTGGCCACTACTGTTTTATCTGAATAATTCACTTCAAAACTTTTAAGGTTTACCGGCACTACACTGCTGGCTATAAAAGTTCCAAACATGCCTGTTACACCATCCGGACTGTGGATTGTACAATAATAACGGTAACTGCCTGCCACAGTAACCTTGTACCGGTAAAAGGTAGTAACAGCTCCGGGTGCCCCACTATTAATAGCCGCAGCACCGGCAGGTACTAATCCCAATGGTGTGGAAACAGCATTGTGATTATTGACTGCTGCAAAATTAAACTGTATAGTATCCCCTACTATTACATTGGGAATATTGTCGGGTGAAAACTGGAAATTGGATACACTTACATTAAAGGTTGTTGCACTGGAATAAAAAGTCAACAAAGAAAATAATAATAAGAAAGTGAAATTTTTCATGATAGTTGTTTTTAAAAAATGATCAGTCATTAAAAAAATTCAGGGGCAGCTTATATTTAGTACGGCTATAACCTTGAAACGGTTGCCCGAACACAAACAAAACTTAATGCACAAAAAATATGCCTTTAACGCTTCTGCCTTTATCATGGAAAGAACTAACTATCATTTAAAATTGAGACAGTTTAAAGGAGGTAAACTAACAGGCCTTATAAACAGGCCCACTTATTATTTTCCAATAATATCTTTTATAATTTTCACTGCATGTTCCCTTGAATTCTCGATAAAAAGCTGATGGGTATCCATGCCTCCGCATATAACTCCGGCAAGATAGATACCCTCAATATTTGTTTCATGGGTATCAGTAGTATATACCGGTGTACGGTTTTCATTGTCACATAAATTAACGCCCACCTTTTCAAGAAAGGCCAGGTTTGGCTGGTATCCAGTAGCGGCAATTACAAAATCATTCGGCACGGATACCATACCATCTGCAGTGTTGATGATCACTTCATCGTCTTTAATTTCATTTACAGTGGAGTTAAAATATGCTTTAATGGAACCCTCCTTTATCCTGTTCTCAATATCAGGTTTCACCCAATATTTTACTGAGTTAGAAATGGAGTTGCTCCTGATCACCATTGTTACGGTTGCACCTTTGCGCCAGGTTTCAAGGGCAGCATCCACCGCAGAATTACTGGCACCTATTACCAGCACTTTTTGAAAAGCATAAAAGCTGGGGTCCTTATAATAGTGTGTCACTTTCGGCAACTGCTCTCCTTTTACCTGCAACAGAAAAGGTATATCATAAAAACCGGTGGATATAATAATGTAACTTCCCTGATAAGTATCTTTTTTTGTTGATACTGTAAATGTTGCACCCTCCTTTTTCACATCCATGACTTCTTCAAACAAATGAATGTTGAGATGATATGTTATCGCTGCACGCCTGTAATATTCGAGTGCTTCACTCCGGTTGGGCTTTGGATTATTATTTACAAAAGGGATATCTCCTATTTCCAGTCTTTCCGAGGTGGAAAAAAAAGTCATATTAACCGGGTAGTTATACAATGAATTTACAAATGCACCTTTTTCAATTACCAGGTAAGACAGCCCGCTTTTTTTAGCTTCTATTGCACAGGCCAGACCAATTGGGCCACCCCCGATGATGATGATATTAAATAGTTGATTATTTGCCATTCAGCAAAACTAATCAATAGTATGAAACATGCTTTTCAACAATATTTGTTGGCATGATTTTACCAATTAATAATTTATAATTTTATTTTTCTTCAATTAATAAACTAAAGATCATGGCCATAAATCTTTTAGAAACAGTACAAAAAAATCTGGGGTATCCTGCCTTACAAAAGATTGATCCTAACACGCAGGTTGTAAAGGAAGATGACAAAACTCCGGATGAAGATAAATTTAGCCAGGCAGCTATACCGGCTATACTTACTGCTTTTTATAAGTATGTTCAAACAGATGATGGAGCGGCAGATTTTTTACGTGGAGATTATTCCACAGATTGGGTAAATAAAATATTTCAGGATAACAAAAGAGATGTTGTAAAAACGATATCATCCTATTCGATGCAATCAGGTGCAGCACCTGTTGCCAGGATGAACGATATTGCTGATGAAACAGTAAGAGTGACAAAAGAAAACTTACCTGCAGATGCCGGCATTAAGGATGTAAAACTTTTTTTCAGCAATCAAAGAAACAATATATTGCTGTACTTACCTGCCGCTTTGCATATGGGTGATTTACTTCATGATGACACACTGGATGATAATACCAATAAAATGGAAGGGCCCATATCCAGCTTGATGCACAGTATTGGATCTGCTTTTTCCACTCCGGTTACCGATGATGAAATAAAAAAATAAAATATCTCTTACCTTTTTTAAAAATATTGACAAAAGCCGCTTCTTTATGTTGAAGCGGCTTTTTCATTTCTGCCATACGATCAATTTTCAGGATAAAATATTATTACTTACATGCAGCACAATTAGCTTACCTTTCCCGCCTTTATTTTCACCATACAAAACGAGGCAATGAAATTTACCGCACAGCAAATAGCTGGATTAATCAAAGGAAAAATTGAAGGAAATGCAGACGTAACCGTTAGCAAATTATCAAAGATAGAGGAAGGCGAACCTGGTTCCATTTCATTTTTATCCAACCCAAAATATACGCAGTATATCTACAATACAAAAGCTTCCGTAGTGATTGTAGATGAATCACTGGAACTAACGTCTGCGGTTAGTGCTACGCTGATAAGAGTACCAAGTGCTGCTGCTGCCTTTGCTACTTTGCTTGAAACTTACAACGAGGTAAAACTGAATAAAAAAGGAATTGCCAAAATCTGCTCTATATCCGAATCAGCATCTTTGGGCAATGATATTTATGTAGGGGATTTTGCTGTGATAGGTGACAATGTAAAAATTGGAAATAAGGTAAAAATTTATCCGCAGGTTTATATTGGTGACAACTCAGTGATCGGTGACAACACCACTTTATTTGCAGGAGTAAAAGTATATTCAGAAACACAGATCGGGAAAAACTGCATCATCCATTCCGGCACAGTAATCGGTAGTGATGGATTCCGTTTTAATCCAGAAAGTGATGTAAAAAAAGTGCCACAGATTGGCAATGTAATAATTGAAGATGATGTAGAACTTGGCGCCAACTGTGCTATTGACAGGGCTACACTCGGCTCTACCATTTTACGCAAGGGCGTTAAGTTTGATAACATGATTCATATTGCTCACAATGCAGAAATTGGTGAGGGCACTTATTTTGCTGCACAAAGCCTGGTAGGAGGATCTACCAAGGTGGGCAAAAACTGTATGATCAGCGGACAGGTAGGTATGGTGGGACATCTCACCATTGCAGACAATACTTCCATGACAGCCCAGGCAGGTATTTCAAAAAGTATTACCAAACCCGGGGATACTTATATGGGTTCTCCCGCTTTTGAAATAAGCAAGTATCGTAAAACATATATTCATTTCCGTAATCTTGAATCGCTGGTGCAGCGGGTGGATAAAATAGAAAAGCAACAGCAGGGTAAGAATTAGGGTGTGAGTTGTCAGTGGTGAGTGGCTTTGTTGCATGAATGTGTGTGGATAAGTTTTATTATTTCGAAAAAGGTTGAATGTTACCCACATAGGTTAAAATAAAGGATATAGTTAA
>JAYVLZ010000127.1:0-7526 GCA_043759175.1 Chitinophagaceae bacterium | reverse complement strand
TGCTCAGAAAATTTATCTTTGAATTTCATACTATAAATTTAATGAATACACTGGCAATTTCCCCAAAAGGGCTTATTTCTGGTTACAGAAATTCATAGTTACTTATTTCTTAAATGTTCGCATTTTTTGGCAAGATATTTTTACTCATCCTCTGAAATACAATGTCAGTAATGGTTTCAGAGGAAAATATTTTTGCCCAACTTTTGCAATTTTATCCTTTTTGGTTCCGGCTTGTCCGGCTTAGGGGATAGGGGTTAGAAGTTCCCTTTTTTTAATTCACTCACCGCATGATCTGCTGCTCTTGCTGTTAATGCCATATAGGTAACTGATGGATTCTGGCAGGCGCTGCTTGCCATACAGGCACCATCTGTTACAAAAACATTTTTTGCATCCCACACCTGGTTCCATTCATTTAACACGGATGTTTTAGGATTTCGGCCCATTCTTGCGGTACCCATTTCATGAATACAAAGGCCGGGGTTTGCATGGGGATCATCAAAAGTATTCACGTTTTTGCAGCCAGCTTTCTCCAGCATTTCTGCACCGCTGTTCATCATATCTTTTCGCATGGCCAGTTCATTTCCTTTCCATTCTGCGTCGATATCAATGATGGGCAACCTCCATTTGTCTTTTCTATCCTTGCTTAAGATCATGCGGTTATCCGGGTGTGGTAACTGCTCTCCCCAGCCTCCAATCCAGAAACCCCAATCGCCGGGCTCCGTTAATTTTTCTTTTAATGATTCACCAATCCCTTCCAAATCGTTTACACGTCCCCGAAAGCCTCCTCCCTGGTAACCAAAGCCACGCAGGTAATCTTTTTGTTTGGTAGCCGGGCTAACGTTGCGGAACCGTGGCACATAAATACCATTTGCCCTGCGGCCATAAATGTATTTATCACTAAAGCCATCATAGGCAGCGCTTGCACCTACATGATAATGGTGATCCATCAGGTTTCTTCCCAACTGATCACTGGCATTACCAAGACCATTGGGATGAGCATCTGATATTGAATTTAATAAGATAGCGGCGGTGCCGATAGTGGATGCATTAAGGAAAATAATTTTTGCATAAAACTCTTCCGTCTTCATCGTTTCTGCATCCATGATACGGATGCCGGTGGCTTTCTTTTTATCCTTATCATAAATCACTTCCATCACGATGGAGAAAGGCCGTAATGTAAATTTACCAGTAGCTTTTGCTGAAGGCAGCGTAACACCATTGCTGCTAAAATATCCGGTGAACGGGCAACCACGGTCACACATATTCCTGTACTGGCAGGGTCCACGACCACTAAGACCTTTGGTAAGATTGGCCACACGGCCAATGATCATTCTTCTGCCATCATTAAAATTTGTTTTGATACTTTCTGCCACATGTTTTTCCAGCACATTCATTTCCATTGGTGGAAGAAAATCTCCATCAGGTAATTGCGGTAATCCTTCAACAGAGCCGCTGATGCCAACATATTTTTCTACATAAGAATACCAGGGTGCAATGTCTTTATAACGGATGGGCCAATCCACACCATGCCCGTCTTTTGCATTGGCTTCAAAATCTATATCACTCCAGCGGTAGCATTGTCTGCCCCACATTAAACTTCTTCCGCCTACATGATAGCCACGTATCCAGTCGTAAGGTTTTACCTGCTGGTAGGGGTGCTCCAAATCATTTACAAAAAAGTGTTTGTTTGTTTCGTTACAAAATCCACGTACCTGTATGTGCTGTTCTTTCCGCATCTGTTCTGTAACCACTCCACGGTGATCTAATTCCCAGGGCGCTTTGGTAGCAGTGGGATAGTCTTTTACATGCTCCACATTTCTTCCACGTTCCAGTACCAATGTATTTAAACCTTTTTCACACAGTTCTTTTGCAGCCCATCCCCCACTGATACCCGATCCTACCACGATGGCATCATAAGTATTTTGTGCAGTTGCTTTGTTATTGATGTTGGTAGAATCTCCAGGCATAGCATGATCGTTTTTATTTGTTTGATAGAAGAGAGGGAATAAGATATGTAAATTAATGAAGTGTTTTGATATTTTTTTGCTGGATAAACAGCAATTAAAATTTATGCAAGATAAAAATGTGCAATGATTTTATTCAACCCCGCTAACCAGCGGGTTGGTTTCCCGTTTTCTTTTTCACCCCGGATTTCATCCGGGGTTATTGATATTTTAGCCCTTCGGGCTATTGCACAATTTTATCCTGCTTGTACTATAAACTAAATATTTCCTTTTTTCATTTCCTCCACCGCATGATTAACTGCCCTTGCTGTAAATGCCATGTACAGAATTGACGGGCTTTGGCTGCCAGTACTTGTCATGCAGGCCCCATCTGTTACAAAAACATTTTTACAATGATGCAGTTGATTGAATTCATTCAGCATGGATGTTTTTGGATCGCTGCCCATGCGTACTCCGCCCATTTCATGTATGTCTAAACCAGGTGCCTGTTTACTGTCGTTGGTGTGAATATTTTTTACCCCTGCTGCTTCCATCATCGCAGTTCCCTGCTCTAAAAAGTCTTTTACCATTTTCTCATCATTGTCATCATAACCCACAGCAGTAATGAGCAATGGAATACCCCACTGATCTTTTTGATCTTTACTTAACCTTACGTGATTGGACTCTTTGGCAATGGTTTCGCCCTGCATGTACATGTACACACCCCAGGTGCCGGGCTCACTGATGGCTTCTTTAAAGTCTGCTCCAATAACTGGCTTGATATTTTTATCGCTCAGCTTTTCCCTGTATGCTCCGGAATAAATTACATAACCGCCGTAAAAGTCAGTATCCCGTTTTTCTACGTTTCTGAAGTTGGCCATGATGCATTCAACCGGCTTTGCCACTTTATAATATTTGTCTTCAAAACCATCCACATCTCCATTCATACTTCCCCGGTAATTATGAAAGCAAATATGTTTGCCGAGTTTTCCGCTGTCATTTCCAAGTCCATTTGGAAATCGATTAGAGGTAGAGTTCAATAAAATTAAATTACTGTTCAATGCAGATGCATTTACAAAAATAATCTTAGCAAAAAAGTCTGTTGGTTGTTTTGTATGAGCATCTATTACCCTTACACCGATGGCTTTTTGTTTTTGTTCATCATAAATAATGGAGTGAACTACAGAGTCTGGCCGAACGGTTAAATTGCCTGTTTTTTTTGCCCATGGCAATGTGCTGCTGACAGAACTAAAATAACCACCCAACGGACAACCCCTTTCACAAAGCATTCTATTGAGACATTGTGTACGCCCCTGTTCTGTATAAAGTGGTCTTACTTCACTAATGTGTGCCCACCTGCCGGAAACATAATGCCGGTTGAATTTTTCTTTAATCACTTTTTGCATGTGCAGTTCCACCGTGTTTAATTCATAGGGTGGTAAAAATTCTCCATCCGGCATAGAGGGGATTCCATCTTTATTTCCGCACACCCCGATGAATGTTTCCACGTGGCTGTACCAATCTTTTATATCATCATAACCAATGGGGAAAGCATCGCCGTAGCCATACCTTTTTGGTGCGGTAAAATCAAACTCACTCCACCTGGCGCAGGCCCTGCCCCATGTTAATGATTTTCCTCCCACCTGGTAACCACGTATCCATTCAAATGGTTTTTCCTGCACGTATGGATGGTCTGCATCTTTCACAAAAAAATGTTCTGTGGCTTCATTGTATCCTGCAGCAATGCTGATAAAGGGATTCTCTGTTCTTGTTTTCAAAGTAATTTCGCCACGATGCGGAAGTTCCCACCTGGATAAATTGGCAGTAGGATAATCTTTGATGTGCTCCACGTTTCGTCCTCTTTCCAGCACCAATGTTTTCAATCCTTTTTCACATAATTCTTTAGCTGCCCAGCCGCCGCTGATGCCACTGCCGATTACGATGGCATCGTACGTATTTTGTTCTTTACCTTTTGTATTGAGATTTACCTGTGATGTATCGGGCATGATTTATTTTTTATGGTGATTAATTGTTGTTAGAAATAAAAAGCATTCGGGTTTTATCACTTGCCGTTTTACAGGGGGCTAAATCAGATTGATAATTTTGGTTCATCAGTATCTCTTTCTTTTAAAAAACATCCTGTCTAAACTCAATGCACCCGGCCCTGTAACAAAAAATACAATGGCCAGTAAAATAAACAGGAAGGGGTGTTGATCACCTTCAAATATTTTTCCTTTATCGCCCAAAATAAAAATTACACCTGTAAAAGCAGCAATGGCTGCAAGAGAGGCAAGCCTTGTAAATAATCCCAATACAAAACCAATACCTGAAAGCAGTTCAGCAATTTTACCTGCATAAGCCCATATTGCAGGATTGGAATATTTTCTTTCTACAAACCACCCGGTGTACATTTTCATTTTTTCGGCATCAAAAGTTTCCCATCCATGCCATACTAATAAAATGCCTGTAATAATACGCACAATAGCAATGCCATTATTTTGTGCAATTGGCGATGCAGAAAAAAAACGATTCATACAATCTTATTTTAGTTGGTAAATTTTTCTCCGCCTTTTAATACTTTATGTGGCTGATTTATTTTTTCTGCTTCCTTAACAAATTCATTTACCTCAGCCGTGTTAAATTCAAACAGATCGTAGTGGCAGGGTATTACCCATTTGGCATTGATGGCCTTGCCTAACATGGCCGCTTCTCTACAATCTAAATTACCGGCTACTTTTCTTTCTGGCTTGTTTCCATTAATGGGGAGTAATGCCACATCAACATTGAATGGTTTTAATAATTCCACCATTCCATCAAACCATAGTGTATCTCCACTGTGATAAATTTTGTACTCACCAAATTCAATTACATACCCCATGTATTTGCAGTTGCCGTTTTCATCTCTGTCTATTTCATTGTGTTTTGCAGGTATGCCGTGAAAGGTAAATTCATCAAGGGTTACAGACTGTCCATCATTCAATCCAATCGGAAAATTTTTTTCACATTGCACCCTTTCTGCAACAAAATTTCTATTGGCCTCTGGGATGATAAATTTTATCCCGGGATTATTTTTTAAAACAGGTATCAATGTTTCTGCATCCAGGTGGTCTGTATGGTTATGGCTGGAGGTAACAATGGAAATATTTTTAAGCATTTCCGGCCTTATCACCAATTCACTTATTCTTGTATGTGGTTTATCAGTGTTTAAATATTTTTTTGTTAATGAATCAGAAAGATAAGGATCAATCAAAATTCGTTTTCCCTTCCATTGCAGCAGGTAACCACTTTGGCCCAGCCACCAGAGGTGAAAATTTTTTTCATCATTTAATAATGAATCCATTGTACCAATGAGTTCAAAATCTTTTTTACACTTTGCAATCATAGCAAGCTTTAATTTAAAAATCAGTATTCCGCCTTTACCTCTCCTTCCTTCCCCCTCTTCTTAAAGAGAGGAGGCGGTACATTAAACATATCCAAACATCATCACTTCCAAATTAGCATTTGCTCTTTAATCAACACTTTCAAACACTCCAACTTTTCAGCAACTGCTTCAAAGTTTTGGAGTCTTCTTAAGCCCCTCCTTTGGTCCCGCCTGAGGCGGGAGGGGAGGCCATTCTCCTCCTTTGGAGGAGTTAGAGGAGACCTCTTACTTTTTTTGCTCCCTTCACCATGTTGTTTAATTTTTGCCTGCTTGCCCATCTTGCTGTTTGGCTCAGTCCGCAATCTGGCGCCACTGATAATTTTTCTGCAGGAATATATTTTAAACAGCGGTTAATTCTTTCCACCACATCATCTACCGTTTCGATGTAATAATTTTTTACATCAATGATACCTACCGCCACGTTCATTTTTTCGGCAAAGGGTTTCAATAATTCTATCTCTGAAAATTCACGGTTGGCCATTTCAATATGAATTTCATCCACATTCATTTCTAAAAAATCCGGCAGCATTGGTTTTAAAGTTCTAAAGCCAACGGGACGGCCTTTAAAATTTCCAAAACATAAATGTGTACTGAGGTTACATTTACCAACAATTGGTTTTACCGTACGATTAAATATATCAACAAACCGTTTAGTGTCTTCTTTATAAGCGTAGCAACTCATGCTGGGTTCATCTACTGTTATTTCAGTACAGCCTGCAGCCACCAATGCTTCCAGTTCTTTACTTATTATTGGCAACAATGCCTCGGTAATTTCGTAACGGTCCTTATATACTGAATTCGGCAACAATCTTCCGCTTAATGTAAACGGGCCGGGCACACTTGCTTTTAATGTGGGGCCTGCAGGTGCTAATTTTTTCAAGCGTAAAAATTCTGCTACAGCACCCAAACCATTGGGTGCAACAAGGTCGCCAACAATATTATTTTTACCACGCTGGTCATGCGCTGCAGGGCCAAATTTTCTTGTTTCGGTATCATTGTTTTCAATGCCTTTTATAAATCCATAAAAAGATAAATTGAAATCCAAACGGGTTTGTTCGCCATCTGTAATTACATCGAGCCCTGCCGTTGTCTGATCATGTATGGCAGCAATCACTGCATCTTCAATCATTTCTTCAATATCGGCTTTGCCAAACTTATCCATGTTTTGCGAAGCAAACTCCAGCCAGCCAGGAAATGGATAGCTGCCTACTACTGTGGTGCGGATAGGAATTTTTTGCATGTTGTTTTTTGCTTTATTTATTGAATGAATATAATTGTTGTGGGTTAGTAAAAAATATTTTTTCAAGATAAGCAGATAAACCTCTTTTATTCATTTGCGCTTTGAATGTTGTCAATAAATAAATCAGCCCTGGCACACCACCATAAGATTGCCAGTAAATATTACGGGCCATATCCATTCCCACAGTAATCTGGCCGGCATAATCTGGCAATAGTTTTTCCAGTAAAGTATAAGTCCAGTTATTGTCTTCATTCTTCCAGCGAAAATGACTGTCGTACTCTACATATACACCGGTTTGCATCAGCGTTTTGTGGTAACTAAAATCTTTGTTCCTGTCTACATGACTGAGCACAATATGCTTTATATCGGCACCGAGTTTTAAAAATAATTCCACCTGCTCCACTGCCTGTTTACCATTGCTTGTATGTGTAAGAATGGGTGCCCCGGTTATTTTGTGTGCAGCCACCACACATCGAAATATTTTTTTCTCCTGGTCCGTAAAGGAATTTTCGCCGGTTGCCAATTTTAGCAGGCCTGCCTTGTGTGCAGTACGTTTTACAACCGGGCAGCCATAATCAAATTCATCAATACCTTCGGTAATATCTTGCACCAGTAATTCGGTTAGTTCATCTTCGGGCAAATGAAATTGCCAGTGATTGGGTGGATAATATTTTTGCAAATGAATACCTGTTGGCGCAATGATCTGTACACCACTCTGCTTTGATACCTGGGCCAGCTTTAACGCATTGCGGCCGCAGTTTGCCGGCATGGTATCTACCAAAGTTCTGCCGCCATGAGTATAAAAACTTTTCAGCTCTTCGCTTATTTTTTCTACATCATTTAAAATAAAATCTTTGTTTGCCATTGTCGGAAAACTCTCTTCTATTACCACATGCTCATGCGAATAGGTGAGCCCCATTTG
>JAYVLZ010000126.1:0-10355 GCA_043759175.1 Chitinophagaceae bacterium | reverse complement strand
TTGCTACATCCATTCACAAAAAAGACAACTTGCCATGTAGCTGCCTGTGCAGAGATTTGAATTGTTAGCCTTGGTATTTTAGTTGAAGAAGTATTGGCCAATCTCAAAAAAGCCACTTCACTTTATCTTGAAGAATTTGCTACTTAGTAAATCCATCCTGTATTACCGGAAGTTTTTTTATTTCTTCAAATGCCTCCCTGGCAATTTTTTATGGGCCTTCTCATTGGGAAGAAAGTTAAACAAACTTAATAGCACTCCGGCGCAGAACTTCGTCCTGCTGCCATTTGTTACTACTGTTAAATTTTTAAGGTTGACTGCATAGATTTTTTTCATTCATTTAAAATCGTCTTTCGCCTTTGTTATTTTTTTTATTTCTTCAAATACATCCCCGGCAATTTTTTTATGGGCCTTCTCATTGGGATGTCCATCGTATTTGGAAAGGATATTATCTTTCGATTTTTCACCGGTAAAAAAATCACTCACATCAATGTAATCAACAGCAGGGCTGGCTTTAAAAAAAGAATAGATACAACTGTCTGTTTTGTCAAAGAGGGGACGATATTCCAGCAGGTTCATTTCATTAAACTTGAGTACAACAAGCTGGCTGTTTTTGTTTTTACAATCATCAATCATCTCTTGCAACAACACTTTTGACTTTGTCCAGTTTTCTTTATCCAGGTAATATGATTTCAGCGTCAGGTCAAATGCACTATTGGGTATTATATATCCCCGAGCTTTCAGTTCATCATGAATATTATGCAATACATATTGTATAACTTTTGATTTGTAAACAACATCATAAACTTTTTTTATAAACCGCTGGTTTTGATTAGAGGATGTTTTCTTTTTTGCAAAACTAACAGCAGTATCCTGTATTTCTTTCTTTTCCAAATTACCTTCCACATCATTATAATTATAACCAAGTATAACAATATCTGGTTTAAACTTGTCGGCAAATTCAAAATAAGCCTCTGTATTATCCAGGTTTGTTGGAAGATGGTTTTGAAATATCAAGAACATAGATACTCTCAAATTTGTTATTAGCTTTTTGTAATAAAATTTTTAATTGCTGCGAAAAATTATCTTTAAAATTGACGCCACCACCATGTATGTAGGAATCGCCAAGCACCATTACCCTGAAATTATTTCCATTTACATTGATGCCATTATTTTTCACCAGTTCAAATTCAGGGGTGTCTTCCACACTTGTTTTTATTTTCACCACACGGGTTGCTGCAAGAAATTGAAATCTTTCATCAAGCCTCATCAGTAATTCGCCGCAAACCAGAAATATTATGAAGATGAATATTTTTTTTTATCATTTCATTTTAGAATTGGAAGTAAATAAATGCTTTGTTATCAGTTACGCTCCACAACAGTAGATACGAAACAATGCAGAGTTCGTGAAGACACGAACCAAGGCTGAGCCCGTTGTGGGGACCCCATACAGAAACAGCTTATTGAGAAGAAGTATTAATAAGTTTAGATACTATAACTGCCATTTTTTTGTGGGCCTTTTCATTTGGATGCCCGTCGTATTTTGACAACATATAATCTTTAGAATTCTCCACATTAAAAATTTCACTTCCATTGATATAAAGTACAGAAGGGGATTGATTATAAAAATTCCTGATTATCGTTTCAGTTTTTAAAAATAATTGCGGGTACTCAATAAGATTAATTTCCGGGAATTTAAGAACAATCAACTGAATGTTTTTTTTCTTTGCATCGTCTGTAACTTCCTGGAGCAGTAATTTTGACTTTTTCCAGTTTTCTTTATCCTGGTAATATGATTTTAGCGTAAGGTCAAATTCACTGTTTGGGAATATTACACCATGTGCTTTTAATTCAGTATGCAGTTTATGAAAAACAAAATTCATAAACTCTGATTTTTTATAAATTTTGTATACTTTTTTAATAAAAGTTTGCTTTGCATTGGAATTTGTTACTGCATACGAATTACCTGTACCAGTTTCACCTTTTTGTTTTTCTAAATTACCTTCCACATCATTCAGATTGTAACCAAGAATAATAATATGTGGCTTAAAGCTATCCACAAAATGAAAGTAAGTTTGGTTGTTATCCAGAGTATTTGAACTGGGTTTGGAAACATCCAGAACAAAAATGTCATCATACTTTTTATTATTTTTTTCCAGTATTAATTTTAATTGTTGGGAAAATCTGTCTTTAGCCTCAATACCCCCACCAGCAATATATGAATCACCAATTACCATTATCCTTAAATTATTTCCTGAGAAATTAATTTTATTTGCAATTAACATATTGTATTCGGGGGTTATTTTTAAATCGGTTGCAATTTTTACAACACGGGTATCTTCAAAAAATTTGAATTTCATGTCAAGCCTGATCATTATCTCACCGGTAATAATAAATAGGATGGCAATTAAAAATATTTTTTTGTACATATACTGAACTTAAAATTGAAAATAAATAAATGATTTATTACCAAACGCACCCCACAAAATAATAGCCCAGATAATAATAGAATTAAGTAGTATAATTGAATATGATTTTAAAGCTGAGCCCTGAGAAAATTGTAAGGCATGCTGTCTTGTTCTCTGTATCCATTCTATACCAAAAAATAACACAATTAAAAACATCATTGTTTTTGCACTCTCCATTCCTGGAAAGGAAGGAACGGTAAACAGTGTCTTGGAAAATATCCCTGAAATATAGTTTACTGCATGGCCAACACTCACAGCACGGAAAAAAATCCAGGCAAATACAGTTAAGCTAAAAGTAAGGATAATAGATAAAACTTCTTTAACAGTTGGCAGGTATTTTCCCTGCGCTGCAATATCAAGGTTATTCCTGTTTGTATTAAAAATTATTGACGGCATTATATATATGGCATTCAGTAACCCCCAAACAATAAAGGTCCAGTTAGCCCCATGCCAAAATCCGCTTACTATAAAGATTATAAAAGTATTTCTAACCTTCATCCAGGTTCCGCCTTTACTGCCACCTAACGGAATGTATAAATAATCCCTGAACCATGAAGAAAGTGAAATGTGCCATCGCCTCCAAAATTCAGCGATATCCCTGGAAAAATAAGGGAAAGCAAAGTTTTTTAATAATTCAATTCCAAAAAGCCTGGCAGCACCCAGAGCAATATCTGAGTATCCTGAAAAATCACAATAGATTTGAAAAGAAAAAAATAAAGCGCCTAAAACAAGCGTACTTCCTGAATATGCAGCAGCGTTATTAAAAATTGTATTTGCAAACTCTGCACAATTATCGGCAATAACAATCTTTTTGAATAAACCCCATAAGATTTGACGCAACCCATCAATAATTTTTGAATAATCAAATTTCCTTTTTTCAACTATTTGGGGTAAAAGATGTGTTGCCCTTTCTATTGGCCCGGCTACAAGCAAAGGAAAAAAACTAACGAAAAGAGAATAATCAATAAAGTCCCTTTCGGGTTTTATTTTGTTTTTATACAGGTCAATAACATATGATAAACCGTGAAAAGTATAAAAGGAAATACCTACTGGTAATATAATATTTAAGGTACCAAAGTCAGATTTAATTCCCAGTAAAGAAAGCCCGTCAGCAAATGAAGCTGCAAAAAAGTTGTAGTATTTAAAAATCCCAAGAAACCCTAAATTAATCCCTATACTTAACCATAACCAGAAAAATTTCTTTTTTTTGGTTGCAGCTTCATATATTTTAATGCCCGTAAAATAATCCAGTAATGTAGAAAAAATGAGTAAGAACAAAAATCTCCAGTCCCAGGAGGCGTAAAAAAAATAACTTGAAACAAGCAGTAAAATATTTTGTTGCCGGAGGTTTTTTTTTGCAACTAACCAATAAAGTAAGAAAACTACCGGTAGAAAAATTGCAAAATTTATAGAATTAAATAGCATCAATTAAAGATATTTAATCAATGTCATTAACTTAACAAAATAGTCATATTTTTTTTAGCTTCGTAAGAGCAGCATGTTAATTTATGCAGCAATGAAACATGCCGCTCCTTCTACGGAGCTTATCAGCCCAAAAATTTTCACTACTACTAACATGACGCCACGCTGCGGCTTTTAAAAATCTTAAGTTAATGACATTGGATATTTAATTTAAAATGAAAAAAGAATACTTGAAATTGGTAGCAATAATTTATCTTATAAATTAAATTGGATAAGATAAATATTAGCAGAGTTAATAAACTTGCAGCGCCAGGTAACCTCCCATTGAATATCTCCTTGTTACCGCAGCCTGAATTATCATTCATCATCAATTCAACTTACTGCCTGCGCTTATAACTGCTCAATAAAATTCCAACAGTTGAGAACCTACGCCGGATTGCAATGGATGCCCCGGTGAAGGTTTGTGTGTGGAGCTGTGCCGGAGCAGGAATGGAAAGCCGGACAACAGCTAAATAAATAACCAATGCCTGCGTACAAAAAATAAAAATTAACAATAGCAGTGAAATAAAATTCAACAATAAATTTGTAACGGATTCGTTTTCAGAACCCAAGATTTTTTTAACCATTTTGAAAAAGAATGATAATGGCTTGCATTGCTGAACTTATGGAGTTACCTTTGCAGCCGCACTAAGAAACATTATTAATTAATTGTTTGTAGGACAGGGCCGAAAGAAGAGTACAGATAGACAGGGCATTTAAAGAAAGACAGGTGAGTAAATAACACAAGACTAAGTCGTACATACTGTAAAACAAAATTTTACGTATGAAACACTTATTTTTTGTTGCTGTTGCCACTGGCATATTTACAGGAACATCTATTTCATCCAGCGCTCAGACTAACGTAAACCTGGAAAGGTTTGCACAACAATCGAAACCCAAAGCTTCCCTTAAATTTATTGACGGGATAGAAATTGCTCCGGAAAAGATTTCTAATGTTTCCGAAGCTTCTGGCATTGATGTGGTGAAAACTATTTCACCTGTTAAGGTTGTTAAAACAAATTCATCCACTTCAGTTGCTTCTATTGAAGCATGCTCAGCATTGCAATTTAAATATGCCATGCTGATGGATAGGGATGTGGAATCAATCAGCAATATTCCTTTGTATAATTTTATTGAAGAATGGTGGGGTACCCGCTATTGCTATGGTGGTACGGACAAGAAGGGAATTGACTGCAGCGCTTTTGTTGGTCAATTAATACTCACTACTTATGGAGTTTCATTGCCAAGAACAGCAAAGGATCAATTTAAGTTTTGTGAAAAAGTGGCAAACGAAGACTTGAAAGAAGGCGACCTGCTTTTTTTTAACACAAGAGGTGGTGTGAGTCATGTGGGTTTTTATTTGGGAGATAATTATTTTGTACACAGCAGTGTAAACGGTGGAGTAACCATTAGCAGCCTTTTAGATAATTATTACAGCAGGAAGTTTATCAGCGGCGGAAGATTAGTAATACAGCAGCAACGATAATTTTATTAAGAAGATATTTGAAGGGAGAATTTTTATTCTCCTTTTTTTATGCCCAGTTTTTTTAAAACGGTTTTCCAGATGGGCAATATATCCGATGAAAGTTTCAGTAGTAAAGTTCCAGAAATATAGAGTAACAAAAAACAACTGCTGCGGATAAAGATCCAGATCAATCCTTGTTTATCATCAAATAAAAAGTAGCAGCAATAGAAGCTGGCTACGCCTAATAAAATAGTAAACACGGTTTCTTTGGTGAAAGGCTCTAAATTATATTTTGTTTTTAGAAACCAATACCGGATACCGTTATAAATGCTGAATGAAATGAGATTGGCAATGGCCGGCCCCTGGATACCAAAATAATATTTGGTGAGTACATAATTTAATGGGAGTGTTATGAATAATAAAATGATCCCGGTAAAAAATTCAAACTTCCACCGTGTAGAGGTGGCGATGATCTGGCTGTTTACACCGGTACCCATATCAATGATACGGTACATGCCGATAAAGAAAAATATCCAGCGGGCATTGATATAACCTGACTGCATTTTAAAAGTAAAAACACCATCTGCAAAGTTGAGCCAGATGAGTGCAAACATACCTGTGGCAAACAATAATTGATTGATGGAGGATTGTTTGTAGATACGTTGTATCCGTATCATGTCTTTGTCTTTCCATGCCTGGGACAATGCCCCTAACGATGATGAAATAATACCTCTCTGTGGTGCCTGTATAAGGCTCGCAATATTTTGGGCAAGCGAATAGATAGCCACACCCGCAAGGCCTTCTTTTACCACTGCCGCAATTACAAGCGAATCAAATACACTGGAAATGGCATAGACCAAGGTACCTCCAAATACAAACCCAACCAATGATAAGATCTTTTTATAAAATTTTTTTGTTACAATACTTACTTTGAACGTGAGGTGTATATAACCTTTGCCAAGTAAATAAAATAAAAGGATCAGCGCAATTCCCAGGTAGGTGAAGGAATAGATTTTTATAAATACATCAAAGCTGGTAAGCAGTCCGGCAAATGTTAGTACAATCAATATAGTGGTAAATAAACGAAACTGTACTTCTCTTAAAAAATTAGTAACGATGGCTTTTTTCAACTGCCAGGCATAGCTTTCTAAAATGCTGAACAACGTAAGGCCAAGGCCAAAAGGAAATATCCAGTAATAATATTTTATCAACTCCGGGGAGTAGCCGAATTTCCGGATCACCACATCACTGAAATAAATTCCGCCTATGGCCACAAAACAAAAACCGATCAATGAAAACAACAATGCCCAGGAAAGAATATCATTTCTTTTTTTATCTAAATTATCATTGTAATAAGGATAAAATTTGTAGATATAAGAAGGCATTCCAAGATTGGCAAAAGAAAACATCAGCGTGGCAATGGCAATAAAAATTCCCGTAAGCCCATATTGTTCTTTTGTAAAACCGCCTTCTTTTGTAAAGAGATAAGTGTTGAGAAAGCCAAGAGCAAAGCCAGCATAAACCATTACCGATGAAATAATACTCTGCCTCCTGATCTGGCTCATAGTGTTGTTTGGCGCTAAATTAATCTACCTTTTTTGTAAAGATGTAAAAATTTGGATCCAAGGAAAAAGTATTACCGTCAAACCAGCCGGTAAGTTTCAACCTTTGCCATGATGTGGTAGGTTTAATCCATTTTGTTTGAGCAACTTTTTCTCCGAATTTTACTTTTACCGGCATGGTAAATCCTTTTATACAATCCACATATCGAAACATAACTCCCGTCTTTTGAATTTTATATTCCAGCACAGGGATGCTGGTATTTCTCAAATACTGATCAAATACTTTTGAAAAATTAATCTTTGATTGTGTGCTGATATAATTTTCAATTTGTTTGGTGGTTACTGTTTGATGATAAAAAATTTTATTCAAACCTCTTAATATTTTTCTGAACAAACTATCATTGTTTATTACCTGGCGAATGGTATGGAGCATGTTGGCTCCTTTGCTGTACATATCGCCGCTGCCTTCTTTGTTCACGCCATATTTACCAATAATAGTTGCTTTGTTGCCAATGCCTTTTCTAATGCCAGATACATAAGCAGTAGCTGCTTCTTTACCGTAATAAAATTCAGTGAATAAGGTTTCGCTGTAATCCGTAAATCCTTCGTGTACCCACATATCCGCAATGTCTTTGGTAGTAATATTATTGGCAAACCATTCATGACCACTTTCATGTACAATGATATAATCCCACTTTAATCCCCAGCCGCTGCCGCTAAGGTCTCGTCCTAAATAGCCCATTTTGTACTGGTTGCCATAAGCTGTGGCACTCTGGTGTTCCATGCCCAGATGCGGAGCATCTACCAGTTTATATCCGTCTTTATAAAAAGGGTAAGGGCCAAACCAATATTCAAATGCCTTCATCATTTTTGGGGCATCTTTAAAATGTTCTTTAGCCTTCTCTAAATTAGAATCCAACACCCAGAAATCCATATCTAAATCACCTGCTTCACCTTTATATATTTCACTAAAGTGAACATACTTGCCTATATAAGGAATGATGGTGTAATTATTAATAGGACTGGTAACTGCCCAGTCATAAGTTGAAGTACCATCGCTGTTATTTGTTTTTCCTCTAAACCTTCCGTTACCCACTGCAACCAAACTATCGGGAATGGTGATGTGCATTTCTTCACTGTCTGGTTCATCGCTTTGAATGTCTTTGCAGGGATACCAAACACTGGCACCCAAACCCTGGCAGGCAATGCTCACCCATGGATTGTTGCCTTTATCTTTTTTCCATATCAGGCCGCCATCCCATGGAGGACGACGGGCTATTTGTGGTTTACCATGGTAGTAAATGGTTAAAGAGTTGAGAGGTTCAAAAGTTGATAAGAAAATAAAATAAGCGTTACCTTCTTTTTTAAAATTTAAACTATTTCTGTGCAGCACTTTTTTATCAGGGAATCTTGAAACTACACTGTCTAATATCATCGGTTCCTGCAAATCAATCTGCATTATATTTCCTTTTTTCAAAACTTTAAACTGAATTACATTCCATCCATTAATCGTACTATCCTCTATATTAAACTTTACATGGATATCATATTTGGTTGCATCCCACCAGGCCCTTCCAGGACCATTGCTGCCACGTAAAGTATCCGCATGGGTAAATACTTCCTTCTGGTTTAGCATTTGTGCTTTTAATTGAACATTGATCAATAACAACAGATAAAAAACCTTGCAATACTTGCTCATCATTAAAATTTTAATTCGCTAATTTAGATTTCTTTTGTTGTTTTTATGCACCATTCACATAATTATCAATTCCTCCCGATTAAATCGGGATGTGCCACATTTTTTAAATTATCAATTCTGGTATGTATCCTATGTGTTGTATCATGCAAAAATCATCGGCATCCCGATAAAAAAATATTTCATTACAACGAACAAACAGGTATTGCATCTTTAGATCCTGCCTTTGCAAAAAATCAATCCATCATGTGGGCAGTACACCAGTTGTACAATACATTGGTGGAGGTAGATGAAAACATGCAGCTAAAACCATCGCTTGCAAAAAGCTGGGAGATCAGTGCCGACAATCTTTCACTTATCTTTCATTTGCGTACCGATGTTTTTTTTAATGATGATGCTGCATTTGAAAACGGTAAAGGAAAAAGAATGATTGCTGAAGATATTGTGTACAGCTTCAACCGTATCATTGATAAAAATACTGCCAGCCCTGGTGCCTGGATATTTAACAACAGGGTGGATAGTGTGCAACCATTTATTGCTCTTAACGATTCAACTTTTCAGTTGAAACTTTTACGGCCATTTCAACCCATACTTGGCATATTGAGCATGCAATACTGTTCTGTAGCAGCTAAAGAAGCAGTTGAAAAATATGGTAGTAATTTTCGCAGTCATCCTGTTGGTACAGGGCCTTTTGCTTTTGTAGCGTGGGAAGAAGGGCAGGCATTGGTGCTTAAAAAAAATGAACACTATTTTGAGAAAGACAGCAGCGGCTATGCGTTACCGTATTTAGATGGTATCAAGGTTTCTTTCTTCGACAGTAAGGCAACTGAGTTTCTGGAGTTTCAGCAAAACCGGCTTGACTTTATTAATGATATTGAAGCCTCTTTTAAAGATGAGATACTCACTAAAACAGGAAACCTGAAAAAACAATGGGAGGGGAAACTGTTACTGCAAAAACATCCTTATCTCAACATTGAGTATCTCGGCATACTGGTTGATTCAACCAATGAACTGGTAAAACAATCGCCACTGAGATCAAAAAAAATAAGGCAGGCAATCAATTATGGTTTCGACAGGAGAAAAATGATGCTCTACCTGCGTAACTCTATTGGCACAGCAGCGGAAAGTGGTTTTGTACCAACGGGGCTACCTTCCTTTGACAGTAATATTGTAAGAGGCTATCGTTATGATGTGCAGAAGGCAAAGCAATTATTAAAAGAAGCTGGCTATATTAATGGAGACAATATGCCTGCAATAAAATTATTAACCATCCCTGTCTATGCAGATCTTGCCGGATACATTGCAAACGAATTGCTGCAAGTGGGAATAAAAGTGCAGGTGGAAACGGTGCAGAAAAGTTTATTGCTGGAGCAAACTTCCAAATCGCAGGCATTGTTCTTCCGTGGAAGCTGGATAGCAGATTACCCGGACGCTGAAAATTACCTCAGTGTTTTTTATGGCAAAAATCCGGCACCACCCAACTATACCCGTTATCACAATCTTCAGTATGATCTGCTGTATGATAAAGCCGTAGCAGAAAAAAATGATTCAGCCCGTTACAAAATTTACCAGCAAATGGATCAGCTGATGATGGAAGATGCACCCGTGGTGCCTTTATGGTATGATATGGCGATACACCTTGTGCATACAAACATCAAAAATTTTTTCCCCAATAGTCTAAACCTGCTGGAACTGCGGAAAGTTAA
>JAYVLZ010000125.1:0-2775 GCA_043759175.1 Chitinophagaceae bacterium | reverse complement strand
ATTTGCAGGTAATTGAAAATTTGAGAATTGAAATTCTGTACTTGAATATGGTAAATTAAATGCTGTTGTACGCCCGGTAGCAAGAAACCCCCCATCAGATGTTGGGATAACCTTTAAAAAAACTGTTCCCTTCCCGTAATGGTAGATCCACTTATTTGGATTAGCAGGAGTTGAAGTTCTTGTAAGGCCTACCAAACCAATTGTAGCTGATGAATTGCGCATATGACGCATATCTGGGAGGTCAAAATTAGAAGGGTCAAGTGGGTCCGAAAAATTAATTTCTTCATAAATATTACAGGGATCATTAGTATAAAGGTTACCCAACCCTATGTCATCAAAATTTGAATACCCCACACAAATGTAACGCCCCGATTCTGAATTGTAGGCAGGGTGCCCAATGGGTAAAGCTTTTACATTATACCACCAGTCTTCCGAAGTGCTATCACTGATTCTTCTGGGACTGGGATCTGGCAGTTGGTTGGGAGCATGATTTGGCCAATAGCATCCCTGGTTAAGAAATTTTTGCGCCTCGGTTTTTATGCAAATAAATGATAGCAGCATATAAATAAAAAAAAGTTTGAGTTTCATTTTGTATTATTTAAATAGTTAAGCAAATAGTACTGTCAGCTAATCAATTCTTTCTATCCAGTTTATTCACCTTTTTTTGAAGCTCTTTTATTTCTTTGTCTGCAGCTATCAGGTAAAGTGTTAATTCCTCAATTTTTTTAAGTAACAATGCATTTGTTTCTCCCAGTTCAATGCCTTCCTTCTTTACATCCTCTGTAGACTGCACGCCCGGCAGGTGATTATTAAGTTTAATAAAATTTTCAGTTTCATTTAAAGAAAGCAGTTTATAATCTTTTTCAAAAACATAATCGGGCCAGTTTGTTTTAAGCCTCACCTTTACCTTCTCTGTAATTATTCCATCGGTAACATATAATTTGTATCCTGTTGAGAGGTTTGAAATGCCAGCAGGTGTGCCTATTATTACTCCGCCGGCATTGTTATTCACAATATTGTTTGTGCCTAAAGTAGACGCATCCCAATAAGAAGCAGGATTAGTTACGGCAATAGAATAAGGGGCAGGTATTGTGCCGTTTCCTGAAACGGTTACATTTGGTGATCCTGAAACTATTTTTGTTTCAGAACCATCCGGAACAGCCCCGCCGCCTGCCAGTTCAAGCACAACATCTCCATTGGCATCAACTGATAATACTTTGCCTGATGAAACTGCAGCAGTTGAAGAGGATGTAAGATTTGTAAAGCGCAGGCCTGAGTTACCAGCAGTACCATGTGTTATTTCAAATTTATTCTGGGGAGTTGTGGTGCCTATGCCAATACTGCCATTTGTGCCATAGATCCAGTTACCAATATTTAACTCGTTACTGGCGGTAGTGCTGGAAGCATTTACTGAACCTAAAAGTATATTACTACTTCCGGTAGTTAAAGTATTCCCGGCATTTGGTCCAATAGCAATGTTATTACTACCTGAGGTGAGGTTTAATAATGATAAGTAACCCAAACCAACGTTATAGCTGCCACTTACATCAGCTGCCCCCATTACTTTACGCCCTATGCCGATATTGCCTTGACCAGTTCCGCCGTTAGTGGGGCTTGTACCATGCATTACGTCATATCCAATTCCAATATTATAAAATCCCGAAAGCCAGTATTGCATGGCATAACTTCCTAATGCTGTATTTCCACTACCGGCAGCACTGTATAAGGCTCCAAATCCAACGCCGGTGTTTAACTGGCCTGATGTAATACTTGAGCCTGCTTTCCATCCCATAAAAGTATTTTTAGTTCCGGTAGTAGTAATATTAAGGGCATCAAAGCCTACAGCAGTACTATAAACGTCATTATTTAAGCCCTTGCCAACTATAAGTCCGTTAATATTTGCATCCAGTGTTGTTTTTAAATTTCCTGCTACCTCAAACTTATAAGTTGGCGTAATTGTACCCACTCCAATATTATTATTTACCTCTGCCATAATGCTATTAGCAAAAGTAGTTGGGCTGGTATATTTAGGTATATTGCCAGCCACTCCGCTTTGTGCTGATGCGGTAATTACCAAATCATCTATACGCCAGTTTGCAGTGCCTGCTGCCGGTGTTCCGGTTGTACCGCCAGATGCATAAATTCTTATGGTTACTGCTGTACTTGTTATTCCGTTAATTGAGGTAAATGTGGGGTTCAGTAAATTCCAGGTACTTGCTGTTCCGGATGCCACAGTTGCAACTGATGTAGTATAATTATCTAAACTGGTATAAATACTTAATGTTGCAGGGCCTGTTGTTGATATAAAATAATTGCCCCACTTAATTGCACTGATATTTACCCAAAAATTTGCGGTTGGTGTTAATACTACCTGTACATAAGTACTTGTAGTTGTATTGACTACACCAATATTAGCACTGCAATTACCATTAAAGCCTGCCGATGCACCAGTATATCCGGTTGATGCCGGAATTCCCGCTGCTAAAAAAGTAGGGTTGGCAGTATTATTATTAACCCGGGTAACACTACCTGCTGTAAGATTTGTTACAGTGCCTGTTGCTGTTGCAGCAGTAAAATTCCAGGTAAATTGGGCTTTTGTTTGTAAGTGCAGGCACAGTGCAATTGTACAGATGATGAGTTTTGGTAATAATTTCATGTTGCAGTTTTTTTATAATGTTAGAGATAATGTAATGTAATACATATTTTTAATTAAATAAATTTTACTATACAATTTATAGATATACTCAATTTTCCCCACCACCCCCACCTAAACAG
>JAYVLZ010000124.1:0-8355 GCA_043759175.1 Chitinophagaceae bacterium | reverse complement strand
ACCGTCTACGTTAGGTGTAATAGTTGTATTTCCAATTTTTACAACATAATTATTAAAAGAAATAGTATTGGTTAATTTGAAAAAATTAAAAGGAGCAGCCTGTCCACTGGTATTTTGTAACAATACCGACCAACATGCTGTATCGCTGCCTGGCGTAATGGAAGCATTGGGTGAACTGATATTAATATTGGGTTTGTTTGTATTGGTGTAAGTGGAATTTACCTGCACCCTTGCTGAATCCTTAAATAAAGCTTCGCTGACGGGTGACGGCCATTGATAAATATGCCCAGCCTGCAAACCACCTATTGTAAAAGTATTAGGTGTTTCACAAGCACCCCTTGCATTCATTCCAAAAATATAGGTGGTTCCTTCACTTTGTATTCTCCAGGCTGGATTATTAGCCAGCGCTGTTTTTACATCAAATAACACTGTTGTACCTGTTAATGAAGAACCACTTATTGAAACGTAAGGAAGAATACTGGCATTGGTTACAGCAGAAGATGAAGGTGGTGTATTTACACTAATACCAGATACACTTTGAGTTCCCGGTGTTACCGTCATCCCTTTAGGGAATATTAATACCAGGCTATCCGGAATAAATTCAGGTCTGTATTCTCCAGGGAAATAGTTAGCGGTATATCCGCCAAGTTTTCTTGTAAATCCTCTTATTTCTTGCCTCGCTGCGGTACATCCCGTAAGTGTACTTCCATATAATAATGAGAAATGAAAAAGGTGTAATGTATTTGCATTATACATGGGTACAAAACAGGTGGCCTGATTTGCCAATACAGGATTTGCAGCGGTACTTGCATGAACACTGTTTCTTAATTGCACCACATCTGGTACATCAGCAAATGTTTTCCCCCTTGTTCCATCATCTACCACTGTCATATGCTGACTGGTGGCACTGGTTGATATCAAGCTGTCTCTCAAAATAAAATCTGCTTCTACAATCACACTGTCATTAGGCTGATAAGGAGCCAGTGACGTTAATGCAATCGGCCCCTGGCTAAAGTCTGCATTGAAAATTTTACCATAAGTGGTAGTGGTGATTGGAACGCCCGGCACCACTGTAGTGGTTGCTCCTCTTTTAATTGTTACAGTAGCGGTACCTGCCGGTGCCCAAATATGTTTAGAAAAACTCCAGTTAGAATTGACATGATTCCATGAAGAGATACTTGCAGGTGAAGTTTGAACTGCTACAAAACTTCTGTATTCACTATGCAGTGTATCACCTGCACGGTACCGGTCGTCTAACACAACTGCAGGATCTACTACACCAGCCCCATCTGGTAATTTATTATAATTATTGTCAGGTAAGCCAAAATTTCTCCTGTTGTAATGCCAGTAGGTGGGCACTACTCCACCGGTAGGGCAAACGCCGGTGCAAACAAAACTTATCGTAGCAATTGCACAGCGTTTTACACTGTTAATAGCTGCCGGATTACTAATCACACAAGTACTATCAGGACTGGTGGTAATAGTAGCATCTAAAACAAAATCTGTACACAAACTAATTGGCGAACAGAAAACAAATTTTACCGGGTTGCCGCCGGTATTTACATTGTACCTGGTAATAACCCTGTTTCCCACTACTCTTGGATAACCAGCATGCGGTGGTGACACAAATCCCAATAAAGTAGCGCTGCTGAAAGTTACACCCGCAGGTATTGTTAATTCATATTCTATATAACCTCTGTTAGCAACATTGTTAGTTGGCACACTGTTGGTTCCTAATACCACTTCATAACATTCCCCTGAACGTACCTGCGAAGGTGTTTCAAATGCTGTTATAGCAGGTATATTGAAAGGGAACGAGGTACTGCCAACATAATTTCCAGTAGAATAATTTGTAGCGGCACAGGCATTTTTATACAGCACCTGTGTTCCGGTATTATTGCCGGTAAAAATTTCATCACAACTATTGGTAGTGGAGCAATAAATCATATTGTATGCCACCGTAACAGAATCGCCTGGCAGCAATACCACAGTGGATGGTAGTGTAAGTTGCAAGTGTGCAATTTTACCAACATTGCAGGCAAGGTTATTATCTCCTGCCACGTTTACTGTTAAAGTAAAACCTGTATAAAGAGATGGATCAGGATGAGCAGCTGGAACGCCCGGTGTAGTAATCATTAAACTGGCCGTATCTATATAACCATAAGTATTTGCCCTTGGCGCATTGCTAAAATGGTTTCCTGTATTAATAACAATGCTGGTAGCCGGACCTGCCCCGTTATTTTTAATTGTGTAGCTCATCACTCTTGGTCCTGATACATAGCATGCAGGCAATGGTGTAGAAGCAGCTGTAACAGTAATGGATGGCAATGCATTACTCATACTCATTCCACTTAAAGCCGTGGTGGACTGACATACCGTATTAGCAAAATCAGTTTCTGCTGCACCGTAAGTAGTAACTGTATTGCATTTTAGGATTCGTACATTTTCAGTAAGAAGAACGCTTTCTCCATTACATAATTTATTATCTGCCCCAAGTATCGATCCGGTTAATTCAAAATAGGTACTGTCGCCATTTGTAAATATTGGTGTAATTGGATTTCCTCCAAAACTCAAACTATTTAACTCCATACTGCCTGCAGGATATTTTATCCAAAATCCTACGGAATCAGTACAGCCGTTACCACCGTTTATAACAGTAATGTTTCTGTTATAAGTTCCACCTACTTCTGCATTTACCAATGCTGCCGGAGGAGTAACAGAAAATGCGGCTGAGAGTAAGTTATAAGTATTTACATTATTATCTGTTTCACTAAAGCTGCAACTGGTACCACTTACAACAATATCATCTTTGCTGGATGATGCACTGCCACAAAAGGCACGTCGCTTTACAGAAAACCTGAGTGTTTGCCCTGCAGTAGTGTTGCCCACATTAAATACCGGACTTGCCAGGTTGGAAATATTGCTTTCTGTAATGGTACCGGTACCACTGATTTTTGTGATGGAACCAGGAATATATTGTATTAACCCAGGGGCATTGTTTGCCCCAAGGTTAACCGTTACAGTTACTCCTGTACATGCCGGAAATGAAATTTCAACAGTAAGTGTTGTACTGTCTAATCCCCTTGTAATTGTTTGTGCGGCTAATGGATAAGAAATGAATTGCGCCGTAGATAACCTGGAAATAAATAACAGGCAAAGAGTAAACAATAAAGCTTTAAAAGCTTTTTGTACCGAGATTGGATTTCTCATAATGATAATTGTTTTAAGTTAGTTAGTTTCCTGATAGTGTGTAAGAATTTCGCTTTTGAAATAACTGAATGCCAAGCTATGAATGTACCTAATATCTTTAACCTGTTTGATACCTTCTGGCTTAAGATTGCTGATGGATGTTTTATTCCTTTGCAACTGTGGTTTCAATTTATTCTCAGAAATTAATCACAATCTAAAAAAAAATCTAAAACCAACCCAGTTTATCTTTACTAAATGGTTAATCAATTTATATTTTACTGAAAAAATATTTACCCATATCGCAATACCAAAATGTCTTCTGCCGGTTTGTTATACATGAATAGAAAAGACAATCTCCGAATGTTATTTAGTTGATTTCATTATTAAAAGCTCATAAAAAACTATTTTTTTGCACAATGTGTTTTTAAGAAAGGAATAATAATCAACAATATTTATCTGTAAAAGGTATATGGTTTGTACTTTCGCACTCTCTAAAATAATTTATGGAAATTACAGCCACCACCGCAAAAGAACTTCGCCTTACAGAAGAAGAATTTGAATTGATAAAACAAAAGCTGGGCAGAACACCCAATTTTAATGAGCTCTGCTGTTTCAGTGCCATGTGGAGTGAACACTGCAGTTATAAGAACTCCATTAAATGGCTGAAAACATTACCGAGGGAAGGAAAAAAGATGCTGGTAAAAGCAGGAGAAGAAAATGCAGGCCTAATGGATATTGGAGATGGGTATGGTGTGGTATTCAAAATTGAAAGCCATAATCATCCCAGTGCCATAGAACCTTTCCAGGGCGCTGCAACGGGCGTGGGTGGTATTCACCGTGATATTTTCACCATGGGTGCAAGACCAATTGCCTCACTAAATTCTTTGCGTTTTGGAAATTTAAATGAAGCGAAAACTCAACATTTGCTTGCAGGTGTAGTACATGGTATCGGGCATTACGGCAACTGCTTTGGCGTACCAACGGTGGGTGGAGAAATATATTTTGAAGAATGTTATCACACCAACCCATTGGTAAATGCCATGAGTGTGGGTGTGCTAAAAAATGGTGACACTGTTTCTGCCATTGCCGAAGGAAAAGGCAATCCTGTATTTTTTGTTGGTAGTGCTACCGGCAAAGATGGCATTGGTGGTGCATCCTTCGCCTCTGCAAATATTACTGAAGAAAGTACAGAAGAATTACCTGCCGTGCAGGTGGGTGATCCTTTCCAGGAAAAGAAATTATTAGAAGCTTGCCTGGAAGTAATACAAACAAATGCTTTAATAGGTATGCAGGATATGGGTGCGGCAGGCATCATTTGCTCCACTGCAGAGATGAGTGCAAAAGGAAATGCAGGAATGCGGATTGACCTGGACAAAGTACCCATGCGCCAAAAAAATACCGCCGATGGCGGCACAAGTATGAAAGTGTGGGAACTCCTGCTAAGTGAAAGTCAGGAAAGAATGCTGATGGTGGTGCAAAAAGGAAAAGAAGATGTAGTAAAAAAAGTGTTTGAAAAATGGGACCTGCCCTGTAGTGAAATTGGTGAAGTAACGGAAGATGGTATGCTGCAATTTTTCATGAATGGTGTGCTGGAGGCTGAAGTGCCGGCACATGAACTGGTTCTTGGAGGTGGCGCTCCGCAATATGAAAGAGAATATTCAACACCAACATATTTAGATGAAATAAAAAAGTTTGATGCAGCTGCTATCGCAGTGCCTGCTGATTTAAAATCAATAGCAGAGCAGTTAATTGAAATACCCAACATTGCCAGCAAGCGATGGATATATGAACAATACGACAGCATGGTAGGAGCAGGAACAGCCAGTACCAATGCTCCAAGTGATGCAGCGGTAGTTGTTGCAAAACCTACTAACAAAGGATTGGCACTTACAACAGATTGCAACAGCCGTTATGTATTTGCTGACCCGTACAAAGGTGCCATGATTGCTGTAGCGGAAGCTGCCAGAAATATTGTATGCAGCGGCGGACATCCATTAGGCGTTACCAACTGTTTAAATTTTGGTAACCCATACAATCCGGAAGTGTATTATCAATTTGTGAATGCAATAAAAGGCATGGGTGAAGCCTGTATAAAATTTGACACACCCGTTACCGGTGGTAATGTAAGTTTCTACAACCAGTCGCCGGATGGAGCTGTCTATCCCACTCCAACTATCGGCATGGTGGGTATAATGGAAACAGTAGATGCAAAAATGACAATGGATTTTAAAGAAGCCGGAGATGTAATCGTTTTGATCGGCAGCAGCAAAGATGATATCAACTCATCTGAATACTTACATAAAATTCATGGGGTTGAATACAGCCCTGCTCCGCACTTTGAACTGGAAGAAGAATTTGCTTTGCAGGCAACAGTTAAAAAGTTGATAAGTGATAAGTTGATCAATTCAGCACATGATGTTAGCGAAGGCGGTTTGTTTGTAACGTTGATGGAGAGTTGCTTTAACAGAAATCTTGGTTTTGATATCAGCACAGATGCTGCTGTCAGGAAAGATGCTTACCTGTTTGGAGAGGCACAAAGCCGTGTGGTGGTTTCAGTAAAAGAAAAACAATTGCCGGAATTGAAAGCCGCTCTTGCAGCCATTAATATTCCTTTTGAAAAATTGGGAATTGTTAGTGCCGAAAGTATTAGCATTGATACTGAAGACTGGGGAAATATCTGTAACTGGAAAGAAAAATATGATAACGCCATCAGCAAATTACTGGCCGGGCATGATGGAGAGCAGGCTTTGAGCATGATTTAAGACTTTGAAGGAATATTCAATAAATTGCTCTTGGTAAATTTTGTAACTTGCACTAAACCTTTTTTATGACAATCGAAATTGCAGATGAAATACTGTCTTCCCCTTCGCCAGGCAAAGAAATTTTGCTGGAAGTGGCTTTGTATTTATTTGCAAACGATAAAGCATCGCTTGGCAGAGCAGCAGCAATTGCAGGCATATCCAGAATGAAAATGCAAAGAGAAGCTGGCAGCAGAAAAATATCCATGCATTATGATGAAGACATGGTAAAAAATGACCTTGAAGCGATTAAATGGTACAAACAAAATGATCGTAGTTAGCGATACCTCCTGCATATCGAACCTTTATCAAATTGGGCAGTTAAGCCTTCTTACAAAACTATTCAGGGAAATATTAATTCCTCCCAGTGTATTCAATGAACTTGCAATTTTCCATACAGATAATTTATTAAAAGAACTGGGTTCTTTTAATATTGAAATCCACAACGTAAATAATAACAATCTTAAAAACCAAATTGCAGCAAGTGGTATTGATGCAGGTGAAGCAGAAGCAATTGCATTATCAAAAGAAAAAAAACTGGTTGACAGTGTAAAACCATTGTTTAACAGCCTCAGAAACAATACAAAATTTTATTTTTCAAATTCGTTATATCTCTTTTTACTTAAAGCGGGTGGAGAAAATACTGATACTTAAAGAATATATTTTTATGAGCAAAAAAATTGCCATCATCGGCGGAGGAAATTTAGGTACTGCCATTGCAGAAGGTTTATTAAAAAGTAAATTTTGCAAGGCCGCAGATATTACTGTTACCAAAAGAAATACCAGCACACTAAAAAATCTGGAAGATAAAGGTGTAAATATAACAACAGATAATAACGCGGCTGTACGCAACAGTGAGTTAGTGATCCTTGCCATCAAACCTTTCCAGGTAAAAGATGTTTTGAACGCATTAAAAAAAGATCTGACTACAAAACATATTTTAGTTTCTGTAGTTACAGGTGTAAGTGTTTCAGATATTGACGAAGTAATAAAAAAGAAACTGACTTTGTTCCGTGCCATGCCGAACACTGCCATCGCCATACAGGAAAGTATGACCTGCCTGAGTTTCAGCAATGCCAGTGATGCTCAAATAAAATTTGTGAAAGAATTATTTGATACAATAGGTAAAACAACGGTGATAGATGAAAAATTAATGGACGCTGCTACCGTGTTAGGTGCCTGCGGTACTGCGTATGCTATGCGTTATATCCGTGCAAATATCCAGGGTGGTATTGAAATTGGTTTTGATGCTGTTACCGCTACGTTGATTGCTGCACAAACAGTAAAAGGTGCCGCAGAATTATTGTTACAAAAAGGTACTCATCCAGAACAGGAGATAGATAAAGTAACCACACCAAAGGGCTGTACCATTGCCGGGCTGAATGAAATGGAACACCAGGGTTTCAGCTCTTCTTTAATAAAAGGTATTGCTACCAGTTATAATAAGATTGTAAAGGGTTAAGAAATATTTAAGATCTTGCCGGAAGCAGCCATAAAAAATCATTTTGTTTTTTTATGGCTGTTTTTATTATATCAAATTCAACTTAGAAAGGCTTTGGATATTGCTCCACCTATTCAATAAAACAATAGCTTTTTATTACAAGCTATATTTGCACTAACTTACATTTAAACAGATTGCTGCTTTAGCTACAAGCCATAAAAACTATTTCATGAAAACACGCCGTGATTTTATTAAGCAAACCGGGGCTTTTGCAGCCGGTTCATTGTTGCTGCCATCTTTTACAACAACAGCAAAAAAAATTGACAATATCGGTATTCAGTTATATACTGTCCGCAAAGAAATGCTGGCTGATGCTGCCGGCACTTTAAAAAAATTGGCAGCATTGGGTATTAAACAAATTGAATCTGCCGGAAGCGAAAAAGGTTATTACTATGGCTTACAACCAAAAGAAATAAAAAATATCTGTGATGGTCTTGGCATGAAACTCAGCAGCGGTCATATTCAACTGGATGATAAATGGAAGCATACACTGGAAGACGCTGTGACCTCCGGACAGGAATACCTGATCTGCAGCAGTATGCCAACTGCAGGACAAACTGTTGACAATTACAAAAGAACTGCCGAGGCTTTTAATAAGGCAGGCGAAGACAGCAAAAAAGCAACTATCAAATTCGGTTACCACAACCATGATTTTGAATTTGAAAAAGATAACGGCCAGGTATTGTATGATGTATTGCTTGCTAATACCGATCCGGGGCTCGTACACATGGAGCTGGATTTAGGATGGGTTATTGCCACTGGAAATGATCCCCTCACTTATTTTAAAAATCATCCCGGCCGTTTTGCTTTATGGCATTTAAAAGATATGGACCTGCAAAAAAAGCAGAGCACAGAATTTGGCAAAGG
>JAYVLZ010000123.1:0-23702 GCA_043759175.1 Chitinophagaceae bacterium | reverse complement strand
GCACTTACACAGATCAACAATGATATTTATTTAATTACCATTCCTAAAACAGGCAAGCTGTATAATATCTCTGTTTCCAATGTGGCAGATGCAGAATTTCCTGCAAGAAAATTAACCGAAGTAGGTGGCGAATTTCCTTCCTGGGAGGCGGATGGTAAAACAGTTCACTGGAGCCTGGGCAGTACTCATTTTATTTATGATGTAGAAAAGGCGCAGGTATTTGATGATAGTGTGGTGGCCGCAAAAAAAGCACAGGATAAAAAAACTGCTGACTCTGTTGCAAGATTGAATGGTGATTCTTTATTAAAGAAAGCTGCCGATTCTGCAAAAAAAATACTGGACTCATTAAAGGCAAAAGATACCACCATAAAAAAAGATGCAAAGAAAGAAGATCCAAAATACAAAGCAATAGAAAGTGAAGTGAAAGTGTTCTTTAAAAAAGATATGCCCACCGGAGCTGTGCTGATGAAGAACGCCAGGATCATTACCATGAAAGGCGATGAAGTAATTGAAAAGGGAGATATACTGGTGGTCAATAACCGCATCACATCAGTAGGCAAGGCAGGTGCTGTTACTGCTCCGCCTGGTGCAAAGGTCATGGATATGAGCGGCAAAACCATTGTGCCGGGATTTGTTGATCCGCACTCACACATGTGGCCCAACTGGGGCATTCATAAAAACCAGGTATGGATTTATGCTGCCAACCTTGCGTATGGCGTTACTACCACCCGTGATCCGCAAACTGCCACCACCGATGTACTTACTTACAGCGATATGGTAGATGCCGGTGGCATGATTGGTCCAAGAATTTATTCAACTGGCCCCGGTGTTGGTTACTGGTATTACAATGTAAAAGATTCTGCACAGGCAGAAAGTATTTTGCAGCAGTACAGTAAATATTACCATACCAAATACATCAAAATGTATTTAACCGGTAACAGGAAACAACGGCAGTGGATCATCCATGCGGCACGTAACCAGCAACTGATGCCAACCACAGAAGGCGGACTGGATTTTAAATTAAATATGACCAATCTGCTGGATGGATATCCCGGACATGAACATGCGCTGCCCATTTTTCCATTGTACAGTGATGTATATAAAACCATTGCCAAAGCAAAGATGATGGTAACACCCACACTGTTGGTTTCTTATGGTGGTCCGTTTGCAGAAAATTATTTCTGGGAAAGAGAGAACCCTTATCATGATGCCAAGGTGCAAAACTTTTTTGCGTATGAAGAACTGGCCTATAAAACAAGAAGGGTAGGGCAATGGACACTGGATGAAGAACAGGTGTTCCCCAAACATGCAAAGAACATGAAGAGCCTTATAGAAGCCGGTGGACTGGTAGGTGTAGGCAGTCATGGTGAGTTCCAGGGCCTGGGTTATCACTGGGAATTGTGGGCACTGCAGAGCGGCGGCATGAAACCAATTGATGCATTGAAAGCCGCTACCATCCTGGGCGCAGAAGGCCTTGGCCTGGATAAAGATTTAGGAAGTTTAGAAACCGGTAAACTGGCTGACCTGATCATCCTTGATAAAAATCCATTAGACAATATCCGCAATACCAACACCATTCAGTACGTGATTAAGAACGGCCGTTTGTATGATGGCAATACCTGCGATGAAGTATATCCTTTGCAACGTAAATTGGATAAGAGCGAATGGAAATTTGATAAGCCAATGATGACGACGGATATAAAGGAGTAGATTTTTTGTTTAACATGATTAACCGCAATTGAAGTAAAATTTGATTGCGGTTTTTTTGTGGGTTAATAAAGATGATATTTGATTCAATGCAGTTAGTGAAGCGTTCTTCCAATTGCGAAGCAGTTAAATATAATTATAATTAGCCCCGGCTTTATCCGGGGTTAATAAATGTATTCCCAGGCGCAGGACTCCAATCTGAGTTATTTTGTTACTGAACCAACAAGTTTGAAACGTTTGTATTTTTGAATAGCAGTAACAAGTGGGCACAGGACGGAGCCCTGCGCCTGTCGAGGTAAAAAAATGCCGGGGTAATAAAATTTATTACATCAAAAAAGATGTTGAGGTGCAATTGCTGTGTACAGTATCCACCCAAAAAAAAGCCGGCAAAAGCTTCGCAGGCGCAGGACTCCGTCCTGTGTCTTTTTGTTACTGAACCAACAAGTTTGAAACGTTTGCATTTTGAGTAGTAGTAATAAGTGGGCACAGGACGGAGTCCTGCGCCTGTCGAGTAGTCGCAGGTCCTCAACCCTTCGCATTGACAAGTAAGAGACTTTGCTGAGAATTCTATAAGTATTCGTGATAGTTGCAACGTCCTCAGCACTGCTCATTGCTCATTGAGGACGTTGCCTGGAATTCTAGGTACTATGAACCCGCAGTGTATGTATCTTTTATACTATCGCAATAGAATTAAGGCGGCTTAAATATAACTTAAACTGTTTCATCACTTTTACTTGCTAACTTTATCCAAATGGAAGCGGTGGATGTTCAATACCAATTGTAAAACCGGATCTTAATTTCCACATATCATTTCACATTTTTATAAAATTAAATTATGAGAGAATTTAAATTGGTAGACCCTCCTCCTCCTGAAGATAATGGATTTACCTGGCAGGGGGCTGCAGTTGCAGTTGATAGCGGTCTTCAGTTGGGAGAAATTATGTCAATTAATGGCTCTGAAGACTTGAGTAATATTATGACAGGGCATGATGGTGCATTTATTAATAAAATCTGGATAGCTGATCCGCATTATCTCTTCCTGGGCCTTCATGTTTATCAAATTTGTGTAACGGGTTCTGGTCCACACGGTCTTTTAAGTATAGGAACTATGAATGTAAGATTTACAAGTGATAAAGGTGAGACGTATTCCTTATCCATTTGGAGAGAGAGTTCCAGCATACTTCATTCAAACGCTTATTATGGCGGGCCTGCCATGATGAAGGTGGTATGGGGATGTTTTTAATTTTTAAAATTGAATCTCTAATGCTCCCTCAATAAAAAATGCCGGCAAAAGCCGGCAAACTTTAAATATAAATCACCCTTAAACGAAAGAAAAAAATTACAATATTATCTTCCCTGCGGAATCACCTGCTGGGGGCCGCCGCTGCACTGCAGCCGTCAGGCGCTGGAATGAGGCATGGGTTTCCAGTGTCGGCTTGTTACTACTATCAGAATAAACATACGGCATCAAAAACCTTATTTCAACTTTACCATTTTATTCGGGTTAAAGAAGTTTGAATAAATTCAGCAAACAAAATAGCATGAGCACAAGCTATGGGTTTGCCGGTAAGCAGACCATTTATATGTAATGATTTTGGATGGCTTTTAAATATGCAGGCATTAGTAACAAAAGGGCACCAGACGGGAGTCGCCTGATGGGGAAACTTTCTTTATAGAAGCTGCGCCATCTAATAAAGAGAATTGTGTATGTACGTGGAGGTGTAAGAATTTCATGTTGCCTGTTCCAAAAGGGATATATTAGAAATATCAAACTTACAATTGTTACCAATTGCTGTGAAATCTTATAATCTACAAAAGATGTTTATAAAACTCCTTTTGCCTGTTTGGCTGTTTTGTTTAAATTTGATAAAAGATTTTGTATGTTAATCAGTATAAATGAAACAGTAACTGCCATTGCTAAAGAAGCAGCTATGCTTGCCCCTCTTGAGCAGGAAATATTGTTAACAAGGCTGAGGGTAAAACGATTGAGCAAAAAGGGGACAGGCACCATTGCAGCAATGCCGAAAGGGTTGCGTAAACCTACTATGCGCCAGATTGATAAATGGAAACATGAATCAAGATCAAAATTATGAGGGTTAACAGGTTTGTGCTGGATAATAATATCTGGATCAGTTATTTTATCACTAATAGCCAGCAGAAGGTTATTGAAATTATTGAGAAATATGAAATTGATATTTTTTCATGTGATGAACTTATTAATGAGTTTAAGGCAGTGTTGCAATATGCCCATTTACAGAAGTACAAAGTAAATTCCCCGAAAGCAATAAAACTGCTTACAGCCATTACCACTCATTTTACAATTGAATACCCCATTAAAAATTATATTCCCGGCGATGCTGACGATAACTATATTATAGCATTGGCATTGCAAACCAGTTCAGGTTTTGTAACCAGTGGCGACAGCCATATACTGTCTCAAAAAGAAAACCTGGAAGCCCGTTTCAGGAAACTTAAAATAATTAGCAAGTCAGATTTTGAAAGGATGTTTCCATTATGATTTTCTTTGGTAAATATGCAACGGCCAATATATTTTTTTTCATTCCTAATGTGTGATCACTCACACAGGTGCAGGAGTTTTAGGTAAACGAAAAGGGGTCAGGCTGGAATGAGGCATGGGTTTGTGTGTTGGGTTTCCAGTGCTGGCTTGTTACTACTGCCAGAATAAACATACGGCATCAAAAACCTTAGTTCAACTTTATCATTTTATTCGGGTCCGTCAGGCGCTGGAATGAGGCATGGGTTTGTGTGTTGGGTTTCCAGTGTCGGCTTGTTACTACTGCCAGAATAAACATACGGCATCGAAACCTTACTTCAACTTTACGATTTTATCCGGGTTAAAAAAGTTTGAATAAATTCATAGAAACAAAATAGCATGAGTACAAGCTATGAGTTTGACGATAAGAGGACCATTTAGATGTAATGATTTTGGATGGCTTTTAAATATGCAGGCATTAGTAACAAAGGGGCACCGGACGGGAGTCCGGCGCCTGATGGGTTGCTGTTTCATAATTTTAATTTCTAAATTAATAATTAGCAAAGTTCTTCATTGCAGCCGTCAATTCGGACTGTCGCTACACCGAAACCTTTTACATATAGACTCACTTGTACTTGTATATCTTTATTCAGCTTCTATCGAAGCGTAGAAAATAAAATACTGTCCCGGCGGTGGTTTTTGCCAGTGAAATCTGTAAATTATAAAATAGCCAGCGGCGAAACCCCGACGTTTAATGTATCCATAAAGTATTTATTCCGCTCAGGGGTTCCTCTAACAAATTTAAAACTTCCCAGGCGATGTGTCTGCGATGGCTTTGTGTGCAGGCTTGCAGCACTCGCCGCCAATTCAACATACTTTTCAAACTTGTTTGTTTTGAGTTAAACCCTGCTGCTGCCGGGTCGCTCCCCACGCCCATTACCCACGCAGAGCAGACACCGGCAGGGAAGAGTGGGAGTGGGCGCTTTCATTATCGGAGACTTGCTCCGGAAAGAATATAAAATGAAAAATGATTCCATTTATATTCATTATTTGGACTTAATATTTTCCGGAAAACCATATTTAGTTAACGATACATTAATTATTTCTTCTGTGGAGGGTGAGACAAAATATATCAGGATAAAGAAATAATGGGGAAATAAATTAGTTTACCTCGGCAAATCATCTTTTTTTCGAGAATGTTATACAACCACTTTCTCCAACCGCTTCAAATACCCTTCATCAAAACTTGCCCCCAACCCAATCACCTCGGGCAAAATAATCTCTCTTTTATCACTATAACTAATTCCACCAATCACCGGGTCTTCCACAAACATAAGCGGCGTATCAAAATCATAATGAACAATTTGGTCGCTGCTCAATGCCAAATGTGTCGCAGCAGTAAAAGCCAGTCTTGATTCTAAGAAACCACCTAACTGAATATTGATGTTTTGTTCTTCTGCAATTTTTATTATTTTCTTGGCACGGAATATTCCGGATGATTTACCCAGCTTCACATTAAAATAATCACAGGCATTTAAATCCAATAATCGTTTTGCATCATGCTCATCACAGCAACTTTCATCGGCCATTATTTTGATGGGGCTTTGTTTGCGAATGGTGGGGAGTTCCATAAAATTCCATCTTGGTATTGGCTCTTCGCAATGCTGGATATTGTATGGTGCCAATGTTTTTAAAATTTCAATCGCATCAGTTGTGTTCCAGCCCTGGTTGGCGTCTATACGTAATGGTAATTCCATTCCGATGGCTTCCCGTATTTGTTTTATTCTTTCAATATCCTCTCCTTTTGTGCCGCCCAGTTTTACTTTCACTACCTGGAAACCATTGGCTTTAATTTTAGCTGCATCTGCCGCCATTTTTTCTGCTTTATCAAGGCTTACTGTATAATCAGTGATCAAAGTTTTGTTATTGCTTCCACCCAAAAAAGCATACAGCGGTAAGCCTGCATATTGTGCAGCGATATCATACATTGCCATATCAAATGCACTCTTGATGCTGCTGTTGGCATAAATTACACTGTTCATTATTTTATGACAGTCTGCAATATCCAATGGATCTTTTCCTTTAAAGCATTGCCTAAATAGCGGCCCACCACCATTCCTGTTTCCATACTTTCACCATTGATGGTCATGAAAGGACTGCATTCGCCAGTGCCGGTAATGCCTTCATTGGTATGGATGATCACAATTACATTTTCTGCATGTGTTAATGGGCCGAGGGAAATGATGAAAGGTTCTTTTAATTTTATTTTGGATGGATATAATTTAACGGATGTGATCTTTAATTCGACTGCCACGTTTGTTAGTTTTGTTCAGTTGTGAAAATAAAGTGTTTGGGTTTACTTACAAAGTTTGTGGCTGTTTCATTTTTAGGAACAAAGAAGAAGTTGTGTGAAAAAGTTAAATAACAGAAATGAAAAAGTGGATTGTAGCCAGTGTTAGTTTCAACTTTAAGAATTTTATTGACTGGAATTCTTTTTTAGATAAAATTAGAGCTCTGAGAACTTTTAAATTTATTGGAGTGAAAAGTTGCACGCAATTAAACATCAATGGCTTTACTGCTATGAAATTAACAGATGCCATCGTAAGCAATCCAAAGGAAAGCCGCAAGGAACAAATGCTGAATACTTTTGAAGAAGCAGGTAAAAGCAGCAGCATTAATTTTCAGGTACAAGTTTCGGCAACAATAAAACCATCCTGTATTATTAGCAACTATTGAAATATATAACCAACAGTTAAATTGCCTGCATTGAAATTTGGTAACAGCAGGCTTTGTTGCAGAATCCCGGCATTGGATTTACAGCAATACAAAAGATTATTTTAAAAATAAGAAAGGGTTGTTAGATTTAATAATGCTGGCTGGGTTTTAAATACGCATGCTTTAGTAACAAAGGAGCACCGGACGGGAGTCCTGCGTTTAATGGGGTATGGCTAACAAATGGGAAATAGGTACGCCCTTTCTGCATCGCAATTAATTGTAGATAACAAAATAAAAAGAGTTGTCATGTAATAAAAATTCATCCCTCTGCAGTAAATATAGATCCCGGGTAATAACCTCCATTTCGCCAGTGTTTACAAACGCGGCTGATATGGACATAACTGACGCAGTTACTGTAGCCATTAGAATACTGCTGGCTTTAATACCAGCACAATAAATATGGTAAACTCCTTCACCGGTCCGTGTTACACTGACATTAGGGGTAGCGGTATGAATAGTCCCATTCGCATTGATATATCCATAGCAAATCGGTATCATGCTGAACGAGCCCGTTGGCGGCGTTAATATTTTACCATTATTAATTTGCAAATTGCCATTATCCAACAGCAAACTGCCGGACCCTATTTTCACATTGCCCGAGGCAATTTCCAGTTTTTCTGATGGTGTGACAGTACCAATACCAACCCTGCCAGCATCCCCGCCTGTACCCATCAAAGCAAAATTGGCTGAACTGTACCAATGGGAAGTGGTGGAGTTTTGAAAAAAAGACATTCCTTTGGCACCATTCCCTATAGCAAGCTGGTTACCGCTAAACCCCGGTGTATTCCCGATTTGTAAAATGTTTACCGGGTTGTCAGTTTTAATACCCACATTACCGGCATACTGATTTCCAAAATCACCACTCACATCTAATTGCAATAGCAAATTGCCCCTTATGTCATCCGAATTCGCTGATTTGTAAGCTGAAAGTTCGGCATCAAATCCATCAGCATTCAATGTGCCGGATACAAGGCCATTTTGTTTAAGCTTTATCTGGGGGAAATTGCCTGAAACTTCCATTACCCCAAGGTTTGCAACCGACATATTCAATATGCCGTTATTATAAAGTTCTACCCTGCCTGCACTGTTCCCCACAGCAGTAGCCAAAGAAATATTATCACCAGGTCCCTGCCAAACAAAACCTTTATACACACCTGAATTATTATAAAAGCCAATGGACGGAAGTGCACCTTCTATCCTTACAGCTTCACCATCTTTTTTAATGTGCAATGGCGCAGCCGGAGTATTAGTTCCAATACCCACATTGCCGGAACTATTATTGAAAATATTTGAACCGTTTGCAGACCAGTAATTTGTTGTTGAGGTTAGTTCTGTCCACGCAAGCCCCTTGTAAAACCAAAAGCTGTTAGTCACGTTATCATAAACCAACAATCCCTGAGCAGGGCTTGCGATTGCTGCTCGCTGAATACTGCTCATCCTTGGAATGAGCAGCCCATGTGTAATACTTTTCACGTCCAGCAGGGCGCTTACATCGGGAACTGATCCATCAGTACTGATACCCACTCTCTGTGCATTGATTGCACCTGGTATCGAAAGGATAATGCAAATCGAAAACGCTATAGTTATTTTTTTAATGATCATTTTGTTCTAATTTATTTATTCTTAAAAAACCACCTGCTTTGCAGGTGGTAATGTACTTTGGGCTTTGCCTGAATTTTTATATTACATAATCAGATTCGCATTACAATTTCAATATTCACATGTTTTAAAGAGGCCTATGCCCGATGCTTTCAACCCACCTTCTTAGAAGGTGGTTGTTGAGTTCATTTGGGCTCAGTTAAAAGTTTGAATATTTCTTTTAATGCTAAGGAATTCTCCACTCCTAATTTCTCCATCATATTTCGTAGGTGAGCTGCCAGGTGTTTTTTACTCAACCCAGTTTTTTTTGACATCTGTTTTAATGAAAAGCCCTTCAGTAAATAACCTCCTATTTCAATTTCACGTTCTATGAGTTCTTCTTTCTTGAATTCCATGATATTTTTGATATACATGCCTGCAACAATACATCTAACTTAAAGTGTAAGTGCAAAATTGAAATTTAGCAATGTAGTGTAGCCTGCAATACACCTTTAAGTATATTTTTTAAATGCCGTTTTTGGTATAGAGGAGGAGAAAGCTATCGGTAAAATACCAATAGGTAAAGGATTGTTAGTGATATTTATTCAACCGGCAGACCTAAAGGCAATAGCCAAGTACTTTCAATTTCGAACACTAAGCGTCAATGCGGGGATCGAAGCATCAGCGTTACAACTCCTGTAACGTCTGGAACTTTCACAAACTCGAGTAGTGCATTCCTAAGGTCTTCAGGAGAGTTAGCAGCAACATGTAGAATCACACCAAATCCAGTTGACCTTCCTATCACCAATTGTTTAGCGTTCATAAGAGAAATCCGCAGATTTTCTTCCTTTATTGCGCTTTTTCCTTCGATTAGAATCAGACTTTCAATCATGTTGAATCCTCCTAAAATTTTAATTATGTTTCACAGATTTTTTTCTTGTTATTAATAAACCCCCTTCAGCAAAGTATCCTTTATTCATTTTTTTGTAAAATTTCATATTTAGGTTTAGTGAAGTTTATTATCGCTGCAGCAATTAATAAATACAAAATATATTTAAGGAATAACTTTTTCTTTTATAGTATTAAAGCTGTTCTTAATTAATTTTTGTACGGTTGAATTATTAGTTGATGAATATTTATTAAACAGCCACACAATGTTGATCTGCCACTCCTACCAATTTACATTATTGTGTCTCTATGTACATAACTAAGAGTATCATTTGACTTACACCTACAATAACATTAATGTCACTTAAAGATGCATCATAGCTCGTATGCCTGAAGAATAAGTTGCTGAGCCAAGTGATTGAATGCCTGGATTAAGTTGAGCATTACTTAAACTGAGAAATTGTCTAAGACTTGAAGTATTTTGTGGTATAGTAAAATTTCTTGTAACGCTAAAATCAGAACAATTATCGTGTCCAATCAACATTGAGTTACAACCTTGAACTTTTAAGCTGTATTCCTGTCCAGGAAATGTTGGTATAACTCTATGGCTTTTAGCTTCAATCTCAATCTGTGCCCACCCGTTACGTGGTTTCAGCATCCACATAAAATGATATTTATCACGTTTAAAAGATGACCATTGAATATCTAAATACCCTTCATCATTAAGGGTTGCCTGATGTGACTCAATTGTGGTAATAATTGGAGGCGAAAGCTCCTCAGCAGGAGTAAGGGAAGAATTAGATATTGTGGTAAAAGACATACTCACACACAAACTTTCCCAATACTGCCCGTCTATTGAATCATCCAAAACACCATTTGTAACGGTTCTTGGGCAAAAAGTAATATTATAAATAGCTCCTGCCTGAAGTTCGAGAATACAATCATACTTATTTTCAGGCGGAGTAATCTCTATATTTATTTTATGCTCCGCCTGATTGTTGCCGGCATTAGCATAAATCTGGACTATATCAGGCAAAACTCCAAGGACTACAAAATGAATCTGAACGCTTGCAAGTATGGGTGCAATCGGTTCCAGTTGTTTTATTTCTGTTATTCTTATAGTACCCATAATGATACAATTTTACAAGTTTGAAAGATCATTTATATTAACAACTAGTTGCTCTTGTTCAGCACATTAAAATTTCCACTACCTATCTAAAATAAATCGTTTGGTCATACCAGCATTTGAACAATGAATGTATTATCACGCCAATAATTCAACCAAGCTATCACGAAGTGACTTCCGCCCGTTTTGTAAAACTTGATTTTTTATCGAAAATTCCGGCATTATTCCTAATTTCTCTTTTGTAATTTTTAGAACACTAAGAGTTTGCACAGCTGCTGCTGGTGCTATACGAATCTCTATTGTACCATCACTATCAGAAACCGAAATAACCTCAATTGAAAGGTCAAATTTCGCATCAATGTATATTTTTTCTGCCGGAACCACAGTGCCGTCACCAAATGGATTTCCATTAAATACTGTGGATGTACCAATTTTGCCTACATAGTAGGCGAACCCATCAGGGCGCCACTGGTGAATCGCTATTGCATCTTGTTGCAACCCTCTATCCCAACCATCTTTTGCATCTGCTCTGCGGTATTCGATGAAATAACTTAATTTTTGGGGAGTATCAAAATCAATTACTGCTACTTGTGGGACTACACTATCATTAAATCGAAAAGTTGGCAAAATGCACGTTGTGGGTAGGGGCCGTTTTCCATTACATTGGATCCTAATTAAGTTTAATTCAGGTAGCCAGCCAGCTTTGTAAGTATAAGGTGAACAAAGCCTTGGTCCACTTAACCCAAATCGAGGATCGTTATAACGTGGATCAGTGTTCCCGTATTGTTCAGCACTCATTAAACAATAAGGACTGCCATAATGAGTTCCGTCAAGAAAAAGTGAATGATTCAAACCATGACCATGACCCATTTCATGAAGAATAAAAGAGGCACGTAAAACTCCTAAATCAATAATTACTTGACCTCCAGATGAACCCGCCCCCTGTTGACCTCCTTCCGTAATATTCATACCAATAAATGGTTCGCTGATGAAAACGATTTTAGGGTTAAAATCTGCAATTCCATTGTTACTATTAGTAGCTGTGTTAATTGCCATATTTATGGCATCTGAACGTCTGGTTCTTTTAATCTCTTCCGAAGTTACAGGTAACTCAAACCAACCAAAAACAGCTGATTCCCGAAGATCAAGCTCAAGAAATGAAATGTCATGCCAATAATCTACAGCACCAAAAAGTCCCTCGGTGAAGAAATTGACGAAATACTGTTTAATATCATTCCTATCAGCTACCCCTTTACACTTGCACAAAAGTACAGCCCAACGAATTTTTGTACTCATTTTTCTTCTTTTTATTGTAAAACAACTAGTATCGGTATCAATCCTCTGCCTTCTTTTAAAGAAGCAAGCGCTTTTCCTATTACTGCTCCAAAAGCTTTGAATGGGTCAGTCGCTTTCATTGCATATCCTGGAATATTAGAAGACGTTAGCATGTCGCCAGTTTCAATTGGAGAAGAGTCTGCATCTACTTTGCAATAAACCTTACCCATCATTGCAATAGGTTTCCTGTTTGCGTTATTATTTTGTTTGTCGAGTATAATTCCGGGCTTATAATTCCCTGCACCGGATATTACACCAACCACTTTTTTATCATATTCTTTTGCACTTGGTTTTAAAGTATCAGTCTCTGTTAAAACCATCACATCACCTGGTTCAGTTAACTCTATAACATCAAAATCTTCAGCAAAATCTGCTGCATTCATTAAACGAATATCTCCGGTAACTTCAACATCTCCTTCAAATCGTCCTGCAAGATGACCACCTTTACCAAATACCCCAATGCCAGTAGTACTATTACCTTCCACACCTGTTCCTGCTCCTTTAGCTACGCCCACTACACCACGGCCTGTAGTGCTTTGTCCAAATACGCCCACTTGGTCATCAGCTTGTCCATACACACCATGCCATTTATGTCCAATTCCTGTAACCCCAGAGCCATTATCGCTCTCTCCCCAAACACCATGTTGCTCAACACTGTGCCCATATACACCGTGCCATTTGTGTCCCATACCAGTGACTCCAGAGCCTTTATCGCTCTCACCCCAAACGCCATGTTGATTTACACTATGACCATGGACGCCAATCCCATCGGTGCTATCACCAAAAACTCCCTTACCCTTCTTTGCAATCCCTGAGACTGCATTTTGATCGTCACTTGTTCCGACCACACCCCGTCCTGTTGCTCCGTGTCCAATACCGAAAACTCCATCACCATTCGCAGTGTTTTCGCCGACTACACCAGCTACATTTTGAACATTTGATTGAAATACTGTAGGATTAGCCATAATTTTTTTTTAAAATTAATAAACTAAGATTGTGATTTAATATATAATGTCATAAAGCTAACATTGCTCTAGTAATATCATATCACAAAATTGAGGAACAATTATGCTAAACACAATACACTAAAAAGTGTATTTTTCATATACCCTTTTTGGTGTAGGACAATAACAAAAAATTAAAAAGGAAAAATCAGAGCAGCTTATGCTCCGCTGCATATTTTACAAGTGAAGCCGTATTTTTTAAATGCAGTTTGGCCAGCATATTTTTTCTATGGGTATCTACGGTAACGATGCTGAGGAAAAGTTTATCCGCTATTTCATGATTGGTTAACCCGTCTGCTATATAACGGATGATTTCTATTTCTCTTTGTGTAAGATGTTTATCATTCTCAGGTGTATTTACATTCCTGTCAGATAAATGTGTGAACAGGTTGAGGGATATTCCGGGGCTTATATATTTTTCATTATTCATCACTTTGGTGATTGCATTCAAAAGCTCAGCTTTGCCGGTATCCTTGTTTATAAAAGCATCTGCTCCCGCCTTTAGCATTTTGCTTACAATAGAGGCATCGCTTAGCATGCTTACCACTATAACTTTTACAAATGGCTTTTCTTTTTTAATAAGCTTAGTAGCTTCAACACCATTCAGCAAGGGCATAGTTATATCCATTATTACACAATCAATATCTTCACTAATAGCGATATTAACGGCATCCTGCCCATTATTAGCTGAACTGATCTTGCCGATGGATTTTTCCGCTTTTAATATCTGACTCAGTCCATCAATAATAAGCTGATGGTCATCGGCGATCAATAAATTAACGGGTGCATGATATTGAGACATATTAGCTAATATTATACGGTATTTCAATCAATACGCTGGTTCCCTTCCCGGTCTTAGAATCTATTGTCATTGATCCCTTCAACAATTTGGTTCTTGCAGATAAATTCTGTAATCCATAACCATCCCTGTGAACATTTACATCAAAGCCTTTTCCATCATCCTCAATCATCAAAATTATTTTATTATCCCGCTGGCCTATCTGCAGGGAAACATTTTTTGCTTCTGCATGCTTCAGTACATTGTTGATCAGTTCCTGGGTTATCCGGTATAAAACTAATTCATACGCTGTTTGTATCCGCTTATTCATACCAAAAATAACCAGGGTAAATTTTATTAAATGCGTTTCATTGATCTTATTTACGAAACCTTCTACAGCAGTAGTGTATCCAAACTCTTCCAGCACGGTAGGGCTTAGATTGAGTAATAATCCCCGGACATCCTGCATAGCTTCGGTAATAAACTGTTCCGAACTTTTGGCCAGCGATTTAATTTCTTCATTGTTTATACAGGCTGCCTTGTCATGGAGGGAAGATACAAAGAGTTTTAAAGCAGAAAGTTTGGTGCCAACATCATCATGCAGGTCTCTTGAAATACGTTTGCGTTCTTCTTCCTGTGTTGCCACCATTGCTTTAATTTCAGCCTGCTGTTTTTTCTTTAATGAACGTATATGATTATGATAAATAAAATAAACCCCTGCACATAATAAAATCCCATACAAACTATAAGCCCACCAGGTTTCCCACCAGGGTGGGAAAATAATAATATCCAGGTAAGTGATATTTTTTGAAGAAACCCCGTCCCTGTTCTCACACCGTACCATAAAGCTGTATTTGCCGGGTTTTAAGTTGGTATAGCTGGCAAAGCGTTGTGTACCTGCTTTTACCCAGTCTTTTTCCAAACCCTGCAGTTTATAAAAATATTGGGCAGTTTTTCTGTTTAAATAGGAGATGGAAACATAATCAATGGTCAGGAAATTTTTGTCGTAAGTAAGACTGATTTTATTGTTGTCTGCTACTAAGATAGAATCCAATAAAACAGGCTCGTTGCGGATTTTTAAACCCGTAATGAGAACATCAGGTGGAGGTGGAAGTATTTTGATGCTATCAGGATAAAAATATAGCAGCCCTGTATTGGATACAATCATCAGCCTGCCATCCCGAAGTTTAGTAAATCCATAAGTAAAACTTTTATTGAGTACACCTTCTTCTTCATCAAACGAAACTAATTTTTTGGTTTGCGGATCCATTCGAAGGAGATTGCTCAACATGGCTATCCAAAAATTGTTGTGGCTGTCCGTGGTAATTGCCCTGGCAAGATTGGAAGGCAGACCTTCTGAACTACTTAGTGGCACAGTTGTTTTTTGAAAGCTATTAAAGAAAAAAAATCCTTTTGCAGAAGATGCTACTGCAATAATTGAATCATTTAGCTGTGTGATACTATTTACTGAATTGGGGATATTACAGGGAGGCTGTTCTTCTCTATATATTTCTGCAATCTTCTCTTTAATAGGGTCAAAACGGTAAATTCCGTTTCCTAAAGTTTGTACCCAAATGGCTCCCTGCTTTGTAATCAGTATTGAACTTGACTGCTCCCATCTGTTCCTAAGGAGACTATCATTATAAATTTTGTAACGATTTAAACCATTATCCCATTTTGCCAGATTGTGAACCCCGCCATTAAGTGCAAACCACAAATTTCCGGCTGTATCACATTGAATGCTGGAAATTCTATATTTTCCGAACTCAGGTACTTTGGTATAGCTGATTGCACCTGATTGGGGTTCATAAATTCCCAGGAGTCCGCCCCGATGTGCTATCCATATCCTGCCCTTTTTATCTTCGGCAAAACAGGTAACAATTGTTTTGTTTTTTTCTATAGTTGAAGAATTAGGTTTAAGGATAATAGTGAAATTTCGCTTTAGGTGGAACTGATTGTCGTAATGCAGCCATCCTCCATCAATGGTGCCGATTAAAATATCCCCTGTATTTGTTTCAAAAGGCTTCTGCGAAATAAAAGAAGGAATACTTTTTGTTGGTAAATCTATATTGTTGATTGTATAAAAATACTGATAAGTAGGATTGAATATATTTAAACCTCTGTCTGAACCAACCCAAATATTACTTGTTTTATCAATCATTATTGTTGATACCGTTTCATTAAAATGAAATGATTCAGGCTTCAGATTGTCTGTTTTTACCCTTACTATTTTGTTTATCAATTCGTCGTAATACCAAAGTCCACCACCAATTGCACCAATCCATAATTTTCCTTTTTCATCTCTTACATAGCAGGATGCAACAGCGTAGTTAATCGTTTGACTTTCGTTATTCTTAATAGGCATTCTAAACCATTCTTTTTCCCCTGTATGTATGTTGTACCTGCACAGGTATGTTGTCCAGAAGCTTAACCATAAATAAGAACTGCCATCTGCCCATATATTTGCAGCCTGGTAAGGCATTTCTTCGTGCTTGACAATTGTCTTTTTGAGAGGAGTAATTTTATAAAGCGTTGTTCCGTTCTGAATCCAGATAACAGTTGCATCTTTATTATAAGTTATGGCTCCTGCTGTCATCGTCGGATCGGTCGCAGGTAATTTCAACCATGTAACTAATTTTCCACTATTAGCATCATATTTATAAAGAAAAAGATAGTTGAGCAGCCAGATATTACCTTCCCTATCTTCAATAACCCGTAAAGACATTTTTGGCTTATGACCTTCAGGCACTAAAGAAATAAACCGATCAGTGATGCGATTGTGCCTATACAAAGAGTATTCATTCGATATCCATAGCGTGCCGTCTTTACTTTCTGTAACAAAGGAAGAAGGCAACAAATCGTTGCCAACGGTAAAAGGTTTTGAGAAAGTATATCCATCAAATTTCTGAAGGCCGGAAGTTGTACTTACCCAATAAAACCCTTTTGAATCCTGAAAAATGGATAGGATAAATTCAGAACCTAACCCATCTTTGGAAGTAAGATGATGGAATACATAATTCTGTTGGGCTTGTATGGTGCAAGGCCAGATAATTAACAGAAGTATGAAAAGAGAATTTTTCAAATAAGTTTTTTATAGCTGTCCCCAATTGAAGTATTCACATTTAAAGCAGCTAAAAGATATATCATTTCCCTTAATCGACAATTAGAACCTATGTGAATTTTCATCTTCTTCAAAACCGGGACGTAAGGGAAGTGATGGAAGAAAGCCACTTTTTAAGCACCGTCAATACATCATTAACCTCAATCATGTAAAACAATTTAACCGCAATCATGTAAAACAATTTAACCGCAATGAAGGCATTCTTACAATGGATAATGGAGATCATATACCGATAGCCCGTAATCAAAAAGGAAGATTGGTTGAAAAATATGGCTGGCTGTGAGATAGTATGTAATCTAAGCTTCGTCTGCAATCCAATTTTATATTATTCAAAAAACTGAGCTATAAAGTTTGCGGTCTGACCTGCAGTGCCGACCGCTGTGCCCACCGCAAAAAATTCTTACATTTGATATCCAATGTACGCAATAGTAGATATAGAAACCACCGGCGGCTACGCTTCAGCCAATGGTATCACCGAGATAGCTGTGTACATACATGATGGTGAAAAGATCACACAACATTTTGAAACACTCATCAATCCCAACCAGGCAATCCCACGTTACATCAAAGCATTAACGGGTATTGATGATGCAATGGTGGCCAATGCACCGCAGTTTGATCAAGTGGCTGAAGTGTTGCATGAACTACTGAACGATAAAATCTTTGTGGCACACAATGTCAACTTCGATTATTCTTTTGTAAAGCATCATTTAAAAGCAGCAGGTTTTGAACTCACTGCAAAAAAGTTATGTACGGTGCGGCTTAGCCGAAAAGTTTTTCCGGGTTTGCCTTCTTACAGTTTAGGTAATTTATGCAGAACATTGAAATTGTCCATAAACAATCGTCACAGGGCAGACGGGGATGCAAAAGCCACTGTAAAATTATTGGAACATTGTATTGCTAATAATGGTGACCTGCATATTCTGCAAATGCTGAAAAAATCTTCTGCTGAGCAATGGCTGCCCATGCAGTTAACAAAAAAAGATATCCTGCAATTACCCTCCGGGCCGGGTGTATATTATTTCCTTGATGCAAAAGATAAAATAGTTTATGTAGGCAAGGCCATCAACATCCGCAAAAGAGTAAGCAGTCATTTCACTCACAATGATGCAGACCGCAAAAGGCAAAATTTTTTACGTACTATCTGCAAAGTAAAATTTAAGGAATGTGCAACAGAACTGGAAGCCATTGTACTGGAGAGTGCAGAAATAAAAAGACTTTGGCCAAAATATAATGTGAGCCAGAAACAACCACAACAAAAATTTGCATTATACCTGTTTGAAGATAGTGGTGGTTACCTGAGATTAGCGATTGATAAAAAGAAAAAACGGCTGCCATCTTTATACACTTTTAACCTGCTGCATGAAGGCATGGTGATGCTGAAAAAAATGATTGAAGAATTTGAGCTGCATGAAAAATTATGCTTCATTGATAAAACACCCTTTACAGAAAAAGATCTTTCCTTTTTAGATCCGCCGCAGGTGTACAATGGTAAAATAAAAAGGGCACTGGAAGCACTGGAAGAAAAACTGCCCACCTTTGCAGTAATGGATGATGGTATTAAAGAGAATGAAAAATTATGCCTGCTGGTAGAAAGAGGCAACTTCTGGGGAATGGGCTACCTGCCTGCATCGCAGACCATTACATCTGCAGAAGATTTAAAAAATTATTTACAGCCTTACGCTGATAATGATACCATCCGAAACAGTATTTATTCTTTTGTGGAGCAGTATCCTGATAAAAAATTTCAGCTAATCTTATAAATAAAGACCAGGAGTTTTTGATTTAAAAAAGGTAAATTTGACATAAATATTTTGTTATGGATACAGTAATATTAAAACAGGAATTGCATAAATTTATTGATGAAGGTGATGATAAAATACTAAAAATGGTATATGCACTGGTAAGGGAATATGTGAATGATGATCTAACTCAAATTGAAATAGCTCAACTGGAGGAAAGGACAGCGAGGAGAAAGTCTGGTGAAAGCAAATTGTACAACTGGGAGGAAGCGAAAGAAATAATTAACGGCAAAACAACTTCCTGAAATGGCATTCATTGTTCAGTTACAATATGAAGCGGTTGAAGATGCACAAAAAATTTTCATGTGGTATGAGTCAAAAAAAATTGGTTAGGGTATGAATTTATTGAATCACTTGAAAAAACGTACACAAAATTAATTTCCTCAGCAAACTATTTCGATTATATTGATAAATTAAAAAGATACAGACGGCCTTTACTTGAACGCTTTCCGTGTATGGTAATTTATGAGATAGAAAATAATAATGTGATTATTGTTGCTGTAAGATATTCAGCAGAAAATCCTTCTAAATACGAACAATTTGTTAAGTAAGTCACGTTTACTTAAATGTACTGCACTTAAAATTAGTAGCTGTTACAGTATAAAAATTAATCAGGGAATATCAAACAACAAAATGTTTTCAAACACTTCATCATTCAATATTCCCTGTTCCTTGTTCAATATTCATTACCCTTGTTCAATATTTCAACTGTTCTTATTTAGAACTTAGATCAGCCCTGAAACTCAACAGTTCACTCCATAATTTTTCTGTATAATTCTGGTAAACTTCTGCCACGGCATCCCATGAATCCGGGCCATACATAGCTTCGTACCTGTCTTTAAAAGGTTTCCTGAAACCGTCTTCTCTTTCTTTCAATCCCTGCTTATACCTTGTTACCATTGTAAACTGGGGAGCCCCGGAAGAACTGGCTATATAAACTGCAACTGTCTCACCACCTGCTTCCCATACTTTTTTGAATTTGGCAAGTGTTTCTCTTAATTTAAATCCCCAGCCAATTTTGGGATACCAGTGAGTGATATTGATCATGTTGGTATAATCGGTTAATCCAACTGAACTAAGGGTATCCTGAAAAACAGCATATTGACTGCTGCCTTTGTCTGTAAGAAAAGGCGTAACATTTTTATTCCAGTCAGTGTTGTGTTCAGCGCCCAGGTTGCCTCTTCCATCTATTTGTTCCCAGCTTGCCGGCCCTTCGGTAACATGATAACCACCAGCATCGGGGCCAGACTGGATTTCAAATACCCGCCATTTCCAGTCGCCGGTATGATATTTTTGGTCATGGGCAGCCAGTGCTTTTTCAAACTCCAGCACTTTGTCAACTTTTGGGAACATCCGGGTAGCATTCACAACATTTTTTTTCTGTCCCATTACCAATACAGGAATGAGGAAACAGAGAAGAGCAATTTTTTTCATTGTTTAAATTTTTAGGTGATAAAAGAAGGGAGGGTAAAGTTTTAGAAAGGTGGCGAAGTATAGTAAAATAGAAATTATTTTTTTTAAATGCAAGTATTCAATCAGGTTATTTTTATGAGTGGCAAATTATTAGCGCCTTATTTTAAAATCACACTTTACGGTAATGTGATTAATCTTAATTTTTTATTTCAACTGCTACTGTTATTTTCGCAGCCCAAATAAAAAATCATGTCATCATTCATACAACCGATCGCTATAAAGCTCAATCTGAAACTACAGCAGGTAGAAGCAGTATTAAATCTTTTTGAAGAAGGCGCCACCATTCCCTTTATTGCCCGTTACCGTAAGGATAAAACAGGGGCACTGGATGAAGTGCAGATACAGCAGATACAGGATGAAACAAAATTTTTAAAAGACTTCACTGAGCGGAAAGCCTTTATTGAAAAAACAATTACAGAGCAGGAAAAGATGACGGAGGCGTTGCAGGGAAAGTTGAATAAGGCCATCAGCGTTGCAGAACTGGAAGATATTTACCTGCCGTTTAAACCAAAAAGAAAAACAAAAGCACAAACAGCAAAAGAGAATGGCCTTGAACCGCTGGCGAATTTGCTGCTGGAACAAAAAGATATTGACCTTATTGCGGAAGCTGGAAAATTTATCAATGAAAAAGTAGCTGATGCAGATGCTGCATTGCAGGGTGCCAGGGATATTATTGCAGAGATGGTGAATGAAGATGCACAGGTAAGAGCAAAATTGCGTAAGCTCTTTGAAACAGAAGCCACACTTCAGAGCAAAGTGATTGCTGATAAAGAAACGGCAGGCATCAAGTACAAAGATTATTTTGATTTTTCTGAACCCATTTCCAAAACACCGTCACACAGGATACTGGCAGTGCTTCGTGGATTTTTGGAGGGGTATTTACGCATCGCCATTTCGCCGGAAGAAGAAAGGGCATTGGTGATAATGGAAGAATTATACATCAAAGGCATGAGCACCTGCAGTGATCAAATAAAAAAAGCTGTGAAAGATGCTTACAAAAGATTACTGCAGCCAAGTCTTGAAACAGAATTCCGTACTGCTTTAAAAATAAAAGCAGATGAAGAAGCCATCAATGTATTTGCAGAAAATCTCCGGCAGTTATTATTGAGTTCTCCATTGGGGAGCAAAAGAATTTTAGCTATTGATCCGGGCTACAGAACCGGTTGCAAAGTGGTTTGCTTAGATGAGAAAGGGCAGTTGCAAAAAACCGATCTGATCTTTCCGCATGAAAACAACAGGGTGCAGGCAGAGGGAATAAAAATAAAAAACTTAGTGCAGCAATACGGCATTGAAGTGTTTGCGATTGGGGATGGTACTGCCGGAAGAGAAACAGAACAGTTCATCAAAAAATTAAATACAGGCCTGCCGGTATTTTTAGTGAATGAAGATGGTGCTTCTATTTATTCTGCATCAGTAATTGCAAGAGAAGAATTTCCGGATGAAGATATTACGGTGAGAGGTGCTGTTAGTATTGGAAGAAGGCTGATGGACCCTTTGGCAGAGCTGGTTAAGATAGATCCTAAAAGCATTGGCGTGGGGCAGTATCAGCATGATGTAAACCAATTTCGACTGAAAGAAAAATTGGATGCCACGGTGATTAGTTGTGTAAATAATGTAGGGGTGAACCTGAATACAGCCAGCAAACATTTGCTGAGTTATGTAAGCGGCATTGGCAGCACACTGGCGGATAACATTATTAAATACCGAAATGAAATTGGTAAGTTCAGCAACCGAAAACAATTATTGAAAGTGCCAAGACTTGGTGGTAAAGCTTATGAACAATGTGCTGGATTTTTACGCATCAAGGAAGGAGATGACCTGTTGGATGAAAGTGCTGTGCACCCGGAAGCTTATCCGGTGGTGCAGTTGATGGCAAAAGATTTAGGATTAGATGTAAAAGCATTGATCGGTAAAGAAGAATTACTGAAGACTGTGGAAGCAAAAAAATATGTAACGGAAACAATTGGTGAGCTCACGATAAAAGATATTTTGAATGAATTGAAAAAGCCGGGGCTTGATCCAAGAAGTGAAGCACAGACTTTTGAATTTGCCAATATTTACAGCATGGATGATGTGCATGTGGGAATGGAAGTACCGGGTGTGGTAACCAACATCACCAGGTTTGGAGCTTTTATAGATATTGGTGTAAAGCAGGATGGGCTTGTGCATGTGAGTGAGATTTCTCATACTTATATTACTGATCCGAATGAAGCATTAAAATTAAATCAGCATGTAAAAGTAAAAGTGCTGGAGGTAGATACAGTACGCAAACGAATTGCTTTATCCATCAAACAAACAGAAGCGCCGCCAGCAAGAAAACAACAGAGTAAATTTAGTGGGCAACCTTTACAGAGAGATAACAAACCAAAACCTGAACCTACGCTGAATGACGCTTTGGCTGCATTGAAACAGAAGTTTGGAAAATAGTATTTGTAAAGAGGAGGCGGTACCAAGAGAATTGTTTGCACGCAGAGGAGCAGGGGTCGCAGAGAAAAAGTAGTGTACTTACTCTCTGCTCTTCAGCCGGGCAATTTCTTTAAACATTTTTTTGAAAGAGCAGGTCCTTTTATTATCAGCAATTCTTTTTTACAATGTCCATAAATTCTTTTCTCTCAATCATCAAAGCGCCGAGGCTTTCCAAATGTTCAGTATATACCTGGCAATCTATCAATACCACGCCTTCATTTTGCAGTTGCTTCACATAACTGATAAAAGCAAACTTGCTGGCATTGCTTACTTTACTGAACATGCTTTCGCCAAAGAATATATTGCCAAGCCTTACTCCATACAATCCGCCCACCAGTTCTCCATTCATCCATGCTTCGGCGCTGCATGCATATTCCTGCTGGTGCAGTTTCGTGTAGGCATGTTCGATAGCAGGTGTTATCCAGGTACCATCCTGTTCTTTTCTGGTGATTGTTTTACAGTTTTGTATAACCTGCGCAAATGCTTTGTTGATAGTAAACTGGAATGCAGGTTGTTTTAAAATTTTTTCCATGCTCCTGCTTACGATCAGTTCTTCCGGAAACAAAACAAATCTTGGATCAGGGCACCACCAGATGATCGGTTGATCCACATTATACCAGGGGAAGATGCCGTTTCTGTAAGCCAATAACAATCTTTCTGTATCAAGATCGCCGCCAATAGCAAGCACACCTTCTTCATCAGCAGTTTCAACAGGAGGAAAATATAATTTATCATCCAGAATAATCATGATTTTACAGAATACTGACAGGTAATATTACAGTTATTTTTTTTGTAAAAAATCAAAGGTAATACAGGCAGTAGCTGTATTAAGTAATATTAATTCAATGCCGTTTAGTTAAGAAATTGTAATGGCGGGTGGGCACACCCGCTATGGCTGCCCTCCAGGGGTTGGTGTCCACCCATAGCCCCCGATAAATGGGGGCAGGCTGTCAACTACGGATTTTTTGACTGGTAATATCAGAGCCGTAGGCTCGGCAGATATTGTAACAACGGATTTCAATCCGTTGACTAAAGCATCAAGTTAACAGAGAGCCTTAGGCTCGGCTTATATAAAAGTGATAGCTTTAAAATGAACCGTGCCTACGGCACTCTGATAAAATATCATTTGTAGCAACGGGTTCAAACCCGTTGCTA
>JAYVLZ010000122.1:0-5665 GCA_043759175.1 Chitinophagaceae bacterium | reverse complement strand
AATTAGTGAGTTAAATAAAAAAGGAGCCTTGTAAGAGGCTCCCAAAACATTTCGATAAAAGTGATGATTTTAAAACTTTTATAGTTTCCGGTTTACATCATTGCAGATGTTTAACAGGTATTTACCGGATGGTTTTGATTGTGCCTGGTTTATAGTAATCATATTTAAATTCTTTTTTGGTTGGCCGATACCCTTAAATCTGCTGATATAATTTTTTAATGCACAATTAGATTTTCATCTTAGGGCATAAAAGAAAACACCAACAGTGCCAAAACCTGGAAACTACTGCCAGCAAGCGATGTAATAAATCCACTTGTTTAAACAAGTCCACATTTGGGAAGGAATTTGCAAAAGAAGGAATTTGACCGACTATTTAACCACAGGGGGCAATCACCGAAATAAACGGATAATAAACAAAGGGCACAGGGTATTTATTTTAAGCAGACTACCGGGAAGAAAATTACTAAGTATTGCCACTTTTACATCTTGCTACTCGCCATTGTGATTATTCCTGCACGTTAGTTTTTTTGAAATTACACATGCTGATTTATAAACTGGTTTTTGCCTTTTTTTTAATACCTGCAATATTTCTTTGTATTTATTTCAAAAAGTATATTTTTGCTCCTGAATAACTAAATTATTATTATCATGTCAGACATTGCAACAAGGGTAAAAAAGATAATTGTTGACAAATTAGGTGTTGATGAAGCCGAAGTTACTAACGAAGCTTCCTTCACAAACGATTTAGGTGCCGATAGCCTTGACACCGTTGAATTGATCATGGAATTTGAAAAAGAGTTTAACATTTCTATTCCGGATGAACAAGCTGAAACTATCACTACTGTTGGCCAGGCTGTTACTTACTTAGAAGAACACGCTAAGTAATTAGTAAATCATCATCTGTTTTAATCTTCGCAGGTAAATTGTATGGAATTAAAAAGAGTAGTTGTTACCGGATTGGGTGCTATTACTCCGTTAGGTAAGTCTGTTGCTGAATATTGGCAGGGTTTGGCTGATGGGGTTAACGGTTGTGATTTTATCAAACAATTCGACGCTGCTAAATTTAAAACACGGTTTGCCTGTGAAGTTAAAGACTTTGATGCCACCCATTATTTAGACCGCAAGGAAGCCCGTAAAATAGACCGCTTTACCCAATTTGCTTTAATTGCCAGTGATGAGGCAGTAAAAGATGCCGGCATCAGCAGAGAAAATGTTGATGTGGACAGGGTAGGCGTAATCTTCGCCAGCGGTATTGGCGGATTAATTACCTTCCAGGAAGAAGTAACCAATTATGCTACAGGTGATGGTACTCCACGTTTCAATCCTTTTTTTATTCCTAAAATGATACTGGATATTGCCGCAGGACAAATTTCTATGCGTCACGGTTTCAGAGGACCTAATTATGCAGTAGTTAGTGCCTGTGCATCTTCCACCAATGCAGTTATTGATGCTTTTGATACCATCCGTCTTGGCAGGGCTGATGTTATAGTTACAGGTGGAAGCGAAGCGGTGGTAAGTGCTGCAGGGCTTGGCGGTTTCAATGCAATGAAAGCGTTAAGCGAAAGAAACGATGATCCAAAATCGGCAAGCAGGCCTTTTGATAAAGACCGGGATGGTTTTGTAATGGGTGAGGGCGCCGGGGTAATTATTGTAGAAAGCCTGGAGCATGCATTGGCAAGAGGTGCAAAAATTTATTGCGAAATAGCGGGTGGTGGTGCCACTGCGGATGCACACCACATTACAGCACCGCATCCTGAAGGCCTGGGAGCACAAAATGTAATGAAGACTGCATTGAAAGATGCAGGAATGAAACCGGAAGATATTGATTACATCAATGTACATGGTACTTCCACACCGTTGGGTGATATTGCTGAAACCAAAGCTATTTTAAATGTTTTTGGAGAACATGCTTACGATATGAATATCAGTTCTACCAAAAGCATGACCGGGCATTGCCTTGGTGCTGCAGGTGCTTTGGAAGCGCTGGCCTGTATCATGGCAGTTGTAAAAGATATTGTACCCCCCACCATCAATCATTTTACTGATGATCCTGAATTAGATCCCAAATTAAACTTCACTTTTAATAAGTTCCAGACAAGAACTGTGAATGCGGCTCTTAGCAACACGTTTGGCTTTGGTGGGCATAATGCTTCTGTAATTGTAAAAAAATATAAAGCATAATTTTTCACTTAGGTTGCCCTTTCCTTCTTTCATTTTTTAATAACTATCATTTATTGCGCCGTAAACTGGTAATGTAAATTTCAGTTTGCTGAATAAAAAATTTCATAACTTGTGTAAAGGAATTTTTTGTGTTTGAAAAATGTGAGTTTGCAATTGCTGATTAATTATTTGTTGTTATAATCTTTCTAAATTTTGAAAAACAGTATTCTATCATACCTTGAACTTTATCATAGATTTTTTGTTGGTGATTTTAAAAAGAAAGAGTTTAAAATGCAACTTTCGAATGTGCTGGGTTTTACGCCTGGTACATTAAATCTTTATACAACAGCCTTAAGTCACCGGTCGGTAAGAGAAGGAGCCGATGAGAATAACGAACGCCTTGAATTTTTAGGAGATGCCGTGCTAAGTTCTATTGTAGCACATTATCTTTTTATGAAGTATCCTTATAAGGGAGAAGGTTTTTTAACCGAAATGCGTAGCAAGATGGTAAACAGGCAGCAGCTAAATGATATTGGTATTAAAATGGGGTTGAAGAAAATTACCATCTACAACAAACATGATAACTCACTGAAAATATCACAGATATTCGGAAATACGCTGGAAGCATTGATTGGTGCAGTATACCTGGATAAAGGATATACCAAAACACAAAAATGGGTAGAGAAATACATTATCTCCACACACATGTTTATAGACGACCTGGAAACTGTTGAGATCAATATCAAAAATAAATTATACGGCTGGGCAAATAAAAATGGTAAGTCACTTGAATTTGAAACGCTGGGAGAAAAATTTGAAAATGGGAGGCGCTTATTCACCATTGGTGCTACGGTTGATGGTGAACTGGTAGCAGAAGGAAAAGGCTATAATAAGAAAGATGCCAGCCAGATTGCAGCACAACTGGCAGTAGAGAAATTAGGACTTTAAATAAATTGAAGGTTGAAAGTTGAATGTCCTTCAACCTCCAACCTTGAAACCTTCCAACCTCCAACTTTTAACCTTCAACCTTTAACTTTTACTCATGACTTTTGGAATATTAGGCAGTGGAAGCTGGGGTACAGCGATAGCAAAAATATTAACTGATAATGGCAATACCATTTATTGGTGGAACAGGAGTGAAAAGTCTATTCAGCAGATGATGACCCGTCATCACAATCCTCATTATCTCAGCATGGTTTATTTTGACACTAACAAGTTAAAATTAACTACAGAAGTAAATGAAGTGGTTACTCATTCAGATTGTATCATTATTGCAATACCATCTGCGTATGCTGCAGAAACTTTACTTACACTGGATGGAAATATTTTTAATGATAAGAAAATTGTTAGCGCAGTAAAAGGTATTTTACCTGAACAAAATTTACTGCTGAATGATTTTTTAAACAATGAATTTTATTTTCCGATAGAAAATTATTTTGCAGTAATGGGGCCCTGTCATGCAGAAGAAGTAGCTGCAGAAAAATTATCCTACCTCACCTTTTCAGGAGTGGATGAAGTTACCACACACCAAATAGCCGCTAATTTCAAAACCAGTTACATTAATACTATTGAGAGCACTGATATCTATGGTGTTCAGTTTGCTGCTATTTTAAAAAATATTTATGCCGTGGGTGCAGGCATTGCTCATGGACTTGACTATGGTGATAATTTTTTAAGTGTGTTGATTGCTAACAGCGCAGATGAAATGGCCGGATTTCTAAAGAAGTCTGGGGTGAAAAATTTAGAAGTGGGAAGTATTGATCACAGCAAAGGATCAATTAACGGCAATGGTCCAGTTGCTGCTGACAGTGACGAATACCTGCGGAGACCAAAACTTAAAACTACTAATTATGCCGCTTCTGTTTATTTAGGCGATCTGCTGGTAACCTGTTACTCATTGTATAGCCGCAACCGTACATTTGGCAATATGATTGGCAAAGGTTATTCTGTAAAGTCTGCACAAATAGAAATGAGTATGGTGGCTGAAGGATACAATGCCAGTAAATGTATGTACATCATTAATCAATCTGTAAAAGCGGATATGCCTATTGCAGAAACGGTTTATCAAATACTTTGGGAAAACCTTCCTCCTGAAGAAGGGTTTAATAAAATTGAGCAATCATTGATTTAGTTTTAGCAGCTATTTTTATTATGCTGAGTCATTAAAAAAATAAATCAGCAGCTATCCCATCTGCAAATAATTTTCCTTCAGTTGTAAGTATCAAAGATGTGTGTTTTGCAGAAAGTCTTTTATTAAGAAGAAATTTATTGCTCTTCACTACCAGTTCTTCTTTGTATTGAGTTCCAAATTCATCATTAACTTTCATCAAATCTAATCCTTCCATTGTTCTTAATGAGGTCATGATGTACTCATTTAATTGTTGTACGGGTGTTAGTATCTCTTCCTCAAAAAGAATGCTGTTGTTTTGCAAAGACTTTATATAAACTGCATTGTTAGCAACATTCCATCGCCTGTTTTTACCATCAAAAGAATGGGCTGAAGGACCAAACCCATAATAGTTTTTACCGCTCCAGTAGCTGCTGTTGTGCTGACTTCTCATTCCGGGCAAAGCGTAATTACTGATCTCATAATGTTCATACCCTGCTTCTTTCATCCAGTTCATTAATAACAAAAATTGGTCTGCCTGTTTTTCATGATCCACTGGTACAGTTTTATGCAGCCGTATCATTTTATCCAAAGGTGTTTTGGGTTCTACGGTTAACGCATAGCAGGATATGTGCGGAATCTTTTTTTCAATTATCATTTCCACATTTCTTTTCCATGCATCATTACTCAATAAAGGCGAACCATAAATAAGGTCAACAGAAAAATTGGTAAAACCCTGGGTTGAAATTTCCTCAATACATCTCAAGGAATCTGTTGCATTGTGAGCTCTGTTCATCCAGCGTAATTCATCTTCATTAAAAGATTGTACTCCCACGCTTAACCTGTTAACTCCAATTCGTTTCCATTCACCTAATTTTTTTACATTGATATCATCAGGATTGGCTTCCAGTGTAATTTCTGCATTTGATGAAATAATGAATTTTTTTTGCAGCGTATCAAATATTAATTCCAGTTCATCAGCGTTTAGCATACTGGGAGTACCTCCGCCAAAGTAAACAGTGTCAATTTGTTTGTTGATTTCAGCATTGCCGGGTGATTTATCAAAGTAAGGTGTGATTGTTATTTCCTTTACTAAAGATTCTATAAGATCGTTTTTATATCTTAAGGAAGTGCTGAAATGAAAATTACAGTAATGACAGGCCTGCTTGCAAAATGGGATATGAATATAAACGCCAGACAAAGATTTTTGATTTACAATTTTAGAATTTAGATTTGGATTCAGTAATGACAAAACAACACAATTATATCCTTGGGAAATATTTTACTTCAATCATTATTGCAGTTTTATTTTTTTCGCCAGTATTTTGCCAGGATACAGCTTCCAGCCAATACCGGCTGATCATACATTACGTGGACAAAGATAGCTCCTTTAAATCC
>JAYVLZ010000121.1:0-6947 GCA_043759175.1 Chitinophagaceae bacterium | reverse complement strand
AAATCTTCACAGCTTAATTAACAGCACAACTATCAGGAAGGGAGAGCCGCCGTTTTAGAAACATTTACAACAGTTAGTAAGATCAATATCCAGGGATTGTTAAAAACTATTTACGCAGCATTGTTTTATACCATGTTGTTTATAGTAGTAAAACAATGTCCCCGTTTTAAACGGGGACATTGAAAAAATGTTATTCCGACTGAGTACGAAATATTAATTTGGATTAATTACCACTTTTACTTTTTTGCTTTTAACCTTTACACCATTTTTATCTAAGGTCACAGTGGTTGAGGGATCTTTTTCAACTACAACAGGTTCTTTTTTTTCAACCCTTGGTGCCGGAACCACGATTACTTCTTTCTTTGTTTCTACAGGCTCGTTCGAGCAGGAGATAATTGTAAAAACAAATGCTGTACAAAATAAACCAATAATCTTTTTCATAAATTTTTATTTAACGATTTGCATTTTATCAACAGGGGAAAGCCCATCAACAAATGCTCTTAGTGCCCAATACTATAAATACTGATCATCATCCTGTTTCCGGTAATGATAGATATAATTATGTGCCAGAAAAATTTATACAGCAAAGGTTGGATTATTAAAAAATGTGGGTAATTATTTCCACAGTACAATCATAATTGAGCAAGCATTTTTATGTTTCGATAAAAGCGTATAGTCCGTAGCGTTAAGTAAGGCTATTCCTGCAAGAGCAGCAATATAGTAATTGATAATACACGGTTTTTAATAACCATTTTTTCTAATTGACAATCTCCATTGACATGCAGTTGCACTAAGAAGCATTCATTTTTTTTAGGAAATCATTTCTTACCAAACTGGCCGTTTTATGTTCACCGGTATGGCTCCAGCCTGGTGGCATAAAGGTGTATAAAATTTTATTCTTAAAGCCGGGCGCTTTTTTTACATCTTTCCATAAAGCTGCTATCTCCCCAAAATAAACATCCAAAAAACTATTGGCATTCATTTGCCGGGTGATACCATAAGTTGGCGGAATATCTTTTTTTTCAGGCTGAAAGGTTCCAAATATTTTATCCCAAATATTTAACAGGTTGCAGAAATTGGTATCCATGTAAAGGGGATTCTTTGCATGATGTACCCGGTGATGTGATGGTGTTAATATAAGTTTGTTTAAAAAACCTAACCTGCCATCTTTCAATAAATTTTCTCCTGCATGGATGAATGCACCCCAGGTGCCATCAATGAACATGATTAAAAATAATAATGGCGGATTTACCCCCAGTAAAATACAGATGGAGGTTCGTATAACATCTGCATAAGGAGCTTCTAAAAAAAAATGTGCATGCGTTACAGAAAGATTCATTTGTTCTGGCGCATGGTGTGTAGAATGCAGGCACCAGAACAAACGTACTTTATGCCCCAGGTAATGATATACAAAATGCGCCAGTTCCCAAACAATATAACCATAGATGAACCAGTACCAGGTAAAGCTGCTGCTGATAACAGCATATTTCTCAAACAGCCCGATGCAAAATGCAACGGCTGCTATAGAAATAAACAACGATACAAACCGGTTGAAGATGTAAATAAATAAAATAACCCGGTAATCTTTCCTCTTGAAATTTCCGAACAGCAGCGCCCTGCCAATCTCAAGCAATAATAGAAAAGGGATGAGTGGTCCAACAGCCCCTAAAAAACCGTCATAGGTTCGCAGGCTGCTGTAGTTGCCGGATTTAAACATTTCAATCCAGGTATTAATTCCGAGAAAACCTATTACTTCATCCAGTAAAAATTTAAATATTTCCATGTCGTTAAATTTCGATCCCTGTACAGCTTTAGCTAAGCAGTTTAGAAGCGAAATAAAAATACATTTTTTATTTTACCAGCACATAATTTATATGGTATAGAAAACAAAAATAACTTACATCATGATAAAGTTAACATGTGTAAACTTCGTTCCACCAGTTTAAATCTTTCATTTAATATTTAGCATAGACGCTAGTATTATCAGCATGTGCAGGCGCATGTATTCCGGTACGTTGCCTTACTGGTTGTGGAGAACGGTTACAGGTGCCCAAAGCCCAATAAATAACGATGAAGATCAATATGGTGCTGAAACATCCTCCGCCCAGTTTTTTTGCACCATAGCCGGCAATCAGGGTTTTAAAAAAATTATTCATAATTACAAGTTTACTTTAAACAGATGAATAATCATGCCAGTTAAATATTGCAGTATTTCTTTTACAAAAAAATAGGTTCCTTTTTTAAATGAGCATTTTTGTTGAACGAACTGTGCAAGAAATTTCCCAGGTGATATAATGTAAATAACTTTTGGAGACTTGATTGAAATCCTGATAACATTACATCATTTATTTTTTATCTGGATACCGCTTTTTAAAATAATAATAAAAAAGAACACCACCCAGTACCAGCAGCAACCCCATTAATGATTGCTGCGGCTGAACAATTACGGTATTTACAATTAATGCTGTTGAAAATAAAATAACAATGATAGGCACTACAGGATAGCCAGCCACTTTGGATTTTATCTGCCCGTTTCTTTTCATGCGTATCAGCGCCCAGGCAAGCAACACATAAAAAAAGAATCCTGCAAAAACTACCAGGTTGGTCAGCAGGTCAAAAGTGCCCGAAACCACCAGGATACTGCTCCATACCATGGAGAAGATAAGCGATACATAAGGTGTTCTGAACACCGGGTGTACCTGGGCCGCTTTTTTAAAGAAAAAGTTTTCCTGTGCCATCCGGTAATAAATTCTTGGGTATACAATGATGCAGACATTGAGGGCGCCAAAAGTACAGACCATAATGAGCACTGCAATTAATACCGTTCCTGTTTTTCCCATCATTGTTCCGGCCACTACTGCTGCAGCAATATCATTTTCGCCAATGGCTGCAAGGCGGCTTACCGGCAGTACCTGCATAAAAGTGTAATTCAATAAAACATACAGGGTCATGGCAATGCCCACACCTGCAATGATAGCCAACGGTACATTCCGTTTGGGGTCTTTCATTTCTCCTGTTACAGAACTGATAATAGCCCAGCCATCGTAGGCCCAAAAGGCACTGAGCATTGCACCAAACAAAGCACTGAACAATGCTGTATTTGAAAAATGTACAGATGCGGCTGCATTGGATGCACTTACTAACGGGTTGGAATAAAACAGCCCGGCCACAATCATGATCAGGATACCGAGGATCTTTGCAGCTGTTACAATGTTATTTAATATACCCCCGTTTTTTGTACCACGTATATTGATCCATGTTAGCACGCCAATAGAAAATACAGCTACCATTTTTACTCCTGAACTGGCAAATGGGAAAATAAAATTGCCGATAGCAATATCTTTAAATTGATACAGGGGATCAGGTATTGCTATCAAAATATTTAAAGATTGGGAAAAGATAAATGCCAGTGCAGCAATGGAGCCACTACCCATGATTGTAAAAATGGTAAAGCCATACAAAAAGGAAAAAAAGTTTCCAAAAGAAAGCCGCAGGTATTCGTAAATGCCGCCCGATTCTGTAGTGGTGGTTGCCAGACCTGCCAGTGTAAATGCGCCAAACATGGTAATGATACCGGCAATGATCCAGGCCGATAGAATGTATGGTTCACTCATGAGTGCCGCAGACATAGGCGCTATTTTTTTAAAAACACCCGATCCGATCATAATGCCTGCCACCAATAAAATTCCGGTAGGTAAACCCAATACCCGTTTAAGGGGAATCCGGGTTTTATCGGTAGTGTTTATAGGTTCCTGTTCATCCATTGGTTTCAATATGATACAATGTAATCAACCTTTACCAGTTGGTAAAAGTTATACCAATAAAATTCTTTGCTGGCTTGTGTGATGGAATAAATACGTTGCGCCTTTCGGAGAATAAGTTTCAGAAGGTAAGTATGGAATATTTTTCCAAGAAACTTTTAAAGCTAAATGGAAAAATATCATACTTTTAATACTTGTTAATTTGAACTAATTTTATATTAATTCAACAGTACTTTTTGAAGCATAATACATTTATTCACCATTAAAACGTTTATTATGTCTCAGAAGATTCTTGTTACCAATTACACTTATAGTGTAACCCGTGAAGAATTTGAAAGTATGGCTTCTCAGCTTGCTCCGGCATTTACAGATGTGCCTGGATGCCTTTGGAAGATATGGCTGATTGATACGGAAAAAAAAGAAGCAGGCGCTGTTTACCTGTTCAAAGATGAGGAGTCATTGCAAAATTTTAAATCCAGTCCATTAGTTGCCTCTGTGCTTTCACATCCTGCATTAAGCAATTTTGATTTAAAGGAAAGGGATATTCTTAAAGAAGTGAGTGAATTAACGCATGCGCCGTTAATGGAAGAAGGAGTAGTTTAGTACTTTTCTAAAATTTATTTATAAGTAAGCAGGATACCCTGATCGAATCTTATCCCTGGCATTCTCTTGTTTTCGGGCAAATACTATTTGCGGCTTTATGATGGTATAAGGACGTTGCATTTTTAGAAGGTTGAACAAATGTTTATATCAAAAAAGATGCATTAAACTGCCCGTGTTATTATATAGTTGTCTCCTCTCTGTTGGCATAAATGCAGTTCAGTGGTTTTTAAAACATCCAGGAAACGGTAGAGGTCATCATCAGTTGTTTGGGCCGATGCAACCTGCATTATTAAATCAGTTTGTTCTTCAGATAATTTACCCGAATCACACAGTGCTTTTAAATATTCTTTTTCTTCTTCACCTGCAATGTGGCTAACGGTGGAGATAGAGTCGATCCGGGATAAGTACTTTTTCAGGGTTACCGTATCCTTCCAAAATTGTTGTTGGTTGTTCCATATTTTATAAGTTATTATTTACAATCCGATAATTGTGAGACTAAAATTTTTCCTGATGCCATGGTTCAGTCCATATCATTATGAAATTGATTACTTAGTAAGCAGGACAGAACCTGGCATTGAAAAATCTTGTGGGAATAAGGCAGGAAAAAATGTTCGGTAAGATTGCATACCGAAAATTAAATTTAAGTTTTGTCTTTTATCACTGTAGTGCGTACTACTTCTTTCCCTCCTCCGCCTCTCATCAGGGCTATCACCAGTATCAGCAATACTGCACCACCCACTATCCACATCCAGGGCTGCATTTCAAAGCTGGTAGTTTTTGTGGTGGTAGTGGTGGTATTTGATGATACAGTAGTGTCTTGTGCCAGCGCCAAAAGCTGCACACTACTAAATACCATCAGTAGTAAAAATTTATTTACTGCATGTAAGAGCATTGACTTTTTCATGTTGAATTGTTTTTAGTATACTAATACTGTATTAAATAATCACACCAAAAAAAAATCAGGCTCCATACTTCATAATTTGATGGCTCTGGGAAATAAGTTCCCCAACATATGAACCAATTGTGTAAAACCATATGAAACAAAACTTATAATAACATTTTGTATGATTGAAAAAACAGCACTGTTCCATTCTTTACAAAAGTTGATTAGTAAAGGGAAAAGAAAAAAAGACAGCACATAAAACAGGAGAATGAGAGCCGGTAAAATGTTGCCCGGAAATTTTTTTAATGAATACATTATCTTAGCAAAACAAATAGTTCAGCAATATAATTCCGCTTTATACCTACTATAAAATTATTCTGTTATGAAATCACGCCGCCAATTTTTACAAAAACTTTCTGCCCTTACTATTGCATTGCCTTTATTACATAAGTATGCTTTGGCAAATCCTGGTGATGCTAATGATAATATTTATGAAGGACCGGTGTTACGGGTAGCCATTATGGGGCTTGGCAGTTATGGAACACGGGTAGCAGAAGCCATGAAAGATTGTAAAAAAGCCAAACTGGTGGGTGTTATCAGCGGCACGCCCTCCAAAATAAAAGACTGGCAGAGCAAGTATAATATTCCGGAGAAGAACTGTTACAACTACGAAAATTTTGATGCAGTCAACAGCAACCCGGATATTGATGCAGTATATATTATTACACCCAATGCATTGCATCATAACCAGGCTATTCGGGTGGCTGGGGCCGGCAAGCATGTGATTTGTGAAAAACCAATGGCATTAAATGCTAAAGAAGGACAGGAAATGATTGATGCCTGCAAAAAAGCGAATGTAAAATTACTGGTTGGATACCGGATGCATTTTGAGCCAAAGACTTTAGAGATTATCCGCATGCGGAGGGAAGGTGAATTGGGAAAGATTTTATTTTTCCAGGGACTATGCGGTTTTAAGATAGGAGACCCTGCACAGTGGAGATTGAACAGGCAACTGGCAGGCGGCGGCTCCTTGATGGATATAGGTATTTACGCTATCAACGGCTCCCGGTACATGACAGGGGAAGAACCTTTTTGGGTAACTGCTGAAGAAACCAAAACCGACCCTGTGAAATTTAAAGAAGGCGTAGATGAAACCATTCAGTTTCAATTAGGCTTTCCAGGAGGAGTGGTGGCTTCCTGCTTATCAACTTACAGCATGAATAACCTTGACCGTTTTTTTTTAAATGCAGAAAAAGGATTTGCCGAACTGCAACCTTCCACAGGTTATGGTCCCATCAAAGGGCGTACTCATAAAGGAGAATTAATGCATCCTCATGTTACACACCAAACGGTGCAGATGGATGAAATGGCGGGTATCATTTTAGAAGGTAAACAACCGGTGGTACCTGTTGATGGGGAAGAGGCACTGAAAGATTTAAAAATTATTGATGCTATCTATCTGGCTGTAGAAAAAGGCAAAAAAATTGATTTGAAATTATAAAAGGATGTAAGACTGAAAAAAGAACAACCACAACTGCGAAAAAAATCATAGTAAATAAAAAAGCTGAGATGAAATGATATTCCCTCAGCCTCTTGCAACTTTTATACTGCACGCCGTATAAATTTGTGCAAAAGAAATTTTGCCGCAGATTCGCAGATGAAAAATAAAAGTATAGAAATCTGCGAATCTGCGGCTTTGT
>JAYVLZ010000120.1:0-16770 GCA_043759175.1 Chitinophagaceae bacterium | reverse complement strand
AAAAGCATTTATACTGACCGGTATGCAAGCAACCGCCGCTTAGGTGCATGCCCCCGGAGGTTTGATCATATTACTTATCTGGATGCAAAATTTCAATATGCAAAAGAAAAAGCTTTTTGGAAAGGTATGGGATTAAAGAACCCGGATGAGGTTAGAATAAGCGATGATATTCCACCGGTAGGTGGTTTATGGACAATAGGTAATTTGTCTCATGATATTGCCATTTTCTCCGATCCAAATTTGCAGCCTGGTGAAGGCGTTTTGAATCACATCTGCTACAATGTAGATAGCCGGGAGGAGGTTTTATTAGCGCTCGATTGGTTTACAGAAAAAGGGTATAAAAGTGTTTGGGGTGCCCCCACCCGTCATAAAGCCGATGAAGGTTTTTTCTTTTACATCATGGAACCGCATACAGGGATCCTGTTAGAAATATATTCTTGTGCAAGATTAGTCTTTGCACCGGATCATGGCCCCGATATTCATTATTTAAAAGACAATCCAAATGATGCATGGGGTTTAACCAATCCTTTTGCAGAAATGGAAAAAGGAAAAGTGGGAGGCTTGAAGCCGGTTGATATCTAAAACGATTTCGGATATGTGATTTCGGATTTCGGAAGCTGTATTTAATTCATAATACTTCCAAAATTCAGGGAGCCTAAATCACAAACCCAAAATCAAATTGATTCTAAACAATCAACAAATAAAACAAAATTTTTAATCTTCGGAACAGGAACAAATCCGAAATCCGAAATCATAAATCCGAAATCAAATGTGGCACTATTTTCCAGGCCAGTACATGCCTTCTTACCAGGTAAACCGTGCATTAACGCAGGCACATTATGGGGGCGGCGAGTTTGCAGAAATATTAGAAGTAGCAGCTGAAATAACGCCAGGCGATAATGAAAGTTTTCATGTTGCCTGGGATAAAATGGGTAATAAAGTATTTAACCAGGCTGAATCATTTTCATCAGCAGGCAATAATATTTCTGCACGCAGAACCCATTTAAGAGCATTTAATTATTTACGTACTTCTGAATTTTTTCTTAAACCTTCTGACAAAAGAAAACTACCTTCTTATTTAAAAGCAAGAGATGCTTTTTTGAAAGCCATTGCTTTTTTTGATAATAAACCAAAGCAGGTACAGGTTCCCTTTGAAGGTTCATTTTTGCCGGGTTATTTGTTTTTACCGGAGGGTGTAAAAAATCCGCCACTCATTATCATGTTCGGTGGCCTCGATAGTTTGGCCGAAGAACTTTACTTCGGTCCCTGCCAGCATTTGAATGAAAGAGGTATTGCATTATTAGCTATGGATGGGCCGGGACAAGGTGCATCGCTTCGTCTCAATCATATTTATACCCGTCACGATTTTAATGTGGCCGGCACAGCAGTGTTAGACTGGAGTTTGGAGAATTTGAAAGACGATGTAAATACCGGCAGCATTGGTGTTATGGCCGTTTCAATGGGTGGTTATATGGCGGCACGTTGTGCAGCGTTTGAGCCACGTTTCAAAATTTGTGTAGTGTGGGGTGCAGTTTGGAGTTACTATGAAATATGGAAGAACCGTCCTGACACTCATCCGCTGGCTGAAATTGTTCAGCATATAGTTGGCGCATCCAGTATGGCGGATGCAAGAGAGCGATTGAAACAATTTGCATTAGACGATGTGGCCGAAAAAATTTCTATGCCCACTTATGTATTGCATGGTGAAGACGACCGCCAGAATTTTGTAGAGAATGCTTACAAATTAAGAGATGCACTCACCTGCGAAAAAGTAGTGGAAATTATACCGAAAGAAAGTAGCGGTTCAGCTCATTGCCAGATCGATGATTTTACGAAAACGTTCAACATGTATGATTGGATCGCTAAGAAAATGAAGTAATAAATTTTTATGTAACCAGCGATAGTATTTCAATTAAACATCGTTGCGTCGCACTCTTGTACGCTTTGTTCTGTATTGAGCAATTGAACACCTGGTGACATTATGAATTTGGAACGATTTTATACTTCGTGTTCTTTGTGAAACCTTTGTGAACGTTGTGTCCTTTGGTCACAAAGAACACGAAGAATCACAGAGAGCACAACGAAAGAAAATAAAGGCAATTAATAAAAACTTATTCAGTATGAAAAGAATAATAAAAAAAGGGATCACTTATGCAGAAAGCAAAGATGCTGATGCAAAGGTTCGTTTGATTGTGGAAGGCATGTTGAACGATGTTTCAGAAAAAGGAGATACTGCTGTCCGTGAGCTTTCAGCAAGATTAGATAAATGGTCGCCGGAAAGTTTTAAACTTTCGCAGGAACAAATAAAATCAATCATTGCTGGCTTGCCACAGCAGGTAATTGATGATATAAAATTTGCTCAAACACAGATCAGGAATTTTGCACAATTGCAAAGAGCATCAATTAAAGATATCGAAGTAGAAACATTGCCCGGTGTATTTCTTGGCCATAAAAATATTCCGGTAAACAGTGTGGGTTGTTATGTACCCGGCGGACGATACCCAATGGTAGCATCTGCACACATGAGTGTACTAACGGCAAAGGTTGCTGGTGTACAAAGAGTGATTGCATGCACACCTCCTATCAATGGTACCATACCTGCTGCAACAGTAGCAGCTATGGCCATGGGGGGTGCTGATGAAATTTATATTCTCGGTGGAGTGCAGGCTGTTGCCATGATGGCATTGGGAACAGAAACAGTTCAGTCAGTGGATATGCTGGTTGGTCCGGGTAATGCATATGTGGCAGAAGCCAAACGCCAGCTTTATGGTAAAGTTGGTATTGATTTATTTGCAGGGCCAACTGAAGTGCTTGTTGTTGCAGACCATACTGCCGATGCAGAAATGTGTGCAACAGATTTGTTGGGTCAGGCAGAACATGGACCAACGACTCCTGCAATTTTATTGACCACCAGTGAAGAATTAGCCCATGCTACCATCAAAGAAATTGCAAAGCAGTTAGAGACTTTAGCCACAGCAGATATGGCCGGCCTTTCATGGAGGGATTATGGACAGGTGATTGTGGTAGATACGGTTGATGAGTTGGTATCCGAAGCCGACAGTATTGCAAGCGAACATGTAGAAGTGCTTACAGAAAACCCACGTTATTTTTTAGAGAAAATGACAAACTATGGGGCATTGTTCTTAGGTGATAAAACCAATGTTGCTTTTGGTGATAAAGTAATTGGTACCAACCATACCTTGCCAACCAAAGAAGCTGCAAGATATACTGGCGGACTGTGGGTAGGTAAATTTTTAAAAACCTGCACTTACCAGGAAATAAAAACTGATGAAGCCAGTGTATTGATAGGAGAATATTGTTCAAGATTGTGTGCAATAGAAAATTTTTCAGGCCATAAGGCTCAGGCTGATTTAAGGGTAAAGAAATATGCCCCCATCCCCTAAAGGGGAGTTATTTGAAAAGTATAAAAATTATAAATTGACTTCAGCGAAAAAATGAATGAGCAAAATAAAACAGAGACCTTGTATAACTCCCCTTTAGGGGATGGGGGTAAAGTTGCTGTCGTAACCGGCGGTGCAGGCGGCATTGGCGCTGCAATCTGTAAAAGATTGGCGGAGGCTGGGGCACAGGTAATTATTACTTACAATAATAATGAAGCAAGAGCAGAGAAGTTATTAAAAGAATTACCTGAAGGAAATCATTCTATTTTTTATGCTCCGGTAAATGATAGTGATGCTTTAAATCAACTGGCATTATTTATAGAATTAAAATATGAAAAACTGGATATACTGGTAAACAATGCAGGCATTACCACACCCGTTGCACACAATGACCTTGATGGATTAACAGATGAATGGATCGACAATATATTTACCACCAATGTACGTGGCTCATTTGCAATGATAAGGGCCTGCAAAGAATTGTTACTGAAAAGTGAAGCCGGACTGGTGGTAAATATTTCTTCTGTCGCCGGGGTAACCGGTATCGGTAGTAACGTGGCTTACTGTGCTTCCAAAGCTGCGATAGATAGTATGACACGTTCGCTGGCAAGGGCATTGGCACCAACAATAAGGGTGGTATCTGTCTCGCCGGGATGGGTAATGGGAGAATATGCAAAAACTGTTGACCCTGCATTTTTGCAAATACAGTTAGATGCCACACCACTCAACCGTTTTGCAACTGCGGAAGATGTGGCCAATGCAGTGTATGCAGTTGCATCAACATTAACTTTTACAACAGGCTGCATTATTCCTGTTGATGGTGGAAGACCACTGATGTGATTTCGGATCTGAGATGTCGGATTTCGGACGGTGTCCTAATAGCCAAGAAACTCAGCTATCAAGGGGTTCCGAAATCCGACATCCGAAATCCGACATCCGAAATATAAAAAAGCTTTATGAATAGAAAATTTTTCAATTACGAAAACAAACTGCTCATATTACTGAGCTTCACTTTTGGATTTGTGTTATTCGACAGGATGGCGCTAAATTTTTTGGTGCCGTTCTTTGATAAAGAATTGGGATTGAATAACACCCAAATTGGATTGCTGGCTTCATTGCTTGCACTGGCATGGGCCATGTCCGGTTATGTGATAGGAACGTTGTCTGATAAAACAGGTAAGCGAAAAAAATACCTCATTATATCGGTTGTCATTTTTTCAGCCTGTTCATTTATCTCCGGTCTTGCTGCATCGTTTGCATTTTTATTGGTAGCAAGAATCATCATGGGGTTTGCAGAAGGCCCGGTATTACCACTGGCGCAATCCATCATGGTAAATGCATCCACTGAAAAACGCAGGGGATTTAATATGGGCTTTATGCAAAGCTTTGGCAGCAACCTTCTTGGGACTATGATGGCTCCAATTGCGCTCGTTGCCCTGGCAACAAACTTCGGATGGCGAAATGCTTTTTTCATTGCAGGCGTACCCAATGGTGATAATTTTCTTTTTGCTTAGCATGCTGATGCCGTTGAGTGTGGTTTATTTTGGAAATAATTTCAGCAGCCTTGCGCCATTGGTAATACTGGGAGCATCCACCATGGGTTGTTTTCCTATTGTGCTCGCCACCATTCCATCAGAAACAGTGCCCCGCCAATACCTGGCACAGACAATGGGTTTTGTAATGGGCATTGGTGAATTGGTGGGGGGCTTTGCTGCTCCTGCCATAGCGGGCTGGTCCGCAGATACATTTGGTTTGCATGCCCCTTTTTTAATTGCAGCCGGTGCAGCATTCTGTGCAAGTATTATTGCATTCCTTTTAATTGAAACAGCACCGGCAATAGTGAATAAAAGAAATGGGATTACTAAAAAAGCGATGGCTGCTATCTGATAAAATCTTTACAAAACTCAGACAATAAAAAATGAAACTGGTAACATTTAAAAATAAAAAAGGAATCTCAAAATCAGGATGGCTGAAAGATAACGGCGTGGTAGATATGAATCTTATCAGCAATGGAAAACTGCCAGCTGACATGTTGAGCTTTATTGATAATCATGAATCATATTTTTCTATCATCAAAGAATTAAAATTAGAAGATGCTGCACCAACTTATGCATTGAGTGAAGTGCAGTTGCTGGCTCCATTACCCAATCCCCGAAGTTTCAGGGATTATATTGGATTTGAACAACACATGTTGAATGCTTCCAGGAGTTTTGGACATACAATTGGTGAAGCATGGTATGACATGCCCATTTTTTATTTTACCAATCATCATGCGATATATGGACCAGATGATGAAATAAAACGTCCGCTAAAGGAAACGAGGTTGGATATAGAACTGGAGCTGGCTGTTATTATTGGTAAAAAAGGAAAAGATATCAAAGCCGCAGAAGCAGATCAGTATATTTTTGGTTACACAATTTTTAACGACTGGACGGCAAGAGCGATTCAGAAAAAAGAAATGGAAATCCCATTGGGCCCTCATAAAGGAAAAGACTTTGCCAATGCCATTGGCCCCTGCATTGTAACCGCTGATGAAATGGAACAATACAAGGTACCTTTTTCAGCATCTTATTTTGAAGCGCCATTAAGAGTGCCTGCTGTTAAAGGCAACCGCTTTGATTTAAAAATGACTTCACGGATAAACGGACAAACTGTGTGTGAAGGGAATTATAAAACCATTCATTACAATTTTGCCCAGATGATGGAACGGGCTTCTGAAAACAATGTAACGCTGTATCCCGGTGATATATTAGGCTCCGGCACTGTAGGCTGGGGCAGCCTGATAGAAAATAATTTTAAAGTCCATCGTCCATTGGAGCCAGGTGATGTGGTGGAACTGGAAATTGAAGGCATAGGAATGTTGCGTAATAAAGTTGTTTAATGGAAAGTTTATCCCGATTTTCAAAATCATATTTTCTAAAAATCTAAAAAAATAAAAATGAAAAAATCAATACTGATAGTAGTTCTGTTAATTTTATCCACCTCAATATTTGCCCAGTGGGCTGTAGATAAAGGACACTCAAAAATTACTTTTATTGTAACTCATCACGGCATATCAGAAGTGGATGGTTATTTTAAAAAATTTGATGCTTCCATCACTTCAGCACAAAATGATTTATCAGATGCATTTTTCGAAATGACCATTGAGAGTTCCAGCATCAATACCGATCTTGAAATGAGGGACAATTCTTTAAAAGGCGAGGATCTGTTTGATGTACAAAAATACCCGGCCATAACTTTTAAGAGTACCTCATTCAAAAAAAAGACGGGTAACGAATATACAATGACAGGCAACTTAACAATGAAAGGGATAACAAAGCCAGTGAGTTTAGATGTAACAATGAATGGCCCTGTGGCTAATCCAAATCCCAATATGAAAAATTTGCAGATTGGCATTAAGGCCACCGGTAAAATAAAAAGAAGTGATTTTGGTGTTGGAGGAAAATTGGAAAATGCCTTTGTGAGTGACGAAATCCAAATTAGGGTTACGGGAGAATTCAGTAAAAATTTATAACTGTTCTAAAAAATTTGTTTTTAGAAAGGTGCATTTAAAAATGTCGCCCTTGAGACAAATCGAATGTATAATTAGCATCCATTTAAAAAAGAGAATAAAGCAATGCTGATAAACAGCCGGATCATTAACCCATTAAAAGGCTTCCAGGTAAATCCGGATGAAATTAAAATGTTGGGTAAAGATTTGCAGCGTCCTGAATGCATCCTCACGGAGAAAGATGGAACAGTGTGGACTGCCGATGCAAGAGGAGGCGTAATGAAGATCAATGCAGACGGTACACAACAATTAATAACACCGTTTATTGATAATGCTTTATCTGCATCTTCTTATGATAGCCGTTATATAAAAGCGGCAGGCTCTTTGCCAAACGGATTGTGCTTTGATAAAAATGCTGATATCATTATTGCGAATTGGGGTACCAATCATATAGAGCGAATGACACGTGATGGAAAACTGACAACCATTCTAACTGAAATAGATGGTTGTGCATTGGGCAAAACGAATTTTCCATTGCGGGATTCGAAAGGAAGGATCTGGTTTTCAGTTACCACCAAAACCGAACCATGGAGCGATCAGATCAATACGAAAGCAACTGATGGATACATAGCATTGATGTATGAACAGGGTGTAAGAATTGTAGCCGATGGTTTTTGCGGCACCAATGAAATTCGTTTTGATGATAAAGAAGAATGGTTGTACGTGGTGGAAAGTACGGGCTGGAAAATATCAAGGCTACGGGTACAGAATGATGGAAGCCTTACTAACCGTGAAGTATATGGGCCGTCACAATTAGATGGTTTTCCGGATGGTTTTGCCTTTGATGCATTTGGTAATTTATGGATCACGTTGATTTTTACTGATGTGCTGGTAGCGATAACGCCTGAAGGTGAAGTGCTGACTATTTTAGATGACAGTAACCCGGTTACAAAAAAGAAACTCTTTGATACTTACCATTCCAATGCTGTTACACCAGAAATTTTAGGTGAAACAAAAGGAACAATTGCACCCTGGATGGCGAGCCTTTCGTTTGGTGGCCCTGATTTAAAAACTGTTTATCTGGGGAGTTTGAGGGGAACAACGGTACCGTATTTTAAATGTCCGGTGGCTGGACAAAAAATGATTCACTGGAAATGAGAAGTGATATTGGGTATTGAGATATTGGTATATTAAAATATTCAGAATTTCGGCGACTGAACTAAAAGGTAAACCCCTTCTGTTTTCGCCTCCGCAATCCGAAACCTTGCCTGCCGGCAGGCAGGTCGCAAATCTGAAATCGAAATGTTATGTTGGAATTTGACGATAAAATAAAAAATGTACTGGCGCAATATAATGACCGTATTAAAGCAGAAGCAGCTTTGGCTGAATCACTTTCATTTGAAGAAAGAAATGAACGCATTGATGAATTTTTATTGCCTGTTGGCGAAGCAACCGGAATGTTTTTGAATGAGATGGTAAAAGCTTCCCAGTCAAAAATTATTTTAGAATTAGGAACTTCTTATGGTTACTCAACTGTATGGCTGGCAGAAGCAGCAAGGGCAAATGCCGGTAAGGTCATCACAATGGAAAAGAGTGATGAAAAAGAAAATTATGCCCAGCAAAAAATTAAAGAAGCAGGGCTTAACGACTATGTAGAATTCAGGGTGGGAAATGCGTTGGAATATTTGGCCGCAGCTACAGAAATTTTTGATTTTGTTTTGCTTGATATCTGGAAAGAATTGTATGTGCCGTGTTTTGATTTGTTTTATCCTAAGTTGAATAAGGCTGCATGGATAGCGGCAGATAATATGCTTTATCCACCACAGCATCATAAAGAAGCTACGGCTTACCGTAACCGTGTAAAAGAAACAAATGCTTTTGATACGATATTGCTTCCATTAGGAAGTGGTATAGAATTAAGTCAGCTTAAAAATTAATTATTGGAAGTAAAAAACCTATTTGATTTATCGGGGAAAACAGCGCTGATTACCGGGGCAAGCAGTGGTATGGGAAAAGCAATCGCAGAAGCAATGGGTGAACATGGAGCAACCGTTATTATTTCAAGCAACGATGAAGAAGGTTGTAAAACCGCAACAGAAAGTTTGTGTGAAAAGAAACTCAATGCTCACTACATCTGTTGTGATGTTTCTAAAAAAGAAGACATTGAAAATTTATATAACAAGGCTATTTTAATTGAAGGTAAGATAGACATATTGGTAAGTTGTGCAGGCATTGCTATACTGGATTCATTAACGGAGATCAATGCGGATGAATATGAAAAAATATTTGCCATCAATTTGCAGAGCGCCATATTTCTAAGTAAGCTGATCATTCCACAGATGGCAGAACGCAATGATGGAGCAGTGATTTTTTTAGCAAGCATTGCTGGTGTAAGGGGAAACAAAAGTATCGGGCTTTATGGAATAACAAAGGCTGGCTTAATTCAATTGGCAAGAAATCTTGCAGTTGAGTACGGTCCGAAAAATATACGGGTGAATAGTATTTCACCGGGTTTAATTGAAACCTCTTTTTCTAAAGGGATGATGGAAAATGAAACAGTGATGGAAAGACGTTTATCATTAACGCCACTCCGGCGTGTAGGGCAACCGGAAGAAATAGCAGGAGTTGCTGTAATGCTTGCATCGAAAGCTGGAGGATTTATCACCGGGCAAAATATAATTGTGGATGGCGGAACAGTAATCAGTGATGGAAATTGAACCCCCATCCCCTGAAGGGGAGAACAAGCAAAAATCTATTTATTAAAATAACATACAGAGAAGCATGAACGAAATTTCAAAAAGCAATGAGGCGCATAACACCCCGCTGGCCAGCGGGGATGGGGGCATGATTTTAGAATTAGCAACAATTGACATTAGGAAAGGAACGAATGCTGAGTTTGAACAAAACTTAGAAAAAGCACAATCAGTAATTAGCCAATCTAAAGGCTATATCGGCCATCAGTTTCAAAAATGTATGGAGCAGGATAACCGCTATGTTTTGTTGATTCGCTGGCAGACTTTAGAAGCTCATACAAAAGGGTTCAGGGAATCCGATTTATTTCAGGAATGGCGGGCATTGATCGGGCCTTTTTTTGAATCAGCGCCAATGGTGCAGCATTACGAACTAAAGTTTGAAATGTAAATCAATTGCCCCGCCCTTTAGGGCAAATCAATTGCCCGCCCTTTAATCAATTGCCCCGCCCTTTAGGGCGGGGAAGAAAAGAATTAAAATCTTTGATGGGCTTTAGCCCAAACAGTTTTGAGGGGTAAAGCCCAGGCAATAAATAAAACATAACTAAACAACATGGAATTGTGAATGGTAAATAATAACTCAATACCCCAATATCTCATATCATAATTATAAAAAATTAAAAATGAAAATAATTGACCTTTCAGTAACCATTTCTTCGGAAATAAAAGAACCACTGCCCACCAGTATTGTGTATGAAGACCACAAGGAAGGTGCAAAGAAAATGGGGAGTAAATTATTCAATGGAATTCCTGCAGATGCCTTTATTGATGGCAATGGCCCGGCAGGGGAATTCATCACAGTAACCAGTCATGCAGGTACACATGTAGATGCTCCCTGGCATTACTTTCCCACCTGCGATGGAAAGCCTTCAAGAACCATTGATCAGCTTCCACTGGAATGGTTTTTTAATGACGGCGTGGTGCTGGATTTTACGGATAAGCCAGACGGTTACAGTGTTACAGTGGAAGATGTGAAAGAAAAATTAGCAGCCCTCCATTACACACTAAAGCCGTTTGATATTGTATTGATCCGTTGTGATGCAGACAAAAGAATTTACCAGGATGATTTTGTAAAAATTCATGTAGGTGTTTCTGCAGAAGCCACCCATTGGTTAATAGACAATGGAATAAAAGTGATGGGAACAGATGGATGGGGTTGGGATATACCTTTGCATTTGCAGGTGCAGGATTATTTGAAGAATCCTCGTCCTGGCGTGATCTGGTCGGCGCATTATGTAGGCCGGGAAAAAGAATATTGCCAGATAGAAAAATTGGCGAACCTGGATCAGTTACCGCCGTTTGGTTTTAAAGTGTCTTGTTTTCCTGCAAAAATAAAGGGCGGCAGTGCAGGGTGGACCAGGGCTGTGGCGATAATGTAGGATTTCGGATGTCGGATTTCTTTGAGATGTCGGATGTCGGATATTAGTTTGAATCAGGTTATTTAGTTAAGAGTTTTAATTGCCCCGGCCTTAATGCTGTTTTAATTGCCCCGACCTTTAGGTCGGGATAATTAAAAATAAATTTTCCGGGCTTTAGCCCAAACAGTCTTGCACTAAAGCCCGGAAAAGGAAAAACAATCTTTTATCCCTGCCCGCTGGCCAGCGGGCAGGCCAATTTAAGTTTTAATTTCCAAACTTGCTTAACTAAATAACATAAATACCTGGATACTCTTTTACAAACTGGTGCTGAAATTCGAAATCGCATAACCGACATCCGAAATCGAAAATCCGAAATAAAAAAACATTCACGATAAAACGATTGCTATGTTAAAAGTAAAAAAGGTTTTAATCGTTGGAGGTGGAATTGGAGGATTATCTTCCGGTACTGCCCTGGCAAAAATGGGATGCCATGTAGAAGTGGCAGAGATCCATGCGGCTTTTAATGTTTATGGGGTAGGTATTATTCAGCCTTCAAATGCATTAAGGGCGTTGGATGCATTGGGACTTGCAGATGAAGCTATGCGGAGAGGCTCGCCTTATGGAATGGTAAAAATGTGTACGCCTGCCGGTCATCCATTTGCGGAAGTGGGAGTGCCCCATATTGGCAGGCTTCCAAGTCACAATGGTATATCAAGAAAAATTTTGCATGATATTTTATATGAAGAAGCTGTAAAGCAGGGTGTGGTTTTCAGGATGGGTGTAACGGTTGCTGAAATTGAAAATAATCCAGCGGAAGTAAATGTAAAATTTACTGATGGAAGTAATGGCAGCTATGATTTGTTGATAGGTGCTGATGGTGTTAACTCAAAAGTAAGAAGTATTGTTTTAGGAAATTATAAAGCAAAATACACAGGCCAATCAGTTTGGAGATATGCATTTAAACGGCCTGCAGAATTAGAAACGGGCTATATGTATATGGGCAGGAAAACGAAAGTTGGTTTAATTCCCATGACGTCTGATACAATGTATATGTTTGTGGTAAGTGCAGAAGGAGAGAACCCTGCAATACCGGAAAATGAATTGGTACCAGGGATGAAAGCATTGCTGCAGGAATATGCAGCACCGATGGTACAAAATGTAATTGAAGAAATTACCGATCCAAAAAAAGTAATTTACCGTCCGCTGGAAGTGTTGTTTGTTCCGGCTCCATGGTATAAAAACCGGGTGATATTAATTGGTGATGCGGTTCATGCAACCATACCTCAGTTAGGCCAGGGTGCAGGGCTTGCCCTGGAAGATTCAATAGTATTAGCAGAATTGTTGCAAAGCGATGATGCATTAGATATCGTATTCCAAAAATTTATGGATAGAAGATTGGAACGTTGCAAAATGGTAGTAGATGTTTCTGTGCAGGTTGGCGAATTAGAACAATTAGACTGGAAGGGACAAATGCCGGAAGGAACAAATATTGGCGCCATCATGGGGAAAGCACTTGGAGCTTTGATGCAGCCGATATAGGATGTCGGATGTATGATGTCGGATTTCGGGTCTCTAAAATAAAAAGTGCTTTTAAAATTCAATCAACCGAAATCCGAAATCCGAAATATTAAAATATCTTAAATGCAAAAAAATAAATGAACCGATTTAAAAATAGGGTTTGCTTAATCACTGGTGCCGGTTCAGGAATTGGCGCTGCCACCGCAATGGCATTTGCAAATGAAGGAGGAAAAGTAATTGCAGCAGACATCAATGAAAATGATTCTCAGGAAATAGCCAATAAAATAAATGTATCTGGCGGAGAAGCCATAGCACTGCATGTAAATATTGCTGACAAAGCATCGGTTGAAAAAATGATTGCTGATGCTGTACAAAAATATGGCAGGCTGGATTGTGCTGTAAATAGTGCAGGTATTGCCGGAAAATTGACTGCAGCTTTGCATGAATATCCTGAAGATGACTGGATGAATATGATGCAGGTAAATCTTTTTGGAACTTATTATTGTTTGAAAGAAGAAGTAGTACAGATGCTGAAAGATGGCGGTGGAAGTATTGTGAATGTGGCATCTGCAGCAGGTTTGGTGGCACAGCCCGGTAACTCCCCATATGCAACTTCTAAGTTTGCTGTAGTAGGTTTAACAAGAACTGCTGCAAAAGAATATGCTACTCAAAACATCCGCATCAATGCAATTTGTCCAACAGCAATTGAAACACCCATGATAATGGAAGGCAGAAGAAAGTTAGCATACAACCCCGAAGCATTGGAAGCTGCAAAAAATTACCAGGCAATGAAACGGATGGGCCAACCGGAAGAAGTAGCCGAAGTAATATTGTGGTTATGCTCTGATCAGGCTTCTTTTATAACAGGACATGCGATGCCGGTAGATGGGGGAGCATTTGCATAAAAAATTAGATTGAAATTAAGAAGCTGTTGGAGTTATTTGTTTTGTTGTGACAATTGTGATCCTTCGGCTACGCTCAGGACGATGCCAAATGGTATGTTGATGAAAGGATTGTGACACAACAATGATGCTATAAAAATATTAGCTGGTATCAAAAAAAATAATTCAAACAATTTTTAAGTTGGGTACATAAATTTTAACTAACATGGACATTATAATTATTGGTGCCGGAATAGGCGGGTTAACCGCTGCCATCAGCCTTCACAAAAAAGGATTTGAGGTGGACGTGTATGAATCTGTACATGAGTTAAAACCGTTGGGTGTAGGGATTAACCTGCTGCCGCATGCTGTACGGGTACTAACAAATATTGGGTTGGGAGAAAGTCTTGCAAAGATTGCTGTTGCTACAAGTGAACTGGCCTACTATAATAAGTTTGGTCAAAAAATTTGGCAGGAGCCAAGAGGAAAATTTGCCGGATACCATTGGCCGCAGTATTCTGTTCATCGTGGTAAATTCCAAATGTTGCTGCTGGATGCTGCGAAGGAAATGATGGGTGAGCAACATATTCATACGGGTTATCATTTGCAAACCTGTAAAAATAATGGCAGTAATATCACTGCGTCATTCACTGATCGCAAAACAAATGAAACCATCATTAAAGAAGCAGACGTATTAATTGGTGCAGATGGTATTCATTCTGCAGTAAGAAAACAGTTTTATCCAAATGAAGGAGCCCCGGAATTTTCCGGTATCATTTTGCACAGGGGAACAGCAAGGGCAAAACCTTTTCTATCGGGCAGTTCAATGATTATGGCTGGAAATGCAAAACATAAATTTGTTGCTTATCCAATTTCGCCGGAGATAGATGAAAATGGTAATCAGCTTATCAACTGGATAGCAGATTTACCAGTGCCTGATGAAGATGCGGATAAAGAAAGGAACTGGAATAAAAAGTGTGATAAAGAAAAAATATTACCAAAATTTATTGACTGGAAATTTGAATGGTTAAACGTGCCGGCATTGATAGAAGCTGCAACAGACATTTATGAGTTCCCCATGAGTGACCGCAATCCGCTGGAGCGCTGGTCTTTTGAAAGAATTACATTGCTGGGAGATGCTGCACATCCGATGTATCCGATCGGTTCTAATGGCGGCTCCCAGGCGATACTGGATGCCGAATGTATAACAGAATGTTTGGTGAACGAAACGGATATGATAAAAGCATTGCAAACATACGAGCAGACACGTTTAACTGCTACATCGAAAATTGTGTTGCAAAACCGGCAGATGGGGCCTGAGCAGGTAATGCAGATAGCGGAAGACAGGGCACCCAATGGTTTTAAAAATTTAAACGATGTAATATCTCAAACAGAACTGGAAGAAATTGCTGCCCGGTATAAAAAAATTGCCGGCTTTGAAAAGGAGACCCTCAATCAAAAACAATAAAAGATGGAACAACCAAAACTGAAATTCGTTTTTGAGATCAGCATTCAGGTAGGCAGTGTAAGGGAAGTGGGAGAGACAGGCAAGGGCTTAAGAAAAATTGTACCAATAACAAGTGGGAGCTTTGAAGGTCCGCATATAAAAGGTATTGTTATTCCAGGTGGTTACGACTGGCAATTACTTCGCAATGATGATGTTTCAGAAATTGATGCCCGGTATGTTTTACAAACTGATGAGGGGACATTGATAACCATAGTGAATAAAGGTTTGCGACATGGCCATGCAGCAGTAATGAAACGTATTGCAATGGGCGAAGATGTAAAAGCAGATGAATATTATTTCCGTTCTGTTCCTGTTTTTGAAACCGGTGAAAAGAAGTATGAATGGTTAGTTAAAAATGTTTTTATTGCAATAGGTACAAAAAAGCCGGATAAAGTTCTGATAGCTGTTTGGCAGGTGCTTTGAGTTCTGATGAAAATTGTTGACTAACATTTATTCATTGAACTCTTGTGTGCAATTGATTTTATTTAGATTTAAAAACAAGCAGTTAAATATTTTCAGGTCTTAATAAAATGAGAAATAAAACCAACATAGCAATCATCGGTGCAGGTCCTGCAGGCCTTACGCTTGGCTTGCTGCTGCAAAGAGCCGGCATTGATTGTGTGATACTCGAATTTCGCAGCCGTGAATATGCAGAGGCAAGAGTACGGGCAGGATTACTTGAACAAAACACTGTGGATTTGTACAATGAATTAGGCGCAGCAGAAAGATTGAACAAAGAAGGCCTGCAACATCACGGCGTGTATTTAAGTTTTGATGGTGATAGAACAAGAGTGCCTTTTAATGAATTAACTAACGGCCGGGGAATCACTATTTATGGACAGCAGGAAGTGGTAAAAGATCTGATAAAAATAAACCTGGAACGTGGTGTACTCATTCACTTTGAAGCAACCGCAACAAAGCTTGAAGGGATTGATACAGATGTTCCCAAAATACATTTTACACAAAATGGTGAAGAGCAAATTTTAGAATGCGATTTTATTGCAGGCTGTGATGGGTATCATGGCATTAGCAGGAAATCTATGCCAGCAGGTTCCTATAATGAATTTCAAAAAGAATATCCTTTTAGCTGGTTGGGAGTTTTGGCGCATGCAGCGCCATCATGTGAAGAGTTAATTTATGCTTATCATGAACGTGGGTTTGCGTTGCATAGTTTACGCAGCTCAACCGTTAGCCGCTTATATATACAGGTGGAAAATAACGACAAGGTGGAAAATTGGACAGATGAACAAATATGGAATGAACTGGAAACCCGTTTGGGTGATAACAAAGGATTTAAATTAAACCGTGGTGAGATATTTGAAAAGGCCATCACACCCATGCGTAGCTTTATGATTGATAATATGCAGTATGGCAGATTATTTTTGGCTGGTGATGCAGCACATATTGTTCCGCCAACAGGTGGTAAAGGATTAAACCTGGCAGTAGCAGACATCAAATGGTTATCAGCAGCGTTGATACATTTTTATAAAAACAATCAACTGGATTTAATAGCCGCATATACCAGTAATGCTTTAAGAAGAGTATGGAGGGCACAGGATTTCAGTAACTTCATGACGGGGCTTTTTCATAAACAGTCGGCACATGGTTCATTTGAATATCATTTGCAAAAAGCGAAGTTTGATTACATAAAAATGTCGAAAGCTTATGCAGCAACCATTGCAGAAAATTATGTTGGGCTAAAAGATATATAACCCCCATCTCCTAAAGGGCAATGTCATTTAGTTAAGGTTTTAAATTGCCCCGACCTTTAGGTCGGGGTAAATAAAAATAAAAATATTGGGCTTTAGCCCAAAGACTGTTTGGGCTAAAGCCCGGAAGAGAGAATAATTTCTTTTATCTGCCCT
>JAYVLZ010000119.1:0-6209 GCA_043759175.1 Chitinophagaceae bacterium | reverse complement strand
GTTGAAAAATGATTGTTGTAAAATGTCATTTTCATCACAACTATTAATGCGGATTTTAACTCCAATAGATGATTTATAAAGCAGGGTATTTATATTCTCTTCTCTTAGTTCAAAATCTTCAACCGCTGATAATTTATCTTTAATATTTTTAACAGGTTCGTTTATTACAATCTCTAATTCATCTATCACTTCCAGGTGTCTTTTATAAGCTCCTGTAAATTCTATTTGGTTAGAAGGAAATATTTTTTCAAAAAATGTTTTAAAAGAATTTGCAATCAAATCCATCTGTGCAAAAAGAAAACTGCCTTTATTATTTAAATAATATTCTATCGTTTCAATTACGTTTAATTGCGTTTTTTCTCCAAATCCCTTGTAAAGTTTCAATCTGTTCTCTTTACATGCATACAACAATTCACCCACTGTTTCTATTCCCATCTCTTTCCAGATGGTCGAAATTTTTTTTGGACCGATGCCTTTTATGTTCATCAACTCTAATATTCCTTCGGGTGTTTTTTGAATAATTTCACTCAGCACTTTCAACTCACCGGTATCTAATAATTCAATTATTTTTTTACCTGTTGATTCACCAATTCCTTTTATTAAAAATATTTTTTCTCTCGGAGTTTCACTTAGTTGTAGGGGTAATTTGTCAATAGCAAATGCTGCAGAAGAATAGCTTTTTGCTTTAAAACTATTCTCGCCATGAATGTCCGTCAATTTGGCTAAGAGTGTGAACTGGTCGGCAATCTGTGAGTTATCCATAAATCAAATGTAGTAAAATGTTGTGAGCAGATATGCTAATAGCAGGAGGATAATTTTGAGGCGAATACCAATTAAGTAATGACAGGAGATGTGTAAAATAAAAAGTCCCGGTGTGAACCAGGACTTTCTTATTAGTTTCGCTTACAAAAGAATTACTTCTTCTTAGGAGCAGCTTTTTTAGCAGCTTTTTTAGGAGCAGCTTTTTTAGCCGGAGCAGCTTTTTTAGGAGCAGCTTTTTTTGCTGGAGCAGCTTTTTTAGGAGCAGCTTTCTTTGCAGCTTTTTTTGCAGTTGCCATGTTTTTTAAAATTTAATGGTTAGTAAATAATGTTAAAAATAAAAACATTTTTCAATCTGCCAAAAAAAATTTTATTTAAGCCGTTGCTTCTATGGCATTTACAGAAACAAAATTTTTGTCTCCTCTTCCTTTTTTGAATTCAACAACACCATCAGTTAATGCAAAAATGGTGAAGTCTTTTCCAAGACCAACATTTTTTCCGGGATGATAAACCGTGCCCCGCTGACGGATAATTATGTTACCTGCAATAGCAGATTGTCCGCCATAAATTTTTACACCTAATCTTTTGCTTTGTGAGTCACGGCCATTTTTTACCGAACCTTCACCTTTTTTATGTGCCATGTTATTATGTTTATAAATTTATAAATTGGTAGGTTGATAAGGTTAAGTTTAAGACATGATAATATATCAACTTTTTAACTTTTCAACCATTCAATTAACTAAGCAATTTCTGTTACTTGAATTTTTGTATAGTGAGTACGGTGACCATGTTTTTTACGGAAGCCTTTTCTTCTTTTCATTTTAAAAGCAATTACTTTATCACCCTGTACAAGGTCACTCAGTATTTCTGCTTTTACTACAGCCTTTACATCTAAACCGGCAACAACTTTGCCATCGTTCTCCGTAAAAAGTACTTCAGAAAACTCTACTATATCGCCAGTCTTACCCTCTATATGAGGTACGTACAGATTATCACCTGCTTTTACTTTAAACTGCTGGCCAGCTATTTTTACTACTGCTAACATATATCCCAATTTTAGGACGGCGAAGGTATAGTATTTCTTACAAATATTTTCAAATTTTTGAAAGCTTTTTAAGGATTTACCCTTATTGTACCCGCCTGCCAGTATTTTTCTTTTAAAATGGGTGTGGCCTGGTATGAGTTCCAGGCAATTAGACCGTACAATTAAAGATGCTATATTCGCTTATCAATATGAAATATTTGCTTTTTTTACCCCGGGCAGTCTTTTCCATATATGGATTGCTGGTTTTTATAACTATCATGTTATTGGTGTTTCCCCTCGTAATAGCAGCTTCTTTTTTTGGTAAGATAAGGGGTGGAAATTTTATCTACAAAATCTGCCAAGTTTGGGCAGATGTTTTTTTGCCACTTTGTGGGATGATACATCGTAATATTTACGAGGTGCCGCATGATAGCAAGAGGCAGTACGTTTTTGTTTTCAACCATATTTCTTATTTGGATATTCCGGTTATATTTAAAACGATCGGTAACCAGCATTTTAGAATTTTAGGAAAAGCTGAATTGGCAAAAGTGCCCATATTTGGTTTTTTATACCGTAACGCTGTTGTACTGGTTGATAGAACAAGTGCGGAAAAAAGAGCTAAGAGTGTGAGACAATTAAAGTCGGTTATTAATAAAGGCATATCTGTAGTAATAGCACCGGAAGGAACTTTTAATACAGCAAATCTGCCGCTGAAAGAATTTTTTGATGGTGCATTTAAAGTGGCAATAGAAACACAAACTCCCATTAAGCCAATCCTTTTCCTGGATACTTATGACAGATTGAATTACAAAAATATTTTTTCATTGACTCCCGGAATATCACGGTCAGTGTATTTAGAAGAAGTGAGTGTAGAAGGGATGACAATGAAAGATGTGAAATCACTCCGGAAAAAAGTTTATAAATTAATGGAAGATAAATTGATTCAATATAAAGCAAGTTGGATAAAAGAAGCCCCGGTAAATAATGCTGAAAAAATATCTTATTAAAGTGAAATGAGTTTTAGCGAACAGAATATATTTGAAGATGTAACGCAGGGTAATAGTATTAGCTGCTATGCGGAAGTGATATTGCCATTGGCATTGCCTAAAACTTATACGTATGCTGTACCCAAATCCTTATCAGAAAAAATTAAGATCGGTTGCCGGGTGGAAGTGGTGCTTGGGAAAAATAAACGCTATGCCGGAGTTTTAAAATCAATCACAACCCATGCCCCTGCTTACGAAACCAAACAAATTTTAAACGTGCTGGATGACGAGCCTGTAGTTTACAGCCAGCAACTGCAACTGTGGAACTGGATGAGTGATTATTATATGTGCAGTGAAGGTGAAGTGATGGCTGCTGCATTGCCTGCTCACTTTAAATTAAGCAGTGAAACAATTGTTTTGTTTAATGAAGAATTTGGTGAAGACTTTAGTGAACTGGACAATGAAGAATATTTAGTGGCGGAGGCATTACTGATTAAAACACAGCTAACATTAAGTGAGGTGCAGCAGGTACTGGATATAACGCATGTATATCCTGTAATTAAAAGACTGATAGAAAAAAGAGTTTGTATAGTTTGGGAAGCATTAAGTGAAAGATACAAAACAAGAAAAGAGAATTTCATCACACTCAATCCTGTTTACGATAATGACGAAGCATTGAGTGAATTGTTGAATAACTGGACTAAGGCGCCCAAACAAATGGAACTCTTATTAAGCTATCTGCACCTGATAAAAATAGAAGGTGAAGTAATGCAGCCGTTGTTATTAAAAAAATCCGGTGCTTCTGCAGCACAGTTAAAAGGGCTGGTTGATAAAAATATATTGATCATTGAGAAGCGGAGTGTCGACAGGATAAAGGCGCTGCCCAAATCTATGCAGGTAAAATTTGATTTGAGTGAAGCACAGCAAATGGCATTCATTCAATTGCAGGATCATTTTAATAATAAAAATGTTTGCCTGCTGCATGGCATTACCAGCAGTGGAAAAACACAGGTGTTTATCAAGCTGATAGAATCTTATTATAATAAAGGTAAACAGGTATTGTATCTGTTGCCGGAGATTGCGTTGACGGCACAAATGATCCGCAGATTACAAATGCATTTTGGCGGTAACATAGCGATCTATCATTCCAAATTCAATAACAATGAAAGAGTGGAATTGTGGAATAAAATCAAAACAGGCGAAATAAGAATTGTATTAGGAGCAAGGAGTGCCCTCTTCCTGCCATTTAAAGAATTGGGGTTGATAGTGGTGGATGAAGAGCATGATAATTCATTTAAGCAGCAGGACCCGGCTCCCAGGTACAATGCAAGAGATGCTGCTGTGTATTATGCCTCATTGTTTGGAGCGAAGGTTTTGCTGGGGAGTGCCACTCCATCTATTGAAACATATTACAACACAGAAAAAGGTAAATATGGTTTGGTGGAACTGAACGAACGGTTTGGTGGTATTTTATTGCCCACCATTGAAATTATAGATACAAGAAAGGTTGCACAGAAAGGTAAGGTAATGTTGTCACCTCAATTGAAAGAAGCGATTGAAAAAACGGTGGCGGATAACAGGCAGGTGATTCTTTTTCAAAACAGGCGGGGTTATTCACCTTATTTAATTTGCGGAACCTGTGGTTATTTGCCGCAATGTAAAAATTGTGATGTTTCATTAACGCTGCATAAATTTTCTAATAAACTGCAATGCCATTATTGTGGAACTACTTATCCTAAACTGGTGGAGTGCCCTGCATGTGGTTCAGTGAACTGGATGGAGAAAAATTTTGGTACTGAAAAAATTGAGGAGATGATAGAAGCAGCATTTCCATCAATGAGAGTGGCGAGGATGGATGTGGATGCAGTAAGAGGTAAAAATGCGCATGACAGTTTGATTAAATTATTTGAAGAACAAAGAATAGATTTATTGGTCGGCACTCAGATGGTGGTAAAAGGACTTGACTTTGAGAAAGTTGGCCTGGTGGGAATACTGGATGCAGACGGCCTGCTAAGCTTTGCAGATTTCAGGGTAAACGAAAGAGCATTTCAACTGATGGAACAGGTGAGTGGCAGGGCTGGCAGAAAAGATGTGCAGGGTAAAGTATTGATACAAGCCACGCAGGTTAATCATCCTGTATTAAAATTTGTACAGCAGCATGATTATAAAAAAATGTATGCTTATGAATTAGAAAACCGGCGGCAATTTTTTTATCCACCATTCAGCAGGATCATCAAGATCACCTTAAAGCACAAATTAAAAGAAGTGGTGGATGATGTAGCACAGCAATTGACAAATGCATTGCATAAAGATTTAAATGATTTTGTGGTAGGCCCTGCTGCTCCGGTGGTAGGCCGTGTCAGAAATCAATATTTAATGGAACTGCTGATAAAACTTCCATTGGATATGAAGCAGATTCAGCAATACAAAAAAGTGGTCCGCAATCATTTTAATTTATTGCTTTCACAAAAACAATTTAAAAGTGTGACGATGATTGCAGATGTGGATACTAATTAATGTGCAAATATGCAAATGTGCAAATGTGCAAATGATTGTGGTAGTTGGTTTATGACATTAAAATGATAGTTAATAATGAAGGTGCTTCAAAATATATCGCTTAAGCAATACAACACTTTTGGTATTGATGTAAAGGCAGCTCAGTTTGTTGTATTTAAAACAACAGACGAAGCAGCAGAGATTATTGAATTTAATAAACCTCAAACCTCGAACCTCAAACCTCAAACCTCATCTCGCCTGAGGCGAGACAAACCTCAAACATTTATTCTTGGTGGCGGCAGTAATATTTTATTTACTCAAAATTTTAACGGCCTTATTTTAAAAAATGAAATTGGCGGGATAGAAAAAATTAAAGAAGATGATAAGCATGTGTATGTAAAAGCAGGTGCAGGAATTAACTGGCATCAGTTAGTACTGCACAGTATTGAAAACAATTGGGCAGGGTTAGAAAATTTATCATTGATACCAGGAAATGCTGGAGCATCCCCCATGCAAAATATTGGCGCTTATGGTGTGGAGATAAAAGATGTTTTCTTAGAACTGGAGGCATTGTATATTGATGAAAATAAACTGGTGTCATTTAATGCCAATGATTGCGAATTTGGCTATAGGGAAAGTGTGTTTAAACGAAAATATAAAAATAAATTCATCATTACATCTGTTACTTACCGGCTTAACAAACAACCTGCATTTAATACTTCATACGGAGCTATAGAACAGGAGTTAGATAAGATGGGTGTAAAAGAATTAAGTATCAAAGCAATTTCCCAGGCAGTAATAAATATCCGCAGCAGCAAGCTGCCGAATCCTGCTGAGATTGGCAATGCAGGCAGTTTCTTTAAAAATCCTGAAGTGCATAAAGATCATTATCAAAAATTAAAATCCGGTTATCCTGCTATTGTTGGATATGATCTGCCAAATGG
>JAYVLZ010000118.1:0-7455 GCA_043759175.1 Chitinophagaceae bacterium | reverse complement strand
GAAAATTTATACATCACTCAATTTTGAGATTATCTTAATTTGCACATTTGCAACATTTGCACATTTGCATATTTGTTCTAATTTCTTTTCACCAACTGTGCTGTTAAATCTGCCTCGGTGCATAATTTATTGCCTACAAATACACTGCCCCTCATTACACAAATACCACGGCGGATAGGTTCTATCAGCTCCATTTTAAGCAGCATGGTATCACCCGGCACCACTTTTTGTTTGAATTTGCAATTTTCAATTTTTAGAAAGTAAGTATCATACTGGCCTTCAGGCATTGCATTGATACAGAGCAGGCCGCCTGTTTGTGCCAGTGCTTCTATTTGTAAAACACCTGGCATTACCGGGTTGCCGGGAAAATGTCCCTGGAAGTAGAACTCATTGAATGTAACATTTTTTACTCCGACAATATGTTTATCACTCAGCGCAATTATTTTATCCACCAGCAAAAAGGGATATCGGTGCGGCAGTGTTTTTTCAATTTGATTTAATGAATATACCGGCGGCTGGTTGGGATCGTAAATGGGAATGTCTTTGGTATGTTTGTTTTTTTTGATGTACTGTTTTAGTTTTTTTGCAAACGCTACATTGCTGCTGTGGCCTGGCCGGTTAGCCATAATATGTCCCTTAATTGGATAACCAATAAGGGCAAGATCTCCAATTACGTCCAGCAATTTATGTCTGGCTGGTTCATTCGGGAAACGCAATTCCAGGTTGTTGAGATATCCTTCACTCTTCACTTCAATCTTATCCCTTCCAAAAGCTTTTGCCAGCCTGCTCATTTCTTCTGGGGTTACTGCTTTATCTACTACTACAATGGCATTATTAATGTCACCACCTTTAATGAGGTTATTATCCAGCAGCATTTCCAGCTCATGTAAAAAACAAAATGTACGGCAGGGGGATATTTCAGTTTTAAAATCCTTCATGGTCTTTAGCCCGGCATGCTGGGTGCCCAGTACCGGGGAATTAAAATCGATGAGGGTAGTTACTTTGTAATCGGTAGCAGGCATAGCTGTCATCTCCACCCTTTTTACTTCATCATAAAAAGTAATATTGGTATCAATGCTGTACCATGTTTTTGCTGCATCCTGTTCAGTAACACCAGCTTCTTCTATTATTTCCACAAAGGGTTCGCTGCTGCCATCAATGATCGGTATTTCAGGGCCATTCACTTCAATCAGGCAATTATCAACACCCATACCTACCAATGCTGCCAGTATATGTTCCACAGTGCTTACTTTAACTTCTCCCACTTCAAGGGTGGTACCCCGGGAGGTATCTGTTACCAAATCACAATCTGCTTTTATTAACGGCATTCCGGGTAGATCTATCCGCTGAAACTGGAAACCGAAACCAGGATTAGCAGGTTTCAATGTCATATCTACATTAATACCTGTATGCAGCCCGGTACCGGATATACTTATTGTGGAGGTTAAGGTATGTTGTTTATCAGGATTAAAGTTTGCGTCCATAATTGCTTTTTTAAATGGGGGCAAAGATATTTTAATTTTTTTTACCGGATAGCATAAAAGAGGCCCTGCTTAACAAAGGATTAAGTAAAGCGATTGCCAGTTTTGATCTGCTGATATTTTTCTAGCTTATATAGATGAAAATATAAGTATGCTGTTTTTTAGTTTTGCTTTGGGCCAGCATTTATACCAATACGGGCTGAGGTGCAAAGGAAAATTCAGAACTGATCTTTGCCGGTTTAAAATGAAATATGAGCAACTCATTACCGGTGGAAGGGTATCTGTTAAAGATGAGGATAATTAAATCAATTATTACCTATACTTTGGTAAGCAATTCCTGTAATAATTTTTCCAAAGCTTTTACCCTGTTTTCCATATCTGGTAAATTTCTTGCCAAAGCCTGGCTGCGGAGTGCAGCAGTATAGTCGAAAGCCGGTGAACCCGTTACAACCGTATTAGGATTTTTAATGGATTTACTTACACCGCTCTGTGCATTGATTTTGCTGCCATCAGCAATCTGTATGTGACCAACAATTCCTGCCTGTCCGCCAATCATTACATTGTTACCAATTTTGGTGCTGCCACTTACACCTGCCTGCGCTGCAATTACTGAATTGCTTCCTATCTCTACATTATGAGCAATCTGTAAAAGATTATCCAGTTTGGCACCTGATTTAATAATAGTACTGCCCATGGTGGCCCTGTCAATAGTAGTATTGGCACCTATTTCCACATTATCTTCTATCACTACATTCCCCAATTGAGGTATTTTTTTATAAGTGCCATCTGGCTGAGGAGCAAAACCAAAACCATCACTCCCTACAACAGTGCCTGCATGTATGGTTACATTCTTCCCGATAACCGTATTGTGATAGATCTTTACTCCAGGCTGGATGATTGAGTTTTCACCGATTATGGTATCATTGCCGATGTAAACATTTGGATGAATTTTTGAGCCATTGCCTATAACCACTTTTTCACCTACATAAGTAAAGGCGCCTATGTAAACTTGTTCTCCAATTTTTGCTGTTGCATCAATGTAAGCAGGTTGTTGTATGCCCGTTAACTGCTGCTGCTGTAGTTGCTGATATTTTTCTAATAAAGTTGCAAAAGCTATGTACGCATCCTGAACCCTGATCAATGTGGCATCTACGATTTTTTTTAATTCCTGTGTTTGATTTACTATTATGATAGAAGCACCTGTGGAGTATAGGTATTCTTCATATTTAGGATTAGCAAGAAAAGACAATTGACCAGCAACAGCTTCTTCAATTTTACCAAAGGAAGATACTGCAGTATCTGCGTTACCCTCTACTTCGCCATTAATCATCATGGCTATTTGAGTTGCTGTAAATTCCATTTTGTTTGCTTTGGGTTTTAAGCTTTGGTTAAGTGCAATTATTACCTGGATTGCAACTTGACTCATCTTAAATAACAAATGTAATATTTTTTAATCTTGCCACTCAGGTTTTGATTAATGAGGGCATCATCTACTTCAGATATATCTTTAACAGTACCGTCTTTAAAAAGTACCTGAATTTTTTCCTGTTCAAAATTATAAGTGCTGCTTACTGCCTCCCCGGTAAAGACAACCCAATCAGCTTCTTCGTTGCTTATGCCCAATTTTTCAATGGCTAAGGTTTTTTGCTCCTGCAATAACTGTTCATCCACAGGCTTGGGATAATATCGAACTTTCAGCAAATCCCGGTTGATGATGCCCTTGCATAAAAAAGACAGCACCTTATCTTCATGTGTGCACCACTCTTTAATGGCACACAGTATATCGTGGTCATCCAGGCTGCAAAACTCTTCCAGACTTACATTTTCAATGGGCTCATTAATAAATTTGTTTAATGAAAGCCGGGTGGTGGCTTTAATATATTTAGCTCTTTTAATAATGCGTTGCAGCATTTGTTCAGCACACAGCACTGTTTTATGCAGATACACCTGCCAGTACATCAGGCGCCGGGATACAATAAATTTTTCTGTTGAATAAATTCCTTTTTCTTCAATCATCAGTTCCCCATGATGCACTACCAGCATTTTTAAAATCCGGTCATAACCAATCACACCCTCACTTACACCGGAAAAAAAACTGTCCCTTGATAAATAATCCATCCTGTCCACATCTAACTGGCCGCTGACCAACTGGTAAAGAAATTTCTTTGGGTACTCATTTGTAAAAATCTCAATCGCCATTTGCAATTGCCCGTTGTATTGTCTGTTGAGGTCTTTCATGATCAGCAGGGAAATACTTTCATGGTGCATACCTTCTATCAATACATTTTCCAAAGCATGGCTAAAAGGCCCGTGACCAATATCGTGTAATAAAATAGCAATCTTTGAGGCCTGGTCTTCTTCTTTAGTAATAGCTACTCCTTTGCCTTTCAGCTCACTCAAAGCATTACACATTAAATGATAAGCCCCAAGAGAATGATGCAGCCTGGTATGCACAGCACCGGGATAGACCAAATGTGCCATAGCCATCTGGTGTATGCGGCGGAGGCGCTGGTAGTAAGGATGTGCTACTATCTGGAGGATCAGCTCATCATCGATGGTGATAAATCCATAAACAGGGTCATTTATAATTTTTCTTAATGCCATTAACAACTTTAATTTTGTTTGTATTGCTGACCTTCCTCCTTGTAAATTTCCTTATCAATTCAAATCCTGAGACCTTGGCCTAAAACACTGGTTTTATTTTGATGTATCAAATTGGCCTTTGCCTTATTTTATCTGCATTAATTACCGTAAAATTATTTTCAAGAGAAATGTTTCCTTCGTTTATGATGCTGATCAAAAGTTGGGCAGGTATTTCTGGTAAAAACTTTTCTATGCGAAATAAAACAACGCCTTTACATCCTTTTATTAAAGATTTAAAAACAAGTTCACCAAAATCTTTGTCAAAGGTTAAAATGATTTCCTCAGCAGCAACAGCTTCCTTTAAAAGAAATGGATCAGGCTTTCCCCTGTAAATATCAAATACACTGCGGACAACAAACCCTTTTTCTTTAAGTAATTGAATACTGTCGAGTGGAAAATTTTCATCTGCAAGAAACTGCATCAGGCTGTTAATTTTTTATCGTAAAGCAACCCGTCTTTCAGGCAGTCGTGAGCATAAGCAAAAACAGCTTTTAAAGAATCATGAGTAAGAGATGGATAATTTTTCAACAACACTTCTTCAGTCCATCCATCAGCCAATCGCTGCAAAATGAATTCTACTGACAGCCTCGTATTTATAATAACTGGTTTGCCATTTAATACTGATTGATCGGAAGTGATATGTGTTTTCCAGTCCATATACAAATTTACTAAACTCAAACAGATATTTGTTAAAAGATACACAAAGCGAAATAAAGCAAATAATCACAGGGGTAAAAAATTATATTTGTAAATACTTACCCGGTTAAAAACTAAATTCACCAAACTTTCTGTCAGCAACTGTTCAGCTATTTTACAACTTTTAAAAAATCAACATGAGTGTAGCAAAAATACTTTGGGTGGATGATGAAATTGATACCCTGAATTCGCAGATACTTTTTTTAGAAAATAAGGGATACGAAGTGCAGACAAAAACGAATGGTTATGATGCGGTGGAATATGTAAAATCCAATATAGTGGATGTGGTATTGATGGATGAAAGCATGCCCGGCATTACCGGCCTGCAAACCCTGCAGCAGATAAAAGAAGTGAACAGTAATTTGCCAGTGGTATTAATCACCAAGAACGAAGCCGAAAATATAATGGATGAAGCGATTGGCTCCCAAATAAGTGATTACCTGATAAAGCCAGTAAACCCCAATCAGGTATTGCTGAGCCTGAAAAAATTGATTGATAACAAAAGACTGGTAGCAGAAAAAACAACCTCTGCATACCAGCAAGGCTTCAGGAGTTTGTTTATGGCGCTTAACGATAACCCAAACTATAATGAATGGATGGACATTTATAAAAAATTAGTTTATTGGGAACTGGAAATGCAAAAGAGTGATAGCCCCGAAATGCAGGAAGTATTACAATCTCAAAAAGCAGAAGCCAACACAGAGTTTTTTAAATTTATCTCCAGGCATTACGCCTCCTGGGTAAAACCAAAGAGTACAGACGGCCCTATCATGAGCCACAACCTGATGCAGTATAAAGTATTGCCGCATCTGCAAAAAGGCATTCCACTTTTTTTTATATTGATAGATAACCTCCGCTTTGATCAGTGGAAAACAATACAGCCCATTTTTGCGGAGAGTTTCCGCATACAGGAAGAAGAAACTTTTTATGCCATACTGCCCACCGCTACGCAATATGCCCGTAACGCCATTTTTGCCGGGCTGATGCCGGTTGATATTGAAAAGCAATTCCAGGTGCAATGGAAAAATGACGATGAAGAAGGTGGGAAAAATTTGCACGAGGAAGAATTTTTCAGGGCCCAATTGAAGCGCATGGGAAAGGGTGATCTGAAATCTTCTTATACCAAGATTACCAATAATCATGATGGACAAAAGCTGGTGGACAATATGCATGACCTGCTGCACAATGATATCAATATTATCGTGTACAATTTTGTGGATATGCTGAGCCATGCCCGTACAGAAATGGAAGTGCTGAAAGAACTGGCAGGCGATGAAACCAGTTACCGCAGCATCACCCAGAGTTGGTTTGAACATTCCCCATTGCACCAGGCTTTGAAAAAAATTGCGGATAAAAATATTACTTTAATTGTAGGTACCGATCATGGCAGTATAAGGGTAAAAACTGCCGGAAAAGTAATTGGTGATAAACAAACCACCACCAACCTGCGTTATAAACATGGGCGCAATCTGAATTATGAGGCAAAGGAAGTTTTGGCATACAGGGATCCAAGGGAAGCAGGGCTGCCGGTGCCAAATGTAAATTCATCGTTCATTTTTGCAAAGGGGGATATGTTTCTTTGTTATCCTAATAATTACAACCACTTTGTAAATTATTACCGCAATACTTTTCAGCACGGCGGTGTGAGTTTGGAGGAAATGATTGTTCCGATTATCAGGATGACAAGTAAGTAAAAGCCCCCATCCCCTAAAGGGGGGAACTGGAATTTAAACCAGGCTTGTTTGCTTACTCCCCTTTAGGGCATGGGGGCGGGGTAATTCACAGTTTGTGGACAAACATATTTTTTATATCCCTGCTATTAAAAGAAGTTGCATTGAAATTAATACTACAAAAAGTCCCTTTAGGGATTTAGGGCATGAAATACAATCAACATACATTAGATAAAATAGAAAGAATTGCAGAAGAGTGCGGCTATATTATTCGTTACGAAAGAGGTACATTTCAAAGCGGCTATTGTATTCTGCAGGCTAAAAAAGTAATAGTGGTTAATAAATTTTTTCAGGCTGAAGGCCGTATCAATACATTGATTGACCTGATGCCGTTACTGGATATCAATTACGATGCACTTACTTTAGAAAGTCAGAAAATGTACGATGAAGTGATGAGCATTGCGGATGAAAAATAAATAACTGTAACCCTCGCTGTCGTTTAATGCGGCTGTTTTCCAAATCTTTTGCTTATGCCAGGCAGTTTAACCGCTGCCTGTTTTTTTACCTCACACTGGTGGTCAATGTGTTTTGGCTATACGTTGTTCATTGCTTTACTTTGCGATGCAATTTGTACGCATGATTTGTCCTCCTTTAAAGATAACTTTTCTTGGCACCGGCACCAGCACAGGTGTGCCGATGATTGCCTGTCATTGTGAAGTATGTACTTCTGTAAATGAAAAAGACAAAAGACTACGAAGCAGTATTTTAGTGGAAAGTAAAACAACCTCTTTTGTAGTGGACACTACACCAGATTTCCGCACACAGATGTTACGGGAAAATGTAGATAAATTAGACGCTGTTTTATTTACCCATCATCACAAAGATCATATTGCAGGACTGGATGATGTAAAAGCATTTTGTTATTTCAGCGGAAAGCCAATGGAAGTGTTTGCCAATAATCTTAC
>JAYVLZ010000117.1:0-6416 GCA_043759175.1 Chitinophagaceae bacterium | reverse complement strand
AAGAAACATCCGTTAATACAGGTTTAAATTTGGTGATGGCACTTAGCTATAGCAGCCGTTGGGAATTGGTAAATGCAGTAAAAAATATAGCAACAGATGTTAAGAAAGGATTGCTGCAGCCAGAAAATATATCGCAGGAAACCCTGCAAAGTTACCTGGCCACCAGCGAATTTCCTGACCCCGAATTGATGATAAGAACCAGCGGAGAATACCGTATCAGCAATTTTTTATTGTATCAACTGGCCTATGCGGAATTATACTTTACCAATACCCGCTGGCCTGATTTCAGGAAAGAAAATTTGTATGAAGCCATCATCGATTTTCAGCAACGGCAGCGGAGATTTGGCAAAACCGGGGAACAGATAAATGAAATAGAAAAGACCGGAAGCGCTGGTTCTTAAGAAATTAAATTCATCCGATACACTGCTGCCATACTTTATGTAAACAGTGGTTTAACAAATACTTTTGATAATTGCAAGTAATTTGCCGATTCGTAAAAAACAATTGATGCACAGGATTTACCAGAACTTTTTATTTGTTATTGTTATAGGTTTTTTCAGTAGTCCGGCCTTGGCTCAGGTTGATACAACACCACCGGCTGTTTCGGTAAACCCTCAATTAATTGATATTTTTAATGCCCGGCCTCCCAAAGAATATGTTATTGCCGGCATTATTGTTACCGGCAATAAATCCTTCGATCAAAATTTAATTATTTCAATTTCCGGTTTGGCTGTTGGTGATAAGGTTCAAATACCTGGTACCGATGTATTCAGCAAGGCGATCAATAAACTCTGGAAGCAAAATCTCATAGCAGATGTAGAAGTGCTTTTTACCAATTTAGTTGGTAATAATTTATATGTTGAACTGGCTATTACGGAACGCCCAAGGTTAGAAGATTATAAATTTATTGGTATTAAAAAAGGTGAGAAAGATGATCTGGATGCAAAAATGGGCTTAACAAAGGGGAGAGTGGTAACAGAAAATATGAAAGTGAGTGCCGTGGATGTTATTCAAAAATTTTTTGCTGATAAGGGATACAGAAATGTAAAAGTAAATATCACAGAAAATCCGGCTCCGGGTGGTTCAAATGCTGTGTTGCTGACTCTTATTGTAGATAAAGGCAATAAGGTAAAAGTGAATTCTCTGAACTTTGCCAACAATGAAAATATAAAAGATAGTAAGCTTAAAAAGCAAATGAAGGGTACCAAAGAAATGACAAGGTTCACCATTCACCCACAAAGATATACGAGCCCTTACAATGACAGTATCTCAAACATTTCTTTTGGTGATTATGCAAAAGATATGGGGTACCTGTCCATATCAAAAACTAAAGAATACCTTGATCCTTATTTCCGCTTTAAATTATTTAGTTCAGCTAAATTTAATCCAAAAAAATACGAAGAGGATAAAGAACATTTACTTGACTATTATAATTCGCAGGGTTTTCGTGATTCTTATATAGTAGCAGATACAGCCATCAGCAACAAAGAGGGGAACCTGGATATACATATAAAAGTGAACGAAGGAAGGAAGTATTATTTTGGTGATATCAACTGGCGTGGAAATACAAAGTATACAGATTCGATTTTGAATTTGTTACTGGGTATTAAAAAAGGCGATATTTATAATCTTGAATTACTGAATAAAAGATTGGGTAAACAATTGAGTGCTGATGGTGGAGACATCCAGAGTTTGTACATGGACGATGGTTATCTTTTCTTTAATGTTGATCCTATAGAGACCTCCGTTTATAATGATACCATTAATTTTGAAATACGTATGAGGGAAGGCCCTCAGGCTACGATTGGCAAAGTGGAGATTACCGGCAATGATAAAACAAAAGACTATGTTGTTCGCCGGGAATTAAGAACCATACCCGGAGAAAAATTCAGCAGAGCAGACATCATTCGTACACAAAGAGAGCTTGGCCAGTTAGGCTTTTTTAACCCGGAAAAAATTGCACCAAACATTGTACCCAATGCTGATAATGGCACCGTGGATATTACCTGGGGAGTGGAAGAAAAATCAAATGACCAATTAGAATTGTCTGCAGGCTTTGGTGGCGGTATTGGTTTAACCGGAACCCTGGGTATTACTTTCAATAACTTTTCTATTAATAATATTTTCAACAAAAAAACCTGGGATCCTTTACCATCAGGCAGTGGCCAAAAATTAAGTGCCAGAATTCAATCCAATGGTAAAGCATTCAGAACCTATAATCTTTCGTTTACAGAACCATGGTTAGGTGGTAAAAAAAGAAATTCTTTTTCAGTAAGTTTTTATAATACCAGGCAATCAAATTCATACAATCAGTTTGGTCAATACTGCCGCTCCTGTGGTGATACTTCGTACCTGAAAATTTTAGGTGCAAGTGTTTCGTTAGGTAAGCAGTTAAAATGGCCGGATGATTATTTTTCTTTGATCACTTCTTTAAATTTCCAGCAGTATAAATTAAGGAACTATGCTGTTAGCGGTTTTGGAGGATTGAGTGATGGTACTTCTACCAATATCAGTTTAAGGCTTGCATTGGCCCGTAATGCTTCCCAGGGAAGTCCGATCTTTCCAACGGGGGGGTCTAATTTTTTGCTAAGTGGTCAGTTTACGCTGCCTTACACTTTATTGGGAATTGTAAGTGAAACCGAAGATCAATTCAGGCATCCGGAGTTTCATAAATGGTTATTTAATGGAGAGTATTATGTGCCGATTGGTGTAGCGAAAGGGGCAGATAAGAACCGCCAGTTTATTTTAAAAGTGGCTGCTAAATATGGCTTCATTGGCAAGTACAGTAAAACAAAACAGGTATCTCCATTTGAAAGGTTTCAGTTGGGAGATGCTGGCTTGAGTAATAATTTTGCTTTGCTTGGATATGATATCATTGCTCACAGAGGTTACCCGATATATTCAAGTTCAGATCCAAAAGTAAACCCGGAGAATGTAAATCCAACTGAGTTTTTTACCATTTACAATAAGTACACAGTAGAATTAAGATATCCATTTAGTACCGCTGCCAGCAGTACTATTTATGGATTAGCATTTTTTGAAGCAGCGAATGGCTGGTACACATTTAAAGATTATAATCCTTTTAAACTGCGCCGTTCAGCTGGTGTGGGTATGAGGTTCTTTTTACCAATGTTTGGTTTGTTAGGTTTTGATTATGGAATTGGTTTCGACCGTATAAAAGCTGGCGAGCCATTAAAAAGCGCCTTTAAGTTCACCTTCATGCTGGGACAGGAACCTCAATAGTTATTAATATCTTTATTTGATTATCCACACATAATTAAACACCATCATGAAAAAGTTATTACTGGTTACTTATAGCTTGTTACTGATTAATTTTTGTGCCAATGCACAGCGTTATGCTGTAATTGATTCAAAATATATTCTCGAAAAATTACCGGAATACAAGGAATCTCAAACCAAACTGGATCAGTTTAGCGCCCAGTGGCAGCAGGAAATAGAAAAGAAACAGGCCGACCTGGATAAGATGTATAAAGACTATGATGCTGAACAGGTAATGCTGAGTGACGAGCTGAAAAAGAAAAGAGAAGATGAATTATTTAACAGGGAAAAAGAGGTAAGGGATCTGCAAAAAAAGCGTTTTGGATTTGAGGGCGACCTTTTTAAAAAAAGACAGGAGCTGATAAAACCCATACAGGATAAGGTTTATTCAGCCATTCAGAAAGTGGCCGTTGATAAGTCTTATGATTTTATTTTGGATAAAAGTGAAGGAATTACTGTTATATTTGCCGACCCAAAACTGGACAGGAGTGATGATGTGCTGAAATTTCTGGGTGTTAAATAAAATATAATAAGTAAAGTATACGCAGCATAATCGCTAAAAAAATAAACTATAAACTATAAACATTTAAAACTACAATGAAAAAATTAGCCGTAGCAGCAGTATTTGTGTTTTCATTTTTTGGATTAACAGATACCGCTTTTTCACAAAGCAAAATTGGTTATATCAGTACAGAAGAATTGATAGGTGCAATGCCTGAAACTGAAGCAGCAAATACCAAATTACAAGACTACCAGTCATCACTGCAGGCGCAGGGAAATGATTACATGAAAGAATTAAGCGAAAAAGACAGTATTTTCCAGAAAGATTCTTCAAAATATTCTGCAACAACAAGGGATCTGAAAAGAAATGATTTGATTGCGCTGTATCAAAAAGTACAGGGATGGAACCAAACCATGCAGCAACTGGTGCAAGCTAAATCACAGGAGTTAATTGTGCCTATCAGGAACAAAGCATATGAAACTATTAAAACAGTAGCAAAGGAAAATGCATTTACCTATGTTTTGGAAGCTCAGGCAGTATTAGTAGGACCCCCCGGAGACGATATTTTATCATTGGTAAAAAAGAAACTGGGGATTAAGGAAACTCCGGCCGCTGCACCCGCTATTAAGCCTAAACAATAAAATTTTTCAACAATCAATATCAAAGCCATCTCATAATACGGGATGGCTTTATTATTTTTGAAGTATGAGTAAAGGGCCAATAGGTGTTTTTGACAGTGGTTATGGAGGACTCACTGTTCTAAAGGCAATCACTGCTAAATTGCCCCAGTACGATTATATCTACCTGGGCGATAATGCAAGGGCACCCTATGGCCCCCGTAGTTTTGATACAGTGTATCATTATACATTGCAATGTGTGGAATGGTTTTTTAAGCAAGGTTGCCCATTGGTTATTTTAGCTTGTAATACAGCATCTGCAAAAGCATTGCGTACGATTCAACAAAATGATCTGCCAAAAATAGATTCATCAAAAAGAGTATTGGGCGTCATCAGGCCAACCTCCGAAATTATTGGCAAGTTTACAGAAACCGGCAATATTGGCGTGATGGGCACGACCGGAACAGTACAATCACAATCTTACCTGTTAGAAATAGAAAAGTTTTTTCCGGGCATACATGTGTACCAGGAAGCTTGCCCTATGTGGGTTCCATTGATAGAGAATAATGAATACAATACTCCCGGAGCAGATTATTTTATTGAGAAAAATATCAATCATTTACTGGCAAATTCAAAGGATATTGATACCATTTTGCTGGCTTGTACTCACTATCCTTTGCTGATAAATAAAATTAAGCAGTTTGTTCCGGCAGGCACCCATATCATATCGCAGGGAGAAATTGTGGCAGACAGTTTAGCCGATTATTTAAAGCGGCATCCGGAAATGGTGGAGAGATGTACAACGAACGGTCAATTGAATTTCTTTACAACAGATTCCCCCGAAGACTTTGACGACAAAGCTTCTATTTTTTATGGGAAACCGGTAATATCAAGCCATTTAAACCTGTAACCAAAAAAACTTTCAACTTTCAACTTTCAACTTTCAACTTTTTCCTTACCTTCGCCGTCCTTTCATCCCGTCCTTAGCGGGACAGGGATGGTGCCCTGTCTGAGTTTGAGTGCGAAAGATGTTTTAAAAATATTTTTAAAAGGAAAATTTTAATACAATGCCAGGTAAAAAAAGAACATACCAACCACACGTACGCCGCCGTAAATCAGTTCATGGTTTTCGTGAGCGTATGCAAACTGCTAACGGCCGTAAGGTATTAGCAAGCCGCCGTAAAAAAGGACGTCATAAACTGACTGTTTCTGATGAGCGTTTTGGTAAGAAATAAAAGCCACTAATCCCAAACACGGGAATGAAAAATAGTAAGCTCTCTTCGGGGAGCTTTTTTAATTTTACAGTATTGGAAAAAAAATATAGATATACACTGGGTAAAAATGAAAGGCTAAAAAGTCGTAAGGCGATTGACCAATTATTTGCTGTGGGTAAATCCTTTTCTTTATTTCCTTTCAAAGTTCTTTACTCAAAAACAATTGCCAATCATACAGATAAAGAGACTGACGGCCAACTGAAATGTGCTTTTAGTGTAAGTAAAAGATATTTTAAAAAAGCAGTTTACCGCAACCGCATTAAAAGATTAATGAGAGAGGCGTATCGTTTGCAAAAAATGGATTTACAAAACCAGCTTCATCAAAACAACAAAAATGTATCTGTTTTCATTTTGTATGTAAGTAAGGAATTGCCTGATCATACATTGGTAGTTTCAAAAATGAATGCTGTATTAAAAAAGCTTCAAAAAATAGCGAATGAAGACACTGTTGGCAATACTTAGTTTTCCTTTTATCTTTTTGATAAAATTATATCAATGGCTCATTTCACCATTGCTGGGAAGCAAATGCCGCTACACTCCTACCTGTTCTCATTACGGGATAGAAGCATTAAAAAAATATGGTCCGATAAAAGGATTGTGGCTTACTATAAAAAGAATTTTACGTTGCCATCCCTGGGGTAGACATGGGTATGACCCGGTGCCGTGACCCCGGTCGGTACCTACCGTGTGGACACATCTATTGCGAGCATCCAACCATTAAAGGTGTCATAAAATTTTTCTAAT
>JAYVLZ010000116.1:0-8476 GCA_043759175.1 Chitinophagaceae bacterium | reverse complement strand
TGGGGGTCTGCATTATTTGATCTGAATAATATTGCCTGTACCGAAGTGGTTGAATTATAATTTTGAAATAATAAAATATATGATATGGAAGAAAAATTTTTAAACCTGATTAAAGAAACGCTTGAAATTGAAGGACGAGACCTTAAAATGGATGACAGATTTAAAGAATATGCTGAATGGGATTCCTTGGGTTTATTGTCTGTAATTGCAGCGATTGATGAAGAATATGGCGTAATTGTAGAAGGAAATAAATTTAAAGATATGCATACACTTGGTCAATTATTTCAGGAGATTGACCTGCAAAAAGTATAATAATTTAGTTACGCTAAATCAGTTGACAGTTACAAATAGAAAAAACCATTATGGCTTTTCTCAGTTTTAATAATGTGGGTATTACCGGAATGGCAGCAGCAGTTCCTGCCAATGTAATTGACAATTATAAGTACACTGCGTTTTTCCCGGAAGAAGCAGTAAAAGAAATTGTTGATAAGGTTGGTATTAAGCAGCGCAGGTTTGTTGATGAAAAAACCTGTTCATCTGATCTGTGTTTTGCGGCAGCAGAAAGATTATTGTCTGATATGCAGATTGACCGGCAGGAAATTGATTTACTCATATTCGTGTCTCAAACGCCGGATTATCGAATGCCGGCTACATCTATTCTGTTACAGCATCGGCTCGGTCTGGGAAAACACACGATGGCCTTTGATATAAGTTTAGGTTGCTCCGGATTTGTTTATGGTTTATCCACTGTATTCAGCTATATGCAGGCCGCTGGCTTGCGAAAAGCTCTGCTGCTGGATGGTGAAACAAGATCCAGAATTTATTCCCCTAAAGACAGGAAAACTGCTTTTTTGTTTGGAGACGGAGGGATTGCAGCATTGATAGAACCGGATCCAAAATTTGGCGCAAGTTTTTTCTCACTTCATTCTGACGGATCTCTTGAGAATTTAATAAAAATTAATGCCGGTGGATATAGAAATATCAGCACTGCAGATACCTTACAGGAAAGAGTGGTGGATGAGCATGGAAATATCCGCACAGATGAACATGGATATATGGATGGGGGTGAGGTGTTTAACTTTGTGCTGAGGGAAATACCGGCAAACATTCATGAACTGTTAACTTTATCCGGAACAGAAAAGTCCGGTATAGACTTTTTTGTATTTCACCAGGCCAATGATTTTATGAATAGTTATTTAGCCAGGAAACTAAAATTGCCAAAAGAGAAAGTACCCTCTACAATTGAAAAATTTGGAAATACATCTTCTGTATCTATTCCACTTACCATTGTTTCTGAATTAAAAGACCAGCTGATGGAACCCAGGAAACTCTTGCTGTCTGGCTTTGGCGTGGGTGTATCATGGGCATCTGCAGTGCTAAATTTTCAGGATTGTTTTATCAGTGAAATAGTGGAAATTTAAATCAATTTATTAATGAACTACAATCCTTTTTCATTAGATGGAAAAACAATATTGGTAACCGGTGCTTCTTCCGGTATAGGAAAAGCGATTGCTGTTGAGTGTTCAAAAATGGGGGCTAATATAATTATTACCGCAAGAAGCAGGGATAGATTGCAAGAAACATTTTTGGCATTGGACGCAGCTAAAACTAATTACCAGTTTGAGGCCGATTTAACTTTGGGTGATGATATAGAAAAACTTGTTTCCTTATTACCCAGTTTGGATGGCGTGGTACATTGTGCTGCGGTTATTAAAAAATTACCATTAAAATTTATCTCAGAAAAAGTATTGCAGCAAATCATGAGTGCCAATCTTTTTGCACCGGCAATACTAAGCCAGCAGATAATTAAAAAGAAATTATTAAATAATAAAGGCTCTGTTGTATTTATTTCCTCCATTGCTGCAACAGTGGCATCTTTAGGCAACATTATGTATATGGCTTCTAAAGGTGCTGTTAATTCTCTTGCAAGAGGTATGGCCCTGGAGCTTTCAGAAAAGGGTATCAGGGTAAACTGCATTGAACCTGCATTGATTAAAACTAATCTGACAAATGTGCTTACACAGGAAGATTTAGCAAACTATGAAAAAAAATTCCCACTGGGCAGATTCGGTAATCCTGAAGAAGTAGCATATGCTGCCATATATCTTTTGTCTGATGCTACAGAATGGATGACCGGCAGTACCATAAAAATTGATGGTGGTGTTACATTACACTGATGTTTGGCAAAATTATTTTCAAGCAATAAAATTTGTTGTAGAAAATTATTATTAGTGAGGCAGCAGTTGTTGGCCTGATTAATAAATATGATATCGGTACGCTTACTTGCATTATCACCAGCTATACTATTTATATTCTTTTTTATAAATCTACCTGCACTCTCTTTATCACCTGTCATTTTCCTGATAAATTTATTTTCCTGAGTTAATTCATATTTATTGAATGGAGCTTATCAACTGAAATAAAAAAGATTTTTCGCAGCATGTTTTCAATATCATTTGTATAAATAAAAAATAAGAAGTGAAACTAATCTATTACAAGAATTTAGATGGCGTTAGGGGTATTGCTGCATTGATGGTAATTTGGTTTCATTTTTTTACTTTACCAATTATTAAAAACTATGATGCAAGCTGGTTGCCTTCTGCAATTAAAGTTGCTGATTTTGGACAAACAGGCGTTTCTTTATTCTTTGTATTGTCTGGTTTCCTGATCACCCGGATATTATTAAATTCTAAAAACCAGGATAATTTTTTTAGCAATTTTTATATAAGAAGATCTCTTAGAATTTTCCCTTTATATTATTCCTTCCTGTTTATTTTTTTTTACCTGCAGCCATTATTTTCTGGCTTGAATATTACCCCATTTGTTGATCAGGTTTATAGTTTAATCTATTTGCAAAATTTTGCATCAACCTTTAACTGGCAACATAATAAAGGCCCGGGCCATTTTTGGTCCCTTGCTGTAGAAGAACATTTCTATTTTTTTTGGCCATTAATTATTTATTATTTTAACATACGAAATACTGTGGTTATTATCGTTTCAATAATTTTAGCAACATTTATTGTGAAGATACTAATGCTGAATAATGGATACTTTATTGGTTATTTCACCTTTACCAGAATTGATCAGTTAGCAATCGGGGCCATTCTGGCGCTTATTGAAAGAAGGCCCCTTAAAAAGCAGGTTCAGGTTTTTGTATTTTTATTTTTTACAGCAACAATTTTTGTTGGAGTACTTATATTTTATCTTAATGATCGCATGCTAATTACAAAAGAATTACTTAAGTATCCTGTACTGGCATTTTTTTATTTTTCAATAATAGGTTTACTTATTTCAATTAAGAAAAGTAATTTTATTAATCAATTATTAACAACTAAATATTTTTCATATACAGGTAAAATAAGTTATGGTTTATATGTTTACCATCCACTTGCAATATCTCTTGTAGCACATAAATTACTAACAGGTAATATTTTTGTAGATTTTGTTTTTTGTTTTTTTGTTACTTATATTTTCGCTTCGCTAAGTTATTACCTGATAGAAGTAAAATTTCTTAAGTTAAAGGATAGGTTTACGCTGTACCAGGCAAAAAATTGATATGCCATGGGCAATTCTTTTTTTTAGACAACTGTTTTTATAAATCAATTGCTGCTTCCACAAATTTTAAAAACCAATAAGTCACCGGAAGATCATTCATTGAAATGTATTTAATATTGACCTTGCCAATCTGGTGCTCCATGAATGCCTGGCAATAAAGTTTATAATTAGTATCTGTATTTATGAATAATAAAATTTGGTTAAGCTCCCCACATATGGGAGAAAAAGAAAGAGAGTATGTACAACAGGCATTTGATACCAACTGGATAGCGCCATTAGGGCCTCATGTTGATGGATTTGAAAAAGAACTGGCTGCTTATACTAATGTAAAGGAGGCTGCAGCTTTAAGTAGTGGTACTGCTGCCATTCACCTGGCATTAATTATCCTGGGCGTTAAGGCAGGTGACGAAGTCATTTGCCAGAGTTTTACATTTTCAGCATCTGCTAATCCCATCGTTTACCAGGGTGCCACACCTGTTTTTGTTGATTCGGAAACAGATACCTGGAATATGAGTCCTGAATTTTTACGGATAGCTATTAAAGACAGGTTATCGAAAGGTAAAAAACCAAAAGCAATTATACCGGTGCATTTGTATGGCATGCCTTCTAAAATGAAGGAAATTATAGCGGTTGCCAATGAATTTGATATCCCGGTAATAGAAGATGCTGCTGAAGCATTGGGCTCTTCCATTAATGAGCAACCCTGCGGCAGTTTTGGAAAATTGGGTATTTTATCCTTTAACGGTAATAAAATTATTACCACATCCGGTGGCGGTGCGTTGATATCAGGCAATGAAGAATATATTAAAATGGCAAGGTTTTTGGCTACACAGGCAAGGGATGCAGCACCACATTATCAGCATTCAGTAATTGGATATAACTACAGGATGAGTAATGTTTGTGCAGCAATAGGAAGAGGACAGTTAGAAATATTGCCTTTACGAATTGAACAAAGAAGAGCGAATTTCTCTTTTTACCAAAATGCGCTAAAGAAAATAGAAGGAATATCTTTTTTAAATGAACCGGATACTTATTTCAGCAACCGGTGGCTAACAACAATTTTAGTTGACTCAAAAGTTGCAGGAAAAAGCCGGGAAGATATCAGGCTGCACCTGGAACAACTGAATATTGAAAGCCGCCCTTTGTGGAAACCAATGCATTTGCAACCTGTTTTTGAATCCTATCCTTTTTACGGCGATGGTGTTTCTGAACAGCTTTTTAATAATGGCCTCTGCCTTCCTTCGGGAAGTAATTTATCAGATAAAGACCTGGAATTTGTAGTGAATTCAATAAAAAAGATAATGATTAATTAATAAAATATTTTTGGTTTGTAATAATTCATAATGATCATCGTTTAGTAATCTACTTGTTTCAAACAAGGGTTTTACTAACGTTTTAAACTTAAAAACAAATAGTTAGGTTATAAGAAAAAATGATATATTTTTGTGGCCCTAATCGTCTTATAACAGCCGACCAGATACATAAAAGATTATTCTTTTTCTTGTATATTAAAATTAATAACTCATTAATGTTATACCCGTATATAATATTAATGAGTATATAAAAGAGTTAAATATGCCAAAGAGATATTTCCAAAACTTTGCTCCCCGGTGGATCATTTTTTCCTGCGATATTGTTCTGATAAGCTTATCCTTTCTTCTTTCATTTTTTCTCATACATCGTTTTTCAGTTAACAGTATAAGTTTATTTTATACTTTGCCAGGCCTTATTACTAACCTGGTGATAGGATCTATTTGTATTGCAACCATGGCAATATACAAAGGGATTATCAGGTATTCTGAAATCAAAGACATTGTAAGAATCATCAAGTTTGCTTTTCTTCAGCTTGGTTTATGGATGGTAATTTATTTTCCTTCAAACAGCAATAGTTTAATAACCAAAATGATCAATATACCTCTATTGCTCATCAATCTGTTTGTGGTTATTTTTCTTTTAGTTGCTTTTCGTTTGTTGGTTAAGGAAATATATTTCCGGGCACAGTCAAAGCCTGCCGCCGCAGATAAGACGCTGATTTTTGGCGCCGGTATGATGGGGCAGATAACAAAAAAGGTGCTGGAGCAGGATGCTAAAATTAATACCAACTTAGTAGGCTTTATTGATGATAGTGTTTATAAAATTGGGAAAAAAATAGAAGGCTTACCCATCTACAGTGCTGTAGATCCTCAGCTCACTAAATTGATAAAAGAAAAAAGGATAACTCAATTATATATTGCTATTGACAAATTATCAGTAGAAAGAAAAATTGCCATTACTGATTTGTGTGCACCTTTTAAAGTAAAAATAAATTTGGTTCCTCATGCCAATCAATGGTCAGGTGGTCTTTTCCAGAAAAACCAGGTTAAAGGAATGAATATTGAAGAGCTGCTTCAAAGAGATGAAATAGTTCTTCCTAATGATTTGTCAAATGACAGTTACCAGGATTCAGTAATACTGGTAACCGGTGCAGCTGGTTCTATCGGTAGTGAAATTTGCAGGCAGTTAATAAAAAAAAATCTTAAAAAAATAATTTTGCTCGATCAGTCGGAATCCGGATTGTTTGATCTGGAATACGAATTGAGGCAAATAGGGTTGTCTAAGAAAATGGCTATGGATGTTGAAGTAGCTTCAGCCAGGGATTATCAAAGAATGAAAAAGGTATTTAATGAGCATAAGCCTGATGTGGTATTTCATGTAGCTGCTTATAAGCATGTACCATTGATGGAGGAGTTTTCCAGTGAAGCTGTGCTTACCAATATTTTTGGAACAAAGGTTGTTGCAGATCTTTCACTGAGTTTCAGTGTAAAAAGATTTGTGTTAGTCTCTACCGATAAAGCTGTTAACCCCACCAATATCATGGGCGCCTCAAAAAGGGTATCAGAGATTTACGTACAATCATTAAATGACCGTTTTGAATCAAATACAAGTTTCATTACTACACGTTTCGGAAATGTATTAGGCTCGGCTGGCTCTGTTGTGGCAACCTTCAAAAAACAAATAGCTGCAGGAGGACCTGTTACCATTACACATCCTGAAATAACCAGGTATTTTATGACTATTCCCGAAGCTGCTAAACTCGTTTTGGAAGCTGGAAAAATTGGTCGTTCAGGTGATATATTGTTGTTTGATATGGGCAAGCCTGTTAAAGTACTTGATCTTGCAAAGCGGATGATTCAGTTAGCAGGGTTGGTTCCGGGGCAGGATATAGAAGTTAAGTTTACCCAGCTAAGACCAGGAGAAAAAATGTATGAAGAATTATTTAAGGATTCTGAAGAGTTTGCAGAAACAGATCATCCCAAAATATTAAGAGCAAAAAAATGTACGGATACCGCTCCTGAATTTTATACTTTGCTGAAAGAGTTGTATGAGGTAGCCATGTCTCATAATAATGAAGGAATACCGGCACTCCTTAATAGAATGCTTCCTGAATTTAACCATGCCCCTAATAAAACTAATAATAAAGGAAAGGAGCTTGCTTTTAATAAAGATGTAATAATTTAATATTCTCAAATCTGAATACAAACCTCAGGTAATTTTTTTTAACTTCTCCTGTCTTTGCGCTGTTTTATATAATTAATATAACAGGTGTTTTTTGTAAACTTCCAGCTGATTAAAAGCAAATTCTCTCATAATAAGAATTCGAAACTTTCTATAACCTGTTTCCCCCTTCAGTAATAAAAAAATTAATAGTAACCTTATTTTGTTGATTAGAGTTTAAAGCTAAGTTTCTTTATTATTTCCTATTGATTTCTCCATTCTTGTATAGAAATAATAAATGAACCAAAAGATTACAAAAGGAAGTGGCGTTTCTAATCTTGAAGCTGTTTTATAATAATTTGCAATGATAATATCAAACCGGAATGTCCTGTTAAATAAATACACTTCACCAACATTGTCTGCAGCAAAAAGAACCAGGTACCTTAACGCCCAAAGAGAAAAATAAATAATAAGAAAAATTTTAAGGAATTTTTTGGGAACTGTATAATTTAAAGCTATAATACCACCAATGATTGTAGGTATTATAATTGGTTTTACCCGGTAGATGGAGCCTGAAATATTATGGAAGTCGCTGCTGATGTTAAACAAGCTAAAAATAAGAGAACAAACAAGCAGAAAAATTATGTACAGAATAAATACTTTAACTGCTTTGCTCATTTGGTTTACCTTTTTTAATAAACAATAACCAGCCATAAAATATCAGCACATACATAAGGATGGTAAAAACATAGTGATGGCTAAACTGAAAAGCAGCACTGTGATACCTGTAAATATAATACAGCGAACAAACCCTGATAATATTTGCCAGGATGATAGCTGCTATGCCTCCTATACTAAAAAGGAGTTTACGTTTTGCCGGGTAGGGTAGCAATACTATTATGCCAATGTAAATAAACATAAGATCTATACCATTACAGGCATCATGTATTCCCAAAACTTTTTTACCTTCTTTTATTAGAAAATTCCTGTCTTTATGAACAGGTTCTTCATACCATGAAAGCGATGCTGAATTCGGGGAGAGTATATTAATAACATTGGTAGCAGCATTGGTAACAAAATTTGTTAGCGGCCTGTCTATTGTTCTTCCGGGTCGTAAAATGAGGGCATAAAAAACAAACCAAACAGAAACCAGCGCCAGCAGTTTTAAAAAAAAGGAAAGTATATCCTTGTTTTTAAAAGTTTTCTGCTTTTCATTATTTGCATTAGCTGATTGCATTTTACCTTAATATTTTTAAAGCCGCTTTGTTTCTAATAACTTTTGTAAAAAAGCAAATAGTAGCCTTCAAAAATAATGATTTTATCCGCTGGAAATTGATATTCTTCAAACAAGATACTATGAATTTCTGTAACCAGAAATAAGCCCTTTTGGGGAAATTGCCAGTGTATTCATTAAATTTATAGTATGAAATTCAAAGATAAATTTTCT
>JAYVLZ010000115.1:0-4072 GCA_043759175.1 Chitinophagaceae bacterium | reverse complement strand
AAGAAAAGAAAACTGGTATAGTGAAGATATGTTTGTAAGGTTCAGGCCAATAAAAATAGTTGGTACTATTAAAGGAAATGATCCTTTAAAGGGAAAGTTATAAATTTGTTGCTCAACGATTGCAGTGGTGCTGCCAGCATCATCTTAACAGGGCTATTTTATTTAATAGTTGTATCCCTTTGTTTACTGCAATTTTAATTTTTTTTATGAAAAATATTAAACTAATAGAAGTGCCGAGTGAAATAGGTGCCGGTACACGTGGTGCCAGTTTAGGAGTGGAAGCAATTAAGATTGCAGCACTTGATTTTATGAGCAACTTTTTCGTACACTTTCCTTCCGAAAAAATTGAAGTAGAAAATAATTTATTGTTTGAGCCCATACAGTCTCCTTATGCAAAACGGATACAGGGTATTAACTCCATGTATGAAAAAGTAAGCAAGGCTGTATGTGATACCATTAAAAATAACTTCTTCCCTGTAATATTAAGTGGTGATCATAGCACATCAGGCGGTACTATTGCCGGTATTAAAATGGCCAGGCCTAAAAGCAAATTGGGTGTAATATGGATTGATGCTCATTCCGATCTGCATACGCCTTACACCACACCTACTGGTAACATGCATGGTATGCCACTGGCCGCTACCATTGGCGAAGATAACCAGGAATGTAAAGTGCATAACCTGGATGAAAAGACAGAAAAACTCTGGAACCAGTTAAAAAATATTGGAAAAATTAGTCCCAAAGTTTTACCGGAAGACATTGTATTCATCTCATTGAGAGATTATGAAACGGAGGAAAAAGCATTGATTGAAAAATATGGCATCAAAATTATTACCACTAATGAAGTAAGGCGCAATGGTGTGGAAAGTGTAAGCAAAAAAGTGCTGCGTTATTTATCTGACTGTACAGATATCTATGTAAGCTTTGATGTGGACAGTTTGGATTCTTCTATTTCAAGAGGCACCGGCACACCGGTAAGCAATGGTTTAAAAGAAAGAGAGGCTGAAGATTTAATCAGCAAGTTTATGCAAAACCGGAAAATATGTTGTTTTGAAATCACTGAGGTTAACCCCACCCTGGATAAAGAAAATATGATGGCAGAGATTGCTTTTAATATTTTACAGCGAAGCGTTAATGTTTTGATGATGAACTAACATCACTAAAAGAAAATCCCGGTTAGCTTTCTATCAGCTAACCGGGATCTTATATCTATCTTAAACCGTATAAAAATTATTAAAGACCAGGTGACATTTGCTTCTGCCGCTTACCCGCCAACGAAGGATCCAGTTCTATTGCCTGGTCACACATCGCCTGACCTTTATCCTTTTGTCCCATCTTTTGAAAACATAATCCTGCCTGGTAAAGGGCTTTCCCATCTTTCATATCCATTTCCATTAATTTTTGGCAATAGCCTAAAGACTTGTCGTACATTTTTGTTTGATAAAATACTTCCGCAATATCACGTAGCATTTCTTTATTTTCTGGTTTTTTAGCCATCAGTTCCGTTAGCATTTTTTCTCCCTGCTCGGTTTGCCCTGAATACATATAAGCGTACCCAAGATTTTCAAAGAAATCGCTTTTTTTAGGATACCCTTTATCTGCTGCTTTATTAAAATACACAACTGCATTTTTAAAATCTTCAATGGTATAATAGATCATCCCCAGTTCATAGGCCCACATATTTTTTTCTTCATTTAATATTACTGCTTTTGCATAGTAGGGAATAGCCTGTTTAAATTGTTCCATTTCAAGGTAGCTTCTTCCCAATGTATAAGTAGCTTCAGCGTCCTGTGAATTATTGGCTAAATAACTCATCAACCCTTTTACTGCATTCCCATAATCCTCTTCCTGGAAATTACACATCGCAGTAATTTTTTCTGCTTTTAAACAGGAAGTACATTTAGCAGCCATTTCTTTAGCCTTCGAAAATTGACGGTAGTTATAATATAGTTCCATCAGCTCATTTATTGCCTGGATGTTGGCAGGATCTATTTCTATTACTTTAGAAAAACTATTGATAGCATTATCAGTTCTACGCATTTCAAGATTTACATATCCATTCTCCAGGCAGGCTTCTTTGTATTTGGGATTGAATTGAACAGCCTTATCTAAAGCATTTGATGCAAGCAAATATTTCTTTGCTGCTCTTTGTTCAATGCCTTTTTGAAAATAGAATTCTGCACTGTCTGTTTGTTGTGCAAACAACGGAATGGATGCCATTAACAGCATGACAGTCATGGGGGACTTTTTCATAGGTTCTTGTTTACAATAATTATTCCAAAAAATGTACGGGATTATCTAAATACTACAGCTCCTAACGCTGGCAGATGACAGTTTATTTCGTAAAGCGCTGAATTTTTATCAACCAGTGTTACCTCCGGAGATGGGTTGAAAACATTGCCGGTACCATAAAAATTGATATTATCGCTATTGAATATTTCATTCCATTTAGCTTTATCATACACATTTATCTTCCAGTCCATTCTTACTACAGGAGTAGTATTTAATATTATCAGCAGGTCATCTTCTTTGTTTTTACCGTTTCTTCGGTAAACCAATACACCTTCTGCCCGGTGATTCAGGTCCACCCATTCAAACCCTCCTATCTCAAATTGTCTTTCATGCAGGGCCGGTTGTGACTTGTATAAATGATTCAACCCTTTTATACACGCCTGCATTTTTTTATGCGGTTCAAACTTCAATAAATCCCAGTCGAGTTCGCTTTTATAATTCCACTCAGTTGTCTGGCCAAATTCATTACCCATAAATAACAGCTTTCCTCCCGGATGTGTAAACATATAAGTGTACAATAATCTCAGGTTAGCAAACTTCTGCCACTCATCACCCGGCATTTTATAGATCATTGGGCTTTTACCATGTACCACTTCATCATGGCTCAGTGGCAGCATAAAGTTCTCATCATAAAAATACGCCATGCTGAAAGTAAATTTATTTTGATGATGCTGACGGAAAACAGGATCAAATTTAAAATAATCCAGTGTATCATGCATCCATCCCATCATCCATTTCATACCAAAGCCAAGTCCATCCTGAAAAGTAGGCCGGCTTACTTTTGGCCAGTCTGTTGCTTCTTCAGCGATGGTTTGAATATCTGGGAAATCACGGTACAAGGTTTCATTCAGTTCTTTGATAAATGCAATGGCCTCTATATTACCGTTACCACCATATTCATTGGGTTCCCATTGTCCCTCGCCTCTTGAATAATTCAGTTTAAGCATAGAACTTACCGCATCTACCCGGATGCCGTCAATATGAAATTTATCAAACCAAAAACGGGCACTGCTGATGAGGAAAGATTTTACTTCTCCCCTTTTATAATTAAAAATATAACTGTTCCAGTCTGGGTGAAAACCTTTACGCATATCTGCATACTCGTAGGTGTGAGTGCCATCAAACATAAACAGGCCATGAGAATCGTACGGAAAATGAGAGGGCACCCAGTCCAATACTACACCAATACCTGCATTGTGAAATGCTTCCACCATTGCCATAAAATCTTCTGGCGCACCAAACCTGGAGGTGGGTGCAAAGAAACCTGTACCCTGGTAACCCCAGCTGCCATCAAATGGATGTTCCATAACTGGCATAAACTCCACATGCGTAAAACCCAGTTCTTTTACATAAGGCACAAGCCGCTCTGTTATTTGCTGGTAAGAATTATATGTTTCTTCATCGTTTTTATCCGGCCGCATCCAGCTTGCAAGATGCACTTCATATAAACTCCATGGTGCTGTAAGTGCATTATTTTGTTTACGGTTATCCATCCATTCGCCATCTTTCCAGTTATCCTGCAAATGCCAGGTGATGGATGCCGTTTGTGGACGCTTCTCCCAAAAGTTTGCATAAGGATCACCTTTATCAATCTCTACTCCCTTATAACCCCTCATATGATACTTATACACTTCCCCTTTTTTAAAGTGAGGTATAAACCCTTCCCATATTCCGGATTTATCTAACCGTACAAATAAAGGATATTCCTCTTTTTTCCAGTCATTAAAATTGCCGACGATAGAAACCTTTGTAGCATTGGGTGCCCATACGGTAAAACAAT
>JAYVLZ010000114.1:0-2875 GCA_043759175.1 Chitinophagaceae bacterium | reverse complement strand
GACAATGAATACTTCAAAACAAAAAGACTGCAGGTATCTATATTTATGAGTCCTGCCAATGTACATGTTAACCGCAATCCGCTGGGTGGGAAAGTGGTGTACAATCAATATCACAAAGGCAAATTCCTGGTGGCATGGGACCCTAAATCTTCCACAGATAATGAACGGCATTCAGTGGTAATAAGAAAAGGCGAAACAGAGATATTAGTAAAACAAATAGCAGGCGCTTTAGCTAAAAGAATCATCAACTACCTCAAGATTGGCCAGGAAGTAAATCAAGCAGATGAAATGGGCTTTATCAAATTCGGCAGCCGGGTAGATCTGCTGTTGCCGGTAGGTACCAAAGTGAATGTAAGCCTTAACCAGATGGTGCAGGGAGGAGTAACAGTAATTGCTACTTTAGGATAATTCTTTTAACAAATTAGCTGTTGAAAAAATACAATTAACCTTGTATATTTACGTTTTCAAGCAAATAAAAACTAAATTATTACACGTATGAAAAAAATATTGTTATTAGCTACTGCAGCATTACTGGTTACGGGAGTAACATTTGCTGACAACGGAAAAAAAGGAAAGAAATGCACTAAATCCTGTTGCAAAAAAAGTGGTAAATCCTGCGGAAAAGAAAAGGACAAAACTGCAAAAATCTAAGTCTGCTTATAAACGAATTTAAAAATCCCTTCTCACCTGGAAGGGATTTTTTTTATTAGAAGATTGCTTTTAATTCGCTTAGATCAGTAATGGTATAGGTGGGTTGTAGTGTAGTGGTAGTATGAAGGTGATTTACAAAAATATTATCCATCCCTGCATTAATGGCACCCTGAATATCTGCATCTAAATTATCTCCTAACATAATACTATGGTGCAATTCGGCGCCTGCCTTATTGAGTGCGTAATCAAAAATTTCTTTATGTGGTTTAATACTGTTGCTGCCTTCAGAAGTGACCACATGGGTGAAGTAAATATTCAGCCCGCTGTTATTTAATTTCTTCCATTGTGTATTTTCAAAACCATTGGTAATAAGATGAAGCTGATAATTTTTATCCAGCAGGTAATCCAGCACTTCAATGGTATTGGGGAACAATAATTTTTTTGTTGGCAGTATCCCCAGGAATTTTTCACTCATCTCTTTAGCCAATGGCTCATCTCCAATTTTAAATTCCAGCAGGGTTCTCCACATACGCTTCCACTTCAGTTCTTCGCCGGTAACAAACCCTTTGTGATAACGGTCCCATAAAATTTCATTGTGAATCTTATACAGTTTGTAAAAGTCCTCAAAAGGTACCACACCCTTTTGCTCCAGCTCAAATAACGCATACACTTCTGTCAGCGTTTCTTTAGCATTGGCATCAAAATCCCAGAGGGTATGATCCAGGTCAAAAAAGAGATGTTTGTACTTCATTTTGATATAACTGCAAAAATGACGTATTTATTATTTTTAATGCGTTAAAATTGTAAAAACTTAAAATCATTTTTTACTATGAGCACTAACAATGTTTCTCTGAAAGGAAAAAATGTGGTGATAACAGGCGCCTCCAAAGGCATTGGCAAAGCAGTTGCAACTTTATTTGCCGCAGAAGGTGCCCATCTTTTTTTATGTGCCAGGAATGAAGTGAATTTATATAACACCGTTGCTGCATTGCAAACCAGCAACAGCGGTGCCGTAATAAAAGCAAAAGCATTTGATCTTTCAAAAAAGCAACAGGCCATTGGGTTTGGTAACTGGGTAAATGAACAGGCAACTCCGGATATTTTAGTGAATAATGCCGGATTATTTTTGCCGGGAAGTGTGTACAATGAAGCAGACGGTATCCTGGAACAAATGATTGAAACAAATGTGTACAGCGTCTATCATCTTACAAGAGTGTTGTTGCCAAAAATGATGACAGCCAAAACGGGCTATATTTTTAATATCTGTTCCATTGCTTCCTTGCAGGCATACCATAATGGCGGCAGCTACAGCATCAGTAAGTTTGCCATGCTGGGCTTTAGTAAAAATTTACGGGAAGAATTAAAACCTTATAATATAAAAGTGTGTGCCATTTCTCCGGGGGCCATTCTTACAGATTCCTGGGGAGATTATGATAATTCAAAACACCGCATTATGGAGGCAGATGATATTGCTAAAATTATTTTGACAGCAGTAAAACTTTCACCTGCGGCTGTTGTTGAAGACATTGTATTAAGACCACAGTTGGGAGATCTGTAAAGGAATTGTTTTATTGCTGAATTCTTGCTTAGTCTGCAACCTAAACTTCTAAACCTATAAACCATCTAAACTAAAGCATGGTACAGCAACAGTAGCATTTCCGCCCTATCGTTAACATTTTATTTCAACCGTTTAAAAAATTCTTTTACCCCGGTTATTATTGATGAACTACTTTTATGCTTTCACTATGCAACGCCGGCAACTCAACATATTTATCCTCTTGATTTTATTTACTGGATTCAATTATTCAGTAACGGCCCAGGCAAAGTTTACTGCAAAAATTTCTCCCGCCATCATTGGTAAAGATGAAACAGCAGAATTAAAACTGTTGGTGGAAAATGCCAGCGATGTGCAGAACATCAACTCTCCTGTGCTGGATAAATTCATCATCATAAGCGGACCCAACCAGGAAAGCGGAATGGAAAGTATCAATGGTAATACCACTCAATATACCGGCATTACCTTTATTCTTAAACCAAAGGGCAAAGGTGATTTTACCATTGGCCCCACCACAGCTGTTGCAGATGGAAAAATATTAAAATGCAATGCTGTAAAAATTAAAGTGGTGAATGAACCAACAGGCAACAGCATTAGCAGCAACTCGCCATTTAGTGGATTGATGAATGTTGATGAGCCGGCACGAAGAGGTTCATTTAACGATTACAT
>JAYVLZ010000113.1:0-17602 GCA_043759175.1 Chitinophagaceae bacterium | reverse complement strand
TGAAAGTAAAGAATTCAGGTGCTATGACTATATTATTGGGAAAGAATGATCAGGTATATTATTACATGGGTGAATTAAGTCCTGAAAATGCTTCAGCGCAATTTAAGAGCACTAATTTTATGGACATCAGGCAGGTTATACTGGACAAGAAAAAAGGAACTCCTATAGGCGACTTAATGTATATCATTAAATCTGATAAAGAAGCAACCTTTAAAAATGCCATTGATATCCTGGATGAAATGTCTATTAATGCGGTGCCTCCGGGTCACTATGCCGAGGTTGACATGAGTGATACGGAATCGGAATTGATAAGACTTACCGAACAGGCAAATGGTATTAAATAGTTTATGGAATCTTAGCAGGTTCTGAATCTAAATAAACAAATCTTTTTAAAATGGACGTAAATAAAATATTAACTGCAGACGTACTGGACATCATTTTTGATGGAAGGAATAAGCAGTATGGCGCTTACGATCTGCGTAAAACATACAATGACAGGCTTAAAAAAGCTTTGTTATTAACAGCAGGCCTGGCCTTACTGATCTTTCTTACATCTGTGTTTGCCGGTATGAGAAAGAAATCAGGGCCGGAGGATATAGATGTAATTGACACTCAAATGGCAGAGGTAAAAAAGAATGAGGCACCGCCACCACCTCCTCCGCCACCACCACCCAAAGCACCACCGCCACCGGAAATTAACCAGGTAAAATTTACTCCTCCCAAAATTGTTAAGGATGAGGATGTAAAGCAGGATGAAAAAATTGAGGAGATTAAGGAAGACCAGACTATTAGTACCAAAACTGTGGAAAGTGAAAATAAGGATGCGGTAGTGCAGGCTCCTGTGGAAGATAAAGGAACACAAGTGGTAGAGGCTCCTAAGGGTGACGAAGAAGATAAAATTTTTACTAAGGTGGAAAATGAGGCTGAATTTCCTGGTGGTAATGCAGCCTGGGCAAGATATGTTCAGAAAAACCTGGAGGGATTTAATCCGGCTGACAATGGAGCAGCCCCCGGAAAATACCAGGTAATTGTAAGATTTGTGGTAAGCAGAGATGGCAGCATCAGCGATGTACAGGCTGAAACAAGCTTTGGTTATGGCATGGAAGAGCAGGCTATCAAATGTATTAAGAAAGGTCCTAACTGGAAACCGGCTTTACAGAACGGTCGTAACGTAAATGCTTACAGGCGTCAACCTGTTACATTTATTGTAGAAGAACAATAACAATAAAGGAATAATTTTTTAATAGAGAGCCCCTTCAATTTTGAAGGGGCTTTTTGCATGGTAAAATTTTTCATTAAAAATATTTTTTGCATGTTTATGGAAGCAGCATCCTTCCGAATCTAAATAGACAAAACTTATTAAAATGGAAACAAATAAAATTCTAACTGCAAACATTCTTGATATCATCTTTGATGGTAGAAATAAACAGTATGGCGCTTACGAGCTGCGTATTACTTACAATGGAAGAATTAAAAAAGCCTTGTTAATAACCGGCATATTTTTCCTGGTGATTTGTATTACGGTTGTTGTTGCCGGTATGAAAAATAAAAATATTTTGGATAAGATTGATGTAGCGGATATGGAAATTAGAAGTATTAAAGAAAAAGAAGTATTACCTCCAATTCCACCTCCCGTAAAAGTGATACCTCCTGCAGAACTAAATCAAAAAAGATTTGTACCACCTGTTATTGTAAAGGATGACAAGGTAAAGGAAGATGAAAAAATTGAAGAGATTAAAGACGATCAAACTATCAGCACCAAAACGGTAGAGAGTGATAATACAAATGCAATTGTGCAGGCACCGGTAGATGTTGCATCATCGCAGGTAATAGAAGCACCAAAGGGAGATGAAGGAGATAAAATTTTTACCAGTGTGCAAAGAGAAGCAGAATTCCCTGGTGGTAATGAAGCCTGGGCAAGATTTGTACAAAAAAACCTGGAGGGCTTTAATCCTTTTGAAAATGGTGCTGCACCGGGAAAGTACCAGGTAATTATAAAATTTGTGGTAAGTAAAGATGGCAGCATCAGCGATGTGCAGGCAGAAACAAATTTTGGTTTTGGTATGGAAGAACAGGCGATAAAATGTATTAAGAAAGGCCCGAACTGGAAACCAGCTTTACAGAATGGTACTAACGTTAATGCCTATCGTAGACAGCCTGTATCATTTATTGTGCAAGAGCAATAAATTCGATGATTGTAATAATTAGCCCCTTCATTTTCAAGGGGTTTTTTGTTCCTTATTTGTTGGAAGAAAATATGAAAATTGTATACAATTTTCTGTGGAATATATTTCTAATGCCATCTCATTAAAAAATAATTTTATGGCAGCAATAGATAGACCTGCAAACAACCATCATCAATCAGGAAAAAGGATGGTAAAGAAATCTACAAAAGTTGACCTGACACCAATGGTTGATCTTGGTTTTCTTCTTATTACATTTTTTGTTTTTACCACTACTATGGCAACGCCAACAGTAATGAAGGTGGAAGTGCCTTTTGATAAGACCACCATTACTGATGATATCTGCACGTCTTGTGTACTAACAACAGTGCTTTGTGATAATGATATGATCCAATACTATGAAGGCTCTATTGACACAACAGAAATAAAAATAACAGACTATAAAAGTATCAGGCAAATCATTCAACAAAAAAAGAAAAAAGTATTAGATGTTACGGGTAAGAAAGATCGATTTGTATTAATCATTAAGCCTTCAGATAATTCAAGCTTTAAAAATTTTGTAGACCTCACTGACGAAGTAACCATCAATCAAATTAAACGTTATTACATAGACGGGTTGAATGACGCAGAAAAAAAGAAGATTGCATTCTAAATAATGTTCAATACCAGCTCATCAATTTAGTGGCTGTATCTTTGCCACATGATCAGCAGACTTTCAGGATGGGATGATACAATCGTGGCATTGGCAACTCCACATGGAATAGGAGCTATTGGGGTTATCCGTGTCAGTGGAATAAAAGCCATCGATATTATCAATAACCTTTTCTCATCCAGGGATTTATCCGAACAGAATTCTCACTCACTGCATGTTGGTTTTTTAAAAGAAAACGGTAAAGCACTGGATGAAGTGGTGATTGCTCTCTTTAAAAATCCTAAAAGTTATACCGGGGAAGATGTGGTGGAGATCAGTTGCCACGGTTCTCCATTTATTCAGGAGCAGGTGATGAATGCAATTATAAAAAAAGGGGCAAGATTGGCAAGGCCAGGTGAGTTTACCCAACGGGCTTTCTTAAAAGGAAAAATGGATTTAACCCAGGCTGAAGCAGTGGCAGATCTGATTGCAAGCAATACTGAAGCCAGCCGCAATACCGCTTTGCATAATATTCGTGGAGGATTTTCTGTTGTATTAAAAGACCTGAGAGAACAGTTGATAAAATTCTCTGCACTGATAGAACTGGAACTAGATTTTTCCCAGGAAGATGTAGAGTTTGCAGACCGAACTAAGCTTTATGAACTGATAAATGATGCACAGAAAATCACCAGCGATTTACTTCAATCCTTTCAGTTGGGCAATGTGATAAAAAATGGTATCAGCATTGCCATCGTTGGCAAACCAAACGCCGGCAAATCAACTTTACTAAATACTTTGCTTAATGAAAACCGTGCTATTGTAAGTGAGATTGCCGGTACTACCCGGGATACAATTGAAGAGATATTAAATATCAATGGTATTCTGTTTCGTTTAATTGATACCGCCGGATTGAGAGAAAGTAAAGATGCCATTGAAACCATCGGCGTAGAAAAAAGTATGGAGAAGATGAAGTCTGCAGATCTTGTGTTATACCTGTTTGATGTGAATGAAGAGTCGCAGGCAGAAGTGGAAGCTGCATTGCTGCAGGTGCAGCAGGAAAATAAAAATTATATCGCTGTAGGAAATAAAATTGATGCATTGGGTGAGGAGCAATCACAGCAAAAATTTTCAGGCGATGGAATTTTATTTATTTCGGCCAAAAATCATTTTCATATTGATATATTAAAAGAGAGAATGGTAGATAAAGTGGTGCAGGGAACAATACAAACAGAAAATACTATTGTAACGAATGCCCGGCATTACACAGCTTTGCAACAAGTAGCGCAATCTCTAAACGATATTTATCAAGGACTAAATAATAACATTCCCATTGATTTACTTGCATTAGATATCCGGCATTGCCTTCATTACCTGGGAGAGATTACTGGAGAGGTTACTAATGAAGACCGGTTGGATTATATTTTTAGTAAATTTTGTATAGGCAAATAAGCAGCTTGCTCCACTTAAACCATCTATTATCTGAGTCTTATACTTACTATCAGTATTGTTAATAAAGTATTCTTACTTTAATTGTTTCTTTTACATGCTGCAGCAGTTCAAGCGCTCTTTTACTAAGGTTCTTATCTACATCCAGCACCACATATCCAATGGCTTCATTTGTTTTTAAATATTGGCCCAGTATATTGATTTTAATTTTTGAGAGTTGTGTATTGATTTCACTTAATACACCGGGTACATTGTTATGTATATGCAGAATACGGTGTGTACCTTCCTGCGGAGGCAGGCTGATAGCAGGTACGGTGTGTGAACCAAAGCTTACACCTTTTTCCAGGTAGTTGAATAGTTTGGTGCTTACATCATCACCAATATTATTTTGGGCTTCCTGCGTACTTCCTCCAATATGAGGTGTCAGCAAAACATTTTTTAATCCCTGGAGTGGCGTGGAAAAAGTATCGCCATTTTTTTCTGGTTCCCATGGAAAAACGTCGATGGCGGCACCACCCACCTGACCATCTGTTAATGATTTAGCCAGGGCATCCAGGTCCACCACTTCTCCTCTTGCATAATTGATCAAAATACTTCCCGGTTTAAAAAACTTAAGAATGTTTTTATTGATCAGGTTTTTTGTAGAGGGTAATTCAGGCACATGTAAAGAGATGACATCTGATTTGCTTACTAATTCTTTTAACGTCTTCATGGCTTCAGCATTACCTAAAGGCATCTTGGTTTCCGTATCATAAAAGATTACTTTCATGCCAAGGCTTTCAGCCAGCACACTTAACTGGCTGCCAATATTGCCATAACCAATAATACCCAAAGTTTTGCCTCTTAATTCATAACTGCCGGTAGCATCTTTCATCCAGATACCTTTATGAGCAGCATTATTTTTATCTATAATTTTCCTGATGAGTATAATAGACGATCCGATAACCAATTCGGCCACACTCCTGGTATTGCTGTAAGGAGCATTAAAAACGGCTACGCCTTTTTTGGTGGCTGCTTTCAAATCCACCTGGTTTATGCCTATGCAGAAACAACCAATAGCCTGGAGTTTTTCTGCCGCATTCAAAATATTCGCTGTGATCCTGGTTTTACTTCTTATTCCCAGCAGGTGCACATTTTTTATTTCCTTTATTAATTGTTCTTCACTTAGGGCACCATTTAATTTTCTTACATTGCTGTATCCGGCAGCTTTAAAATAATTTACTGCTACATCACTGATATTTTCTAAAAATAAAATGTTGATCTTTTCTTTGGGATAACTCGTTATTTTTTTGTCAGGCATTTTTTTCCATTTATTTTGCACAAATATATTTCATATCCCCTTTAATAAATTATGCTACAGATAAAAAGAGTTTTATATACTGTGTTTTCCAAAGTACCCTCAACCATTTTTGCCATATCAACTACGTTGTGTTTTTTCTCCTGTAATAATAGTGAAGCCAATAAAGCTGACAAAAAGGGAGCCGATTCAAGCATGATAGCATTACCGGCGCCAGGTACCATATCTAAAGACGAAGCGGCGGTATTGGCGATGGGTTGTAAAAAATGGTATAACACTGAATTAGCAGGGCATGGTTTTAATGGCGGAATTATTGTTGCCAAAAAAGGAAATATTATTTTTGAAGATTACCAGGGAACGGGGCATTGGGGAGAAAAAGATACTGTTACTGCCAATACTCCTTTCCACATTGCTTCTGTATCCAAAACTTTTACTGCCATGGCAGTATTAAAATTCTGGCAGGATGGCAAATTGAATATTGATGATGATTTCAGCAAGTATTTTCCCGCTTTTAATTATCCCGGGGTAACCATACGGAGTTTACTCAATCACAGGAGCGGCTTACCAAACTATGTTTATTTTATGGAGACATTGGGCTGGGATAAATCAAAGTATATACAAAATGCAGATGTGCTGAATTACCTGATCACAAGAAAAGCAGAACTGACAAATATCGCTGCACCAAATACACATTTTACTTACTGCAATACTAATTATGCACTACTGGCATTATTATTAGAAAAGGTAAGCGGACTAAAATACCCGGTTTTATTACAGCAATTATTTTTTGCACCACTGCAAATGAAAAATTCTTTTGTATTTGATACGGCTATGTTGCAAAAAGTAAATCCCAGTTACGATTGGCGTGGAAGAATTATGCCATTTAATTTCCTGGATTTAGTTTATGGTGATAAAAATATTTATACCACACCAAGGGATATGTTGAACTGGGACAGGGCTTTAAACAGTGGTAAATTATTTGATGAAAAAACACTGGAAGCAGCCTATACTCCTTACAGTAATGAGAAACCAGGTGTAAGAAATTATGGACTTGGCTGGCGCATGAATATCTATCCTGACGGAAAGAAAATGATCTATCACAATGGATGGTGGCATGGTAACAATGCTGCGTTCATCAGGCTGATACAGGATTCTGCAACTATCATTGTGGTGAGTAATAAATTTAACCGTGGCGTTTACCATGCAAAAGATATGGCGAATTTATTTGCAGACTATGGAGCAACTGAAGAAGAGGAAGAAGCTTTAACAGATGTTAAAAAAGCAGACACATCTGGTGTGTCAGAACAGGAAATTGTACCGGTAAAAAAAGAAGTAAATAAAAGAAACAGGAAAAGAAAGTAAGAAGCAATTTGATAAAATTGCCTTTGCACTAAATTCATTCCTTCAATTTATTATCCAAAAAATAAATAACACACTGCAATAGAAGTAATAATCCCCACCAGGTCTGCCAGCAGCATTGCCCCGATTGAATAACGGGTATTTTTTACAGCCACCGCCCCAAAGTAAACTGCTATTACATAAAAAGTAGTATCAGAAGATCCCTGCATAATGCAGCTCAACGTTCCTGCAAATGAATCAGGTCCATAAGTTCTCATCGTATCCACCATCATGCCCCTGGCACCGGCTCCGCTTAATGGTCTTATCAAAGCAGTGGGTAATCCATCTACAAACCGGGTGTCAAAACCAAGCATCGAAAAAAAACTTTTTGTACCATCAATAATAACATCAAACACACCGCTGTTCCGCAACATACTAATAGCAACCAGCATACCCAATAAATATGGTATTATCTTAATAGCTGTTTCAAAACCACCCTTGGCTCCGTTAACAAAAGCATCAAACACATTGATCTTTTTATACAGTCCACCAGCAACAATCAATAAAAAAATCAATAATAAAAATGCATTGCTGAAGATACCCGAAAATTGTTCCATGCCTTCTTTATTAAGTGTTGTTAAATACCAAACTAAAGATGCAATCAATATCGATAAACCACCTATCCAGGCTAATACTACCGGCTGAAATAAATTTATTTTTTGTTTGAATGAAACAATAAATAGCGCTGCCATAGTGGCCATAAAAGTCGCAATCATACAGGGCAGAAAAATATCTGTAGGTACAGTGGCTTTATTGGCGGCCCTTACAGCGATCACACTTACCGGTATCAATGAAAGGCCGGATGCATGCAAACATAAAAACATGATCTGTGCATTGCTGGCGGTTGATTTATCTGGATTAATTTCCTGCAAACTCTCCATTGTCTTTATTCCAAAAGGAGTAGCAGCATTATCAAGTCCTAAAAGATTGGCAGAAAAATTCAGCATCATGTGCCCGAATGCAGGATGACCTTTGGGAACTTCCGGAAATAATTTTGTAAAGAATGGGCCAATAATCCTTGATAATAAATTGATGCCGCCTGCTTTTTCTGCAATACTCATAAAGCCCATAAACAGCGCCATAATACCGATCAGTCCTATACAAATATCCACTGCATCCCTGCAGGTAGATAGAATACCATTGGCATTTTGTTCTTTATAAGTAATAAATTTTCCATTGCCAAGTTTGGCATATTTTGTTTCTCCAATTTTGGTGTCTTTACTGTTCAGCAAAATTTTTGCAATTGCAGGTGGCAGCATTGCACTATCAATTGATTTGGTATTGCTGGTATCGCCATTTTTACCCACCACCATTTTATTAAAGATCATTTTACTGTCTGGGGATGCAACACACATGATCACCCCCACAATAATTGCTACAATAATGAATGCACTCCATATTCTGCTTAAAGCCATAGTTTGAGAAATAATTTGCTTTAAAAGTATGTATTTTTGAAACAGCAAATCATCTCGTAATTTTTATGGCAAAAAAAATCACCATTATTAAGACTTATGGCGGCTCAAAAAAGAGTGCAGCGGATATGACGGACGAAGAATTTAAAGAAGCTGCACAAAAGAGTATGGAAAGAGTACGCTATAACGCTTTTAGCCATGGGTCGCCAATTTATTATGGAAAGAACGGAAAAATAATTGCTGAATATGCTGACGGAAGGAAGGAGGTAGTAAAGGAATAATTATATTTAGCGATGGATGAAAAACAAATTCTATATGTAATAGCTGGCACCAACGGAACCGGTAAATCTTCACACTTCTATGCATTTATTCCATTTAACATACCTGTAATAAACACTGATGCGATTGCAAAGCAACTAAAGGAAAAATCTTTTTCTGAAACAGAGCTTTATTCAATAGCAAAAGAAGAAGGTAACAAAATGCTGCAGCAGTATTTAGATGAAAATAAAAGTTTTGGGATTGAAACCAATCTTGCTGATAATGGTTCATGGAAAATGATACTTGATATACAAAGCAGGGGATATACAATACAAATTTTTTATTTTGGGATAAATGATTTGGATTTGTCAATCAGGCGTATTGCAGAACGGGTGCTTCGTGGCGAACATCATGTACCGGAAAATCTTGTAAAAGAGCGCTTGCTAAATAGTGCAAGCCTTTTGAACCATTATTATAAAAAACCTGAATTGATTGTTTTTATTGACAATACAATTTACCCTCAAAAAATAGCTATATTAAAAACGGGCAAAATCATTTTCAAGCTTAAAAAGCTTCCTAAATGGGTTACACAAAACTTCAGCCCAATTTTTATCCGGAAAAAAAAGAAAACAACTCCTCAGAATGCCCAATCGGCTGCATCCATTGAAGAAGTAAAACTCCTTTACAGTAAAATGAAGAATAAAAAAGGCTAACTCCTTACCTTTGCGCCGCTAATTCGAATTGGTAAGTTAATAAGTTGGCTGGTTAACAAGTGGAATCTGCTTAATTGCAATAACCTTTCAACTATTAAACTTATCAACTTATCAACTTTTAAACCAATAAAAATGGCATTACAAGCAGGCATCGTGGGGTTACCAAATGTGGGGAAATCAACTTTATTTAACGCCGTAAGCAATAGTGCCAAAGCACAGGCAAGCAATTACCGTTTTTGTACTATTGAACCAAATATAGGGCTGGTAAATGTTCCAGACCCCAGGCTGAATAAATTGAGTGAACTGGTGCAGCCGGAAAGAATTGTGCCTACGCAGATTGAGATCGTGGACATTGCAGGGTTGGTACGTGGTGCCAGCAAAGGCGAAGGGTTGGGTAATAAATTTTTAGCAAATATCAGGGAAGTAGATGCCATCATCCAGGTGGTCCGTTGTTTTGAGGATGACAATATTTTAAGGGATGAAGGGCCAATCAATCCAATAGGCGATAAAGAAATTATTGAGACAGAACTGCAACTGAAAGACCTGGAAAGTGTAGATAAGAAAATTCAACGTACAGAAAAAATTGCTAAAAATGATGCTAAGGCAAAAACTGAACTGGAAATTTTATTGCGCTGTAAAGAACACTTAAATAAAGGAAAAAATATTTTATCACTGGGTTTATCTAAAGAAGAGAAGCAGGCAGTTGCTGATATCTTCCTGTTAACTGATAAACCAGTTTTGTATGTAGCCAATGTAGATGAAGCCAGCATGCATACAGGAAATAAATTCAGCGATGCATTGATTGAAGCAGTTAAGAATGAAGGCAACGAAGTGATCATAATGACCAACGCCATTGAAGCACAGATAGCAGAATTTGAGAACCCGGATGACAAGGCCATGTTTATGGAAGAATATAAAATGACTGAGCCTGCATTAGACCGGCTTATCCATACAACTTATAAATTGTTGAACTTGTCAACCTACTTCACTGCCGGTGTGCAGGAAGTAAGGGCCTGGACCATTCACCAGGGCTGGAAAGCGCCACAGGCCGCCAGTGTGATACATACCGATTTTGAAAAAGGATTTATTAAAGCAGAAGTAATTGCATACGATGACTTCATTCAATACAAATCAGAAGCTGCCTGCAGGGAAAATGGTAAGCTTAGAATTGAAGGAAAAGAGTATGTGGTAAAAGATGGAGATGTGATGCACTTCAGGTTTAATGTTTAAGAAGCAATTTGATGTTTGAAGAACCTAAAACCTAAAACATCAAACACTAAACTTCAAACTTCGAACTTCAAACTTCAAACTTCGAACTTCAAACTTCGAACTTCAAACCTCAAACCTTATTCTTTGTACTCATACTCAAAATAACCCAACAATTTTTTTTCTTTCGAGAAACATTTTTCAATGATACGGAGACCCTCATTGTAAGTATACTTCCAGGTATAATAATCAGCAGCTACCCCTTCTTCAATGGCGGTCATTTGTGATATGTGTCCTTCATCATCATATTCAAAAATAAAATCCGCTCTTAGCCCGCCTTTTACTGCATTGTATTTAACAATATCCGTCAACTGGTTTTTATCATCATAATAGTAATAATAGTGTTTGCCATTTGGGCCTGCTTCTATTTCGTCTGCCACATTTCCTTTATCATCCAGGATAAAATCAACCAGGGAAGAATCTTTGCCGTTTTTAATACGCAGCATTTTTATTGGCTTGCCTTTTTCATTGTATTTGTATTCATGTATTTCTTTTAAAGAGGTAGTAAAATCTTCATCAGCAGAATGTATGAGGGAAGTTATCCTGGTTACATTCTCATTATTATCATATTCATAAAAAGTATTGGCAACAGATATGTCGGAACTGTCCAAAGCTCTTTCCAGCAAATCCTTTTCATTGTACCAGGAGGTAAGTAAATTTTTACCGGTTATTTGAGATTGGGTATGCGTTTCCATTTCCCGGTAATCTTTGCTAAAATTTTTTTCGCAGGTAAAGCCTTCACTGTTGGTGCCATCTGCTTCAAAACTGTGTACCACAATGGTTCTTATTTTTTGCTGCTGCAATACTGTTTTTTCTGCCTGTGCCTGCTTTACATTCACAATATCCCGATGGTAATATTGTGCACTAAGCGACTTGCAGAATGTTATCAATAGAAAAAAAGTGATTACCTGGTACTGCTTCATATATATAATTTTCAACAGCGAAATTAAGTGAATACTGCCTTTAATGATAAGCTATTTGAAAAGCAGCAGGCAACAAAAGTTTAGGCGATAATTTTTTTAACTATTTTTAATGAAATTCCAAATAAGTGAGCCACCTAAAAGAAAGGAAAGAAAAAAATTGTTTGAATTGCAACGCACAGGTAACAGGGAAATATTGCCATATCTGCGGACAGGAAAATATTGAACCAAAGGAATCAGCATTGCACCTGGTAAATCATTTTTTTCAGGATATTACCCATTTTGATGGAAAATTTTTCAGCAGTTTGAAGCTGCTGATTACTAAACCCGGATTTCTGTCTGCCGAATATGTAAGGGGAAGGCGGGCCAGTTATTTGAACCCTATCAGGATGTATGTATTTACGTCAGCCATTTTCTTTTTAATATTTTTTACTTTTTTTAAAATTGAAGGAGAAAAATTAACTGAAAATTCAACTGTTAATGGAAAGACATTAATCCTTATTAATGCAATGGATTCAACAGCATTTGCAGATTTTACAAGGAATATCAACAGAGAAGATAAAAAACCGGATGTGCCGATGACACGGATGGAGTTTAAAAAATATTATGACAGTGCAATTAAAAATTCAGGCATACACTTTACATCCAGAATATACAGATCAAGGGCTGAGTACGACTCTTTATTAAGATCAGGTAAAGAAAATAATAACTGGCTGGTAAAACAACTAATCTATAAACAGATTGATGCAAATCAGCGTTTCAAAAAAAATCCCCGGCAGGCTTTTGGCAATATTGGAGAAACACTGTTGCACAAATTACCACAGATGCTGTTTATTTCTTTGCCTTTGCTTGCGTTACTCCTTAAATTATTATATATCCGCAAAAAAGATTTTTATTATGCCGATCATGGCATCTTTACTATACACCTCTACATCTTTATATTTATTGCGTTGCTGTTTTCCTTTGGGTTAGCCAAACTCCATTCTGAAGTGCATTGGGGGGTGATACCGATGCTGCGTAACATACTTACCTTTGTTATATATTTTTATACCTATAAGGCAATGCGTAATTTTTACGGGCAGGGAAGGGCTAAAACAATCATGAAATTTTTTATACTGATTGTTTTATTTTCATTACTGATAAGTTTGCTTTTTAGTTCATTCCTGGTGTTTTCAATTTTCAATTTATAATTATGTTGTCATCAAGTGCTGCCGAGTTTGAAAGACTGATAAAAATAATGGACGATTTGAGGGAGAAATGCCCCTGGGATAAAAAGCAAACCATTGAAACCCTTCGCCAGCTTACCATTGAAGAAACTTATGAACTGGCCGATTCCATTACCGATGCCAACTGGAAAGGAATTAAGGAAGAGTTGGGTGACTTGCTGCTGCACATTGTTTTTTATGCAAAAATTGGCAGTGAGCAAAATCAATTTACCTTACAGGAGGTGATCAACGGCGTGTGTGAAAAATTAATTTTCCGGCATCCTCATATTTATGCAGAGGCAGGCTCAGCGCTTGTAAAGGTGGAAGATGAAGAACAAGTAAAGCGCAACTGGGAAAAACTGAAAATGAAAGAAGGAAAAAAAACAGTGCTCAGCGGGGTTCCCAAATCTTTGCCTTCCATGGTAAAAGCAATGCGCCTGCAGGAGAAAGCAAAACAAGTGGGTTTTGAATGGGATAATAAAGAACAGGTATGGGAAAAAGTGGAAGAAGAAAAAGCGGAATTGTTTGAAGCAATATCAGCAGACGATCCCGACAAAATGGAAGATGAACTGGGAGATGTTTTTTTCTCCCTGGTAAATTATGCAAGATTTTTAAACATAGATGCTGAAAATGCGTTAGAGCGAACCAATAAAAAATTTATTGACCGCTTTAATAAAATGGAGCTGGCAGCACAGGATACAGGCAAGCCACTACAGGAAATGACATTGCAGGAAATGGATGCTATATGGAATCAAATAAAGATACAATAACATGTACGGGCAGTTGCTTAATTGGTGCAATCGAAATGGTAGCAGTTTAATAAAGTATTGCCACCCCTTTTTAAGTATTTTAGTTTAGAGAACCTGATAACCCTTGCGCCAGTTAGAAATGCACACTTTGCTTATCGTTAAATTAATATTTTTTTGAAAACTAATATTTCACTAAAAAGACTTTTTATAAACAACAGCTACCTGCTGGCTACTGCTGCATGGTTTATCACCTTGTCTTTTATCATTGATAATTACTGGTCTGATAAATCTTCTGATAACGCAGTTAAAAATCGCATTGAATCTTACATACTGGCTCAGGAAAATGATTTTGACGGACTGGTTACAGATACAGCTTTAATCAAAACGATTGTTGAGAGAAACTTTGATGAAAAACTGCTGAAGGTATTGTCTTCAAAGCGGTATTTTCTGTATATCTATTCAAAGAATGAAACCGGTTTATTTAAACTGGAATTCTGGAGCAGCCAGGTGGTAGAGCCCGATGGCTTACTGCTTACGCTGCCAGGTAAGTCTGGCTTTATGCAATTGGCAAATGGCTATTATGTATGGCGCAAACAGCAGGTTGGTAATCTTACCACATTAGCGCTCATCCCTGTAAAATGGAATTATTCTATCACCAACGAATATCTCAAAAATTCATTTGCTACGGGGTATGAACTTGAAAATTATTTTACCATTTCTGATGATGAAAATCTCAATCCCATTGTATCAAAAGAGGGTAAATTTTTATTTTCATTAAAACAAAATCTAACCATTTCTGTATCGCAAAATAATATTGTTGCCGCCATTCTTCGAATCCTGGCAGGTGTATTGGTATTACTGTTTGTACAGATACTGGCAGTTTATTTTGTACAGCGTAATTTTTATAGAGGCGTGCTTTTCCTGGCGGGTACTTTAGTTTTGTTAAGATTATTAAGTTATTATTTTGCTGTGCCCATTAATTTCAGGCAATACGAATTGTTTGATCCGAGGATCTATGCAAGTAATTCACTCATGCGTTCTTTGGGCGACCTGTTAATCAATGCTGTTTTTTTTATGTGGATAGTTTTGTTTACACGACATTATATGCAGGAAAACAAAATAGCTTTTACCACAAAAAACAGGGCACTAAAGTGGGTGATTGTTTTAACAGGTGTAGCGGTACTGCTGGTAAGTATTTTTGTTATCGGTAATTTAATACGATCAATGGTAGCGGATTCTCAAATATCGTTTGATGTAGTGAATTTTTTTACATTGAATATATACAGTGTGGTAGGTTTTTTAGTATTGGGCAGTTTGGCTATTGGTTATTTCCTGCTGTCACAAATTGTGATTTACGTACTGCAGCCATTATTTCCGAAAAAAATTATGGCACTCCTGCTGCTGACAACAATTGTGGGGTTGGTATTTCTAAGTTTCAGAATCAATCAGCCCAGTGTAACTTTTGATTTGTATTTGTTAATATGGCTGCTTACTTATTTAATACTGCTAAACAGCAGGCATCTCTATTTTTTTGCAGCGGAGATTGTTTCTTCCAGGTTGATCTTTTGGCTTTTCTTTTTTTCTATTTCCATCAGCCTGATCATAATCATTGAAAACAATATTAAGGAAACTGAAAAGCGAAAAAATTATGCAGAAGCACTCTCTACCAAAGCAGATCCTTCAAGTGAAAGATTGATGAATACGGTGCTTACAGATTTTCGCAGTGAAGTACTTGCCCCGTTATTTCCCGGTTTTAAAAAGGAAAGCTCCAATAAATTGATAAAAGACAGTTTGCTAAACGCAAACTTTACGGGATATCTCAATAAGTATGATACCCGGATTTTCACTTTTGATGACGACGAAAAATCGTTGTATAACCAGGATTCCACTACTTTCAATACCCTGGCAACCATCCTTAAAACACAGGGAAAACCAACTGCTATTCAGGATCTGTATTATTATGATGTTTCTTACGACCGGTTTTCTTATATCAGCAAAAAGGACATTTCAGACTCTGCTGGTAAATTGCTGGGATATGTTTTTATAATCGCCAGTCCAAAGAGATACAAAACAGATGCATTGTATCCAGAATTATTTTTAAAGGGTTATAATAATTCTATTGAAAATTCTCCCATCTATTCTTTTGCTGTTTACAATAAACTAAAGTTAGTTACCAGCCATAATGATTATGCTTTTCCATCACATTTGAGACCTAACCAGGTGCCTGTAAATGATTTTGAAGACCATACCAAAGCTGGCTACGATGAACTTTGGTACAAGGCAGGTGTGGATAAAGTGGTTATCATTGCCAAACAGCAAAACTTGTTTATTGAATCCATCACGTTGTTTTCTTACCTGTTCTGTGCATTTTTATTTGTAACCGGTTTCTTTTGGCTCTTGAATTCGTTTATTCGTTCCCGTTTGAGATGGAGTGAAATTAAACGATACTGGCAAATGAGCATCCGTAACCAGGTACATGCCACTATTATTTTTATCAGTTTGTTATCTTTTATTGTGGTAGGTGTTGCCACCATTTTATTTTTTATTGACAGGTACTACAATAACAACAGGGAAAAACTGAGTCGTACAATACAGGTAATGCAAAATGAAGTACGGAACTCCTTAAGTGAGATTGCTGTTTTTGATGATGTGATTACTATATACGATCCCTCTTATAATGACAGGCTGGAGCAAACCATTGCTAAGATATCAGAAGTACATGCAGTGGATATTAATCTGTACGATTTGGATGGTAACCTGAAAGTGTCATCGTTACCGTTGCCCTACAATAAAGGAATAGTAAGCAACAAGATGGATCCTGAAGCTTACTACCATTTAAATCAATTAAGGGAAATTCAATTTTTTAAAGATGAAACCATTGGCAGTTTGCATTACCTCAGCAATTATGTTCCGGTGATAGATGAAACCGGAAAAGATTATGCATACCTCAATATTCCTTACTTTACTTCTCAAACAAAATTGCGCCAGGAGATTTCAAATTTCCTGGTTGCTATCATCAACCTGAATGCATTTATTTTTTTAATAGCAGGCATTGTTGCATTGTTCATCACCAACCGTATTACCCGTTCATTTTCTTTTATCAGTAATAAAATGAAACAGGTAAACCTGGGCCAGATAAATGAAGCAATTCAATGGAAGCGCCAGGATGAAATAGGTGAGTTGGTAATGGAATATAATAAGATGGTTGCTAAATTGGATGAAAGTGCCATTGCGCTGGCAAAGAGCGAAAGGGAAGGCGCATGGCGGGAAATGGCAAGACAGGTGGCGCATGAAATTAAAAACCCACTTACACCCATGAAGCTGAGTCTGCAATATCTTCAAAAAGCAATTGACAGCAATACAGGAGATGTAACTGCATTAAGCAAAAGTGTGGCCAGAACCCTGGTGGAACAAATCGATCACCTGAGCCAGATTGCCGGCGAGTTTTCCCAGTTTGCCAATATTGGTAATCCACGTATGGAATTTTTTGACCTGAATGAGTCCATGGGCATGATCACCTATTTACACAACGCAGAAGAAAACCTGTTACTGGATTGGCAACCACTTGAACGGCCCGTTATGATCAACGCAGATAAAACTCATATCAACAGGTTATTCACCAACCTTATTCAAAATGCCATACAGGCAGTGCCGGAGGAAAGAACGCCCCATATCATCATAACAGAAAAGCTTACTGATTCAAATGTTTTAATTACTATTGAGGATAATGGAAATGGTATTCCTGCTTCAATGAAGTCAAAAATATTTACACCCAACTTTACTACTAAAACCTCCGGCACCGGCCTTGGCCTTGCAATGTGCAAAGGAATTGTTGAACAGAGCAAAGGCAATATTTGGTTTGATACAGAAGAAGGAAAAGGAACGATATTTTATGTAGAACTTCCATTTGCTAATGGGAGCTATTAATGGTTGCTAAAGTCTGATCTAACTTCTTACTTCTAACCTTAGTTTTAGTACAAACTAAAGTTACTCTGAAGGCCGTGGTCGGTGGGGACACCATAGCAGTCAACTTAAGCTTTTTGTAGAGCCGTAGGCTCGAATTTGTTTTGTAGCAACGGGTTTGAACCCGTTGCTACAAATGATATTTTATCAGAGTGCCTTAG
>JAYVLZ010000112.1:0-8318 GCA_043759175.1 Chitinophagaceae bacterium | reverse complement strand
GGGCCATCTAAGGCAATCATCTGATTGGTAAACTGGTTGTTAGATTGCCTGCTGATAATGGGTCCATAAATAGCTCCTCTTGAAGGAGTTTGATTGGTGCCATTCCATTTCACCCACATTTCTATAGTTCCTGATTGCAGGTTATTTAAACCACCTCCGTTTGGTATTGCAACGTAATCATTCACGCCATCAAAATTTAAAGATGCACCCGCTGTAGCAACGCAACCGTTACCCGGATAAACAGATGCATTATTATCATCACAATCAGAATTATTTAAAATAAAACCCGTAGGCTGGGAGCATGCGTAAACAGGATATCCGGGATTACCGTAGCCGTCACCATCACGATCACGATAATAAATAGTTGCCGGACTAACGGTGATATGCTGAACACAAGTTGAAATATTATTCTGGGCATCTGTAGCAGTCCAGGTTACATTAGTTGTTCCAACCGGAAAACAGCCTGGAGCATCATTGGTAACGGTTACTGCACCACAACCACCGGTCACTGTAGGACTCGGAGAACCGACTGTGATAACGCCGATAGCATTGGCCGGAGCATTATTGTACCTGAATTCCTGGCAGAAATAATCAAGTGATCCTTCGTGAGTGAGATAATAAACACCAGGAACAGTTGGAGCAGTAAAATTTCCGGCAGGATATGAATTGGTATAGCCGTTGTTGATACTTGCTTCGCAATGTAATGTTTGAAACGTTGAGCCAATGCCTATGGAGGATTGCACAATACAACCAGGACAGCCATCTCCAACAGGATTGAAAAACACTGAAAGATCATACGCTAAACTTACTGTGGAACCGGGAGCAACAGTTGCTGAATTACCACCACCGTTAATTGAAACATTCGAGTAGGTAATAAATCTGTTGAAGTTATTTATTACTACCGGGGATGCAATGGCTTGAGCATTGAATAGCAAACCGCATGCACCGCCTGCCGCATTCTGGCAAACCGTAAAATCTGCAGGGCAGGTAATTACCGGAGCCGAACAGGTAGATTCTCCAACCTGAAAATCACTGAAGGATGTAATACTATTTGCCCAGATAGCTGTATCAGACTGATTAAAGGAAGTCGGATAGGTCCAGGTGGAAGCATCAAGTTTGGCTACTTTAAAGTTGGCCGTATTGGCACCTGCATCTACTTCAGTGGCGTTCCAAAAGAAAATAGGCCTTGCGTCTGTAAATGAAAGGCCGGTATTAGTAAAATGCCAATTTCGGTTTACACTTTTAGCAGGGTCAATAATAGATGAGGTAATATTTGGATGATCACCGGCTGCGGTAGATATTGTTACTCCTCCGGTTCCTGTTACATTAGACAAAGTAAGAAACACAGGCCTGTAGCCACTTGCATCACCAATACGATAAACTTTTGAATCGGTACCTGCCGGAAAATTTATTTGCAGATTGCCGTTTACAAACCAATCTGTGACGGAATTGTTTTCTACAGAAGCAGTCGTTGCAAGGATGAGTTTATTACCTACGGTATTGATATTACCCAGACTAAAATCGAGTAAATTGGTAACCGTCTGGTTCCCACCCAACGTTACACCAGCCGGGTTTCTAATTGTCAGCTTAGCGAATGTACCCACACCATTGATAATTTGTGCTCCTGGATCAGGCGACATATCAAACTTATTAATGTTAACAGATCCATTATTCACCAAAGTAACTCCCCTGTAAAAAATATTAGCAGATGGGCCATCAATGAGGGCGCCACTGTTTACAATCATTTCAGGCCCGGTACCCCAAACTATTGAATTGGGACCACCTAAAGTAAAATCTGTTCCTGGACCATCGGCAACAGTAATTGTTCCAGCAGCCATTACCACCAAACCCGGTGTATTCACCACAGTTTGATCGATGGTAAGATTTGCGTTAACATATATAGTATCCGTAGCAAGGATTGTAATGGTTCCATCGGCAGAAGAAGGTGCTGCAGATGCACCCACCCAACCACTGCCGTTATAAACTTGCCAGGAGCCGGCATTTTCCCAGTTACCTCTGCCGCCACCAATGGCACTTCGGTAATCTCCTGCGGTTTGAGCCTTTAACTGGAACGAACCCAGCAGTAATAAGCAAACCAAGGATAAGTACACCTGGAACCTGATTTTCCTTTTGTTACCAATGAAATAAGTAACCAATAAATTTTTTGCAATACGGGTAAATGTAAACATAGCATGCATGTTTGAAACAGTTTAGTAATAAAACAGTTGTTGTTATTTTTCTTTGAAATCTTTGGGAGGTTATAATTAAACATACAATTTAAAATAATCCAACAAAGGCATTGAGGACGAACCAGGCCTAAAACTGTCCGAAGGGGAGTATTTATTTTCCGGGGATATTATTAGTTGAAGGAAATAAAATGAGTATCCTTTAATTGTTAGTAAGAAACAAGAGATTCTTAACCTCCTGCTTTAGAAGAAAAAAGGCATCCATTTCTTTAAGTCTGTTTTTAAAAGGCAATTGGTTTTAATGATATTGGTGCCTTACCACTAAGGAATACAAACCTTATTTGTATACGGTACCGCAAAGGACTTTGCAATTCATTTTAAAAAAGCAAGTGGGTTTTGAATTTAATACGGGCAGATAAAATTGTGTATTGTAAATTTACCGAAATAATTTACGGCGTAATTCATTTGAATAATTATATTGTTAAAATTCAACCACTTTTTTCTCTTTATTACTTTTCGTCACGGCTTCCAGTATCCGCATTACATTAATGCCGTCATCTGCAGTAACAGGCATTGCGGTATTGTTGGTAATGGCTTTATATACGCCGTCAAAATAATCATAATAATTGCCCTGTTCGGTTTTCACTTTTTCTTTTATTACCACTCCGTCTTTTTCTGTATGTAACAAACCATTCTCACTCTCCGGCTCTATGCCCCAGTTTTCACTGTTGGGAATTTTTCCCACAAGCAGGCCGGCTTCCTGCACATCCGCCCTGCTTTTTATAAAAGAGCCCAGGTGGCCGTGCAGTATGTATCCGGTTAATGATTCCCTCACCAGCATTCCTGATTTAAGCCTCACTCTTAATGATGGATAATGTAAAACAATATCAAACCAATCATCCACCAATGAATGTTCCCTGGTAGTCCTGATGTCTGCATATAAAGCTTGTGGCATTCCAAATAAACAAAGTGCCTCATCAATCAAATGAGGACCAAGATCATTTAATAAACCTGCTCCGGGTCCTGGCGTTTCTTTGTGGAGTTTAACACCGATCAAAGGTTTATATCTGCCAAAATGAAATTCTGCTTCTACCAAATTTCCCAACACACCTGATTGTATGATTTTCTTTACAGTTCTGAAATCACTGTCGTATCTCCTGTTTTGATAAACACTTATTTTTTTACCTGTTTTTTCAGCAAGTGATTTTAATTCAATGGCTTCTTCCACATTGGTGGTAAATGCTTTTTCAACAATAGCATGTTTACCTGCCAGCAATACTTTTTTTGCATATTCAAAATGAGTATTGTTGGGTGTGTTTACTACTACTAATTCAATACTGTTATCTTCCAATATTGATTCCAGTGTTGGATAAGAAATAGCGTGAGGATAAATTTCCTGTATCAATTTTTTGCTACGTTCCCATGCACCCATTAATTGAAAGCCGGGATGTGCAGAAAGGAATGGGGCATGAAATAATTTCCCTGACATGCCAAAAGATAATATTGCTGTTTTAATGGGAGTCATCGTTCAATAAATTTTATGTAAAAAAACTATTGTAGTAAAAAGTAATTATTTTATTCGGCATTGGTGGCACCCAGTAAAGCCATCATTCCCATGCCCAGTTCAATCGCATCTTCATCCACATTAAAAGTAGGAGTATGTCCGCCAATTGTAATGCCTTTTGCTGCATTGCCTGTACCAAGCCTGAAAAAACAAGCCGGAATTTTGTGGGAATAAAAAGCAAAATCTTCTGCGCCCATTCTTAATTCTGTCTCCTCCACGTTTTCTTTTCCTATAAATGATTCTGCCTTTTTTCTGGCGTTAGCACTCAGCTTTTCATTGTTTAATACAAATGGATAACCCACATCAATTTTAATATCAATTTCAGCCCCCATACTTTCCACCAGTTCAGTAGCCAGTCTTTTAATAATTGTATGGGCTTTAAAACGCCATTCTTCATTCATGGACCTGAAAGTGCCCATGAGCTTTACTTCTGAAGGAATCACATTGGTAGTGTTGCCTCCCTGGAAAGCAGTTATGGATAAAACAGACGGATTGAACGGACTGTTATTTCTGCTGATTACCTGTTGTAGCGCCACTACTAAACTGGATGCAATTAAAATAGTATCCGCAGTAAATTGTGGAGCTGCCGCATGACCGCCTTTTGCTTTAATAGTAATATAAATTTCATCAGCGCTGGCCATTACCATTCCTCCCCTGAAACTTAATTTACCTGTTGGCAAAGAGGAGTGCACATGCATTCCGAAAATATTTTGTGGTGCAGGATTTTCTAATACACCTTCTTTGATTAATATACTGGCACCGCCGGGATTTTTTTCTTCACCCGGTTGAAAGATTAGTTTCACTGTACCTTCCCAATTATCTTTTAATTCACTTAAAATTTTTGCAGCGCCCAGTAAGCAGGCAGTATGTACATCATGACCGCATGCATGCATAATGCCAGGCTTTGTTGATTTGTAAGGGACATCATTTTCTTCAATGATGGGCAACGCATCCATATCGGCACGTAAAGCAATTACTCTTTTATCCGGGTTTTTTCCTTTGATCAAACCAATAACACCAGTTACAGCTTTTATCTCAAATGGGATATTGTACAACGTTAGTTTTTGCTGAACATATTTTGAAGTTTCATATTCCTGGTAACTTAGCTCAGGATTTGCATGCAAATGTTGACGCACCCCAATGAATTCGGCTGCATATTGATTTGCCAGTTTTTTTATTTGTTGCTCAACAGGTTCTTTCACTGAAAAAATATAAGTTTTTTAATGGAGAATAAATGGTGTCACATCAGATATTATGATTGCAATACTCAGTTCTCGGTAGTCTCTTTGTTTTTATCTGGTTTTGTTTCAATCGTTTCTTGTAATAAATAAACATTACCTGTAATGATCTTAAGCCTGAGTATATCCTTTTTATACATCTCTGCATCTTCTCTGGTTAAAAAGTTACCAAACTTCAATTTGATGAAAGGTGGCTGAAAACCCATATATACTTTTTGTTCCGGGAAATTTTGTAACAATTGAGATCTTACTCTCATCGCCGTCGGACGGTCATTAGTGTTCAAAACCAGCAGACGGTAACCTTTGGATGATTTTCCTGCAGCATTTAAAGCCTCATTAAAATCAGCTTCTTTTCGTACCAGTTCATCTAAACGGCTGTCTTTAATTACCGTGACTTTTCCAATCACAGCTGAATCAGGCGCTGCAACTTGCGCTTTTGTTGTAGTTATCACAAAAGACAGGAAGGTAAAAATGATGTATTTCATATTGTGTTGTTGTTGAATCTTAATCTGTATTCGTTAGCACAAAAGTATATTTTTACGTTGATAAACGATTGCCAAAAAACCAGCCGTCTCTTGTTGATTTGATCGTCTGAATAACTCTTTCAGTTCAAAAGCCTTAAAAATTATATCTTCGTGGTTCACCACTGTTGAAATAACAGCAAACTACCACACATGGGCCAGTCATATTTCCAGCAATTTGTTCCAAAAAAGAAGAACAGCGCAATCAAAGAAGAATTTAAACAAAAGAAAAGAAAAGCTAAAAAAGAAAGGGCTGCAGCTATAGACGAACGCTTTGAAGAAAAGCGCAGGATAAGGGCCGCAGCCCGGGAAGCTGCTTTAAATGCACCTGTTTCTGCTGATATTACTACTGCCAAAACAGGTAATAAACTAAGCACTGTTGAAAACAAAATCAACAAAGCCGCCCAGCAAAAAATACCCGTTTATGTTCCGTCTTCACCTGCTGTTGTAAAGCCCGGTGTAAAAGATAAAACTGTTTTTGCTGAAATGCCTTTGAATAAATTTATGGCGCATTGCGGTGTGTGCAGCAGGAGAGATGCTGTAACACTGGTTAAAGAAGGTAAAGTAAAAGTGAATAATACACTGATTATTGAACCTGCTTTTAAAGTAATAGAAAATGATGAAGTGGTATTTAATGGCAAAAAATTATTTGTTACAAAGAACCTCGTTTATATTTTATTGAACAAGCCCAAAGATTATCTCAGCACTACCGATGATCCGCAGGGAAGAAAAACGGTGCTGCAATTAATAGGCGCTGCCACTACCGAAAGAGTATATCCCATCGGCAGGCTTGACAGGAATACCACCGGAGTTTTATTGCTGACCAATGATGGTGAGTTAACGCAAAAATTATCTCACCCCAGTTACAATATCACCAAACTTTATGAAGTGAAATTAGATAAGGTGTTAATAAAAGCTGATTTTGAAAAGATACTGAATGGTATCACTTTAGAAGATGGAGAAATAAAAGCAGATGCCATCGCTTATGCCGATGCAAAAGATAAATCAGTGATCGGGATAGAAATTCACAGCGGAAGGAACCGTATTGTAAGACGCATTTTTGAATCATTGGGATATGATGTAAAAGGCCTTGACAGAGTGATGTACGCCAATCTCACCAAGAAAAATGTTGACCGGGGCAAATGGCGTTTTTTAAGTGAAAAAGAAGTACGGTTGTTGAAATATATGAACGCTTCTTACAAGAAAAATCCTGGTTCCGCAAAACCAGTTCCCAAACAAAAACAATCACCGGCTATTCGTTAACGTTACAGCCATTCCTTTATAACAAATGCACCCCGATATCATTTTTGAAAATAAAGAGTTTGTAGTAATTAACAAGCCGGCCGGCATGTTATCCATACCAGACAGAACTCAATCTGAACCTTCTTTAAAAGATATCCTCATAGAGAAATACGGAAAAATATTCACCGTTCACCGTCTGGATAAAGAAACCAGTGGTATCATCCTTTTTGCAAAAGATGAAGCCACTCATAAATTCTTTTCTAAAAAATTTGAAGAAAGGGAAGTGGAAAAATATTATATAGGACTGCTGCATGGCACATTGGCTGCAGCATCAGGAACTATTGATGCTCCAATTATGGAACATCCGGTTTTTAAAGGTCAGATGGTCGCAAACCGGAAAGGGAAGCCGTCCATCACAGATTATGAAGTAGTGGAATCGCTTGGAAAATTTTCATTGGTAAAATTCAGGCTGCATACCGGCAGAACACACCAGATAAGGGTGCATGCAAAAGATATTGGACATCCCATTGCCTGCGATCCCTTGTATGGAGATGGAAAACCTATCCTGTTATCTTCGATAAAAAAGAAATATAAACTAAGCAAGCAGCAGGAAGAAGAGCGGCCGATATTAAACCGGGTGGCTTTACATTCTTATCAATTAAAATTTAAAGATGCTGCCGGAGAAAGCTTTAATCTTACAGCAGAACTTCCTAAAGATATCAGGGCTTTGATTCAGCAGTTGAAAAAATTTTTATAGTGCCCTTCCATCACAAAATAAATCTCCGAAAATGTGGGTGGCATATACAAAAGTAAAAAGCCATCCCTATATCAGCGGACGGCTTATTTTTATTTCTATAATTACAGGTATATTGAAAATTAATCGAGGTTTGGCTGAGGTGTATAACGTAAATATGGCTTTACAATCTCAACTCCTTTCGGAAATTTTTTAATGGCGTCTTCAGTGCTTACTGCCGGAACCACAATTACATTTTCACCATGTATCCAATTGGCAGGGGTAGCTACACTGTAGTTAGCAGTTAGTTGCAATGAATCAACCACTCTTAATACTTCCACAAAATTTCTTCCTGTGGAAGCAGGATAAGTGATGATCAGTTTCACCGTTTTATCAGGAGCAATGATCACCAGTGAACGTACCGTGGCAGTTGCAGAAGCATTCGGATGTATAAAATCATACAACTCAGAAACCTTCCTGTCGTCATCCGCAATAATGGGAAAATCTACAGAACAATTTTGTGTTTCATTGATATCACTGATCCAGCCGAGGTGTTTGTCAACAGGATCTACACTCAGTGCCAGTACCTTTACATTTCTTTTTGCAAACTCCTCTTTCAGCGCTGCCGTTTTGCCTAATTCTGTTGTACATACAGGCGTATAATCTGCAGGATGCGAAAATAAGATTCCCCAGGAATCACCGAGATATTGGTAGAAATCAATTTCACCTAATGATGTTTTAGCTGTAAAATTGGGAGCAACGTCCCCTAATCTTAAACTCATAATAAAATGTTTTAGAATGCAAATATACAGTAGTCTATAAATTAAGTGGACT
>JAYVLZ010000111.1:0-7345 GCA_043759175.1 Chitinophagaceae bacterium | reverse complement strand
ATACTCTGCCCACCCATTCTGCCGTGGCAGACAATGTTCCTGTTGATTCATTCAATGTGCCGCTTGTAATGGTAAAATTGGTATTGTTTACAACGCTGGATGCATCTTCCACCCATGCGCTGCCTGTCCAGCGGTTAAGCCTGATGCTGGCGGCAGTACCAACCATATCACCATTAATATATGTATAAACAGATGTATAAGAATAGGTACCTGTTGAAACACTAAGGTTAGTATTCCACCACCTGTTATTAATATAGTTTGTTGCAGAAATATCATTTACATTTCTTGGTGTTACTGCTCTCACATTCAGATAACGGGGAGTTGAGTTAGCAGAGAATGTATAGCTCGCCGGTGTATAGTTACCGCTGTTGCCAACAGGATATAAAATAGTGGCAAGTGCAACTGGTTGGCCTAATGAACCTGTGCTGTTTGTTACCACCATTTTTGTATTAGAGAAAGGAGCGCCTGTAATACTTGCGGTGGTTAAATTAAATGTGCTTAATGTAAGGTTACCTGTTTGCATTTGCAATGCAGCAGTAACATCATAACTGGCGCTTAATGTAACACCAGCAGCATTAGTATTATTAATTACCATGTTGGCCACAGTAGATGCAGTTGGCGTTGTTGTAAACGCACTTGTAACCTGTGCAGCAGTACCATTAAATTCATAAGTAGCACCTGAACTAAAACTTGCAAGTGCAAGAGTGGTAGTAATGCTTGCTGTGCCTGTAGTGGTACCGAATACGCCGCCAACATTTGCCGTTTTTAAGGTTGCGCCGGTTTGCAGAGTAAAGCCCGTTCTTGCTGTTGCAGCATTAGTTCCTATCTCATTGGTGCCGCACACAAGCGTCGCCCCTGTATTTACAGTAAAGTTCCAGTTGTTTGATGTGCTTGAACTTGCAGGTAATATATTACTAAGTAAAGTGACAGTTTTGCCAGAAACTACTATAAAATTATTCTTCACGTTCACAGGCGATGTTACAGCCATTACACTTGGGGCAGCATTATATGTTACAGAAGCTGTGCCGCCTGTAAAGTTGATGGCGTCGGGCGAAGAAGAACTGCCGCCTACAAATAAGCCTGTCCCAGTTACAGAAAAATTACCGCCAAGATTTAATACATAAGTTTTGCTGGCTGAAGAACCGTTTTGGAAAGCAAAGGCGGACGATGCAATGCTGGTGCTGCTAAAATCCCCTGTACAGTTAATCGTAATATTCCCTGAACTGGTTGACAGCATAGCGCCAGTGCCGCTGATTGCAATATTGCCCGGAGTTGTGATAGTAAGGCTTGAACCACTGCTTGAAGACATACCCCATGTGCCGCCGCTAACAGATACGGATGCCATAGAAAATGAATGCACATGGCTGCTGCCAGGTGAGGTTATAGTACCGCTGCTCAACGTAAATGCGCCAGTAACCGTGGTGGTTGCTGTGGCACCAGAACTTGTGGTATGTGTGTAAGTGCCGCCTGATACTGTCATTGTTCCGCCTACTGTTAAAGTATATCCGCCTGATCCAGCCCTGCCTGTGAATATGCCACCTGAAACAGTTGTATTGCCAGTAACATTTATAGCTGTGGTTCCTGTGCCAGAAGTACCTACCAGCACACCACCTGAAACACTTAAGCTGCCAAGTATATTAGTTGTATTTGCTGCTGCGCCAGTAAGCCTGAATTCAATAGCTCCGCCGCCTGTAGCCTGTATGGTTAAATTGCCCTGAACATTAGAAAGCAAACCAATCTGGTTCCAGCTTCCTGCAAGAGTTGCTACATTAATAGTAAGGTTGCCCCATCCAGGGCTGCCACTTGCCGGCAAGTTTATCGGAGCTAGACCGTTTGCCCATTTTGTTATCACCACGTTGCTTGTGTTGCCAAAAGAACGTAATGTGCTTCCAGGAAAGTCATTGACCACGCCTGCACCTGTACTGCCAACTGCATTATGATTGTATGTACCGCCAGCATACACATAGAAACTTGCAATAGTAACGGCTGTTGCAATGGCGCTGTTGTTAGTAAATATACCGCCGTTTGTTATTATCAATTTAGGAGAGATAAACCTGCTGCTTGTAGTAAGTGTACTTCCATTATCAATTACCAAAGTTCCATTTACTGTTGTATTGGCAAGATAAGTAGCGCCAAAAATATTGCTGTTGCTCGTTGCATGTGTAAATGTTGCTGTACTATTAATTGTAAACTTAATTGGGTCTGCTGAAACATCTAGTGTAACAACATCAAGAGTATTTATTGTAGCAGGTGAATTGGGCACCGGCACAGCCCCATTGCGCCAGATAGCCGGGTTGCTCCATACGCCGCTACCTAATGTTGCACCTTTTGTAATATATCCTGCAAAAACAAAGTTGAAAGTATTGGAGAATGTACAGGAGCTTGTTGCTGCCACCTGTATTACACCAACACTGTCAGCCATTGTAACAGGAATGGTAAGTTGCGCTGTAGTAGCCGTAGTTGTACCAATGGTGGCATTAATGTCATTAATAGTAGCATAAGTAATACCGGCAAGGTTAGTACCTGTAATAGTTATTATATCCCCGGCATAGTAAGGCCCGGAAGTAATACTTGTAATAGTTGGGGTAGCAGGGCAAGGCACACTTGAAAACTCGTCTGCACCAATATCCGGCGTTGTAACAGACCTGACTTCGTCATCATAATCATCTGTAAAACCAGCAATGGTTGCGCCGGCATCGCTTGCAGCATTGGGGCCGTTCAGGTGTAAAAAATTCAAACTGGCCCCAGTAGTACTTACAAAAGGCAGAGAAAGAGCAGTAACAGATGCATTGTCTCTTGTTGCTACTCTTGGCTGATAGTTAGCAACAAGTTGCTGGTCGCTGTTAGTGCCATCATAAAATATTAATCTTGTTGCACCTGGGGTACCGGCTAAAAAGAAGTTATTGTTAGATGTGGCTGCATAGTTTGCAAGAGATATGCCATTGCGCCTGTATGCTACTGTACGTCCACTGGCTCCCGGCGTTGAAATATTATAAAGGATATTATTACGCATATCCAGCGTAGGTGTAGTATTGGCATACAATGCTGATGAACCAAAGCTGGCACCGCTGCTTGAAGCAGCTACATAAACAGTGTTATAATATACATTTACTGTTGTTCCCCCGCCAACACTTATACCCCTGATGGCATCATCAAAATTAGCTGCAGGTGCAGTAAGATTACCAACAAGATTATTATAAACAGATACAGTAGTGCCGCCAGTTACGCTAACTCCATACACACCACCAGAAACAAGAGCAACAGAATTTGATAAACCATAAACTTTATTCTTATAAACCTTTACAGTAGTACCGCCACTTACGGTAACGGCGCTTACGGTAGTGGCCAACGCAGACGAACTTAAAGTATGAAGGGTGTGATAGTAAACATTTTGAGCGGTGCCGCCAGCAATGCTGATACCTGTAACAGAACCTCCGGAAGAAGAAAGTGTATTTATAGTATTTGAAAAAATATTGAAAGACCCTGCTGTAACTGTAAGCCCGGTAACTGTATTAGGTGCACTGCAGTTAGTAATAGTATTGATTGATACATTGCCGGTACCATTTGTTATTTGTATCGGGAATACTCCGGAAGTATTTGCAGTTATGGTGTTAAATGTATTGTTGGTAATATTTTTTGTGGGCACAGTGGTGCTCCCATCTGTATTAAACCATCCCTGTACTGGTATGGCTCCATTAATAGTTACATTTGAAAAGTTATTGCCGTCATTTGTAACGGTAGCGCCTGCCACAGAACTGCCTGCATCAAAATAGAAATACAGGTTGGTGCCGCCGCCTGTTTTTGTAAAGGAAGTAACAATAGTATTGTCATTAATAGTTTTAGTACCTGTTGCCCCAAGGGAAACGCTGTTTGAAATAAAAGTAACACCGCCTGTTGTCGTGTTAATAGAAAGTGATGTAAAGGTGTTGGTACTGATGTTTTGCGAAAGCGTTGCAGCACTATTAATAATATATGTGTGTGAACCCGTTCCAGGAGCTGAGTTTGTAATTCCCCTGAAATCATTAGCCTGTATTGCTAAAGCAGCGGTACCGACACCTGCTGTATTATTAATACCAAAAAGGTTTGCAGAATTTGCCACACTAAAATTAATAAGCCCGCCGCTGGCATTACCCAACTGGTTATTATTGATATTGATTGCTGATGTAACAGCACCGGAATTAAAAATACCCGTAAAAGAACCACTGCCTGATGTAATAGTATTGCTCCTGATGATATTCCCGGACATGTTAAGAGTAGTAACGGCAGAACCATTGCTTATTGCAATAAAAGCACCACCGCCTGCATTTGAACAGGAAATGATATTATTATTAGTAATGGCCAAAACGCCTGTACTGTTTGCCACAGATATTCCCCCAAAGGATGAAGCACCCGTTCCACTTACTGTACAATTTTGAATGGTATTACCCGGAACCGATACTGTTCCTGTATTTCCACTGGCAATACCTACAAAGTTGGTAATGCTGGTACTTGAGGTACCTACTGCTATAGAATTAGCTGTTGAAGTGCTTCCTACCAGGTTGTCGGCAATGGTATATGATGCAGTTACAGCGTTTGGCACATAAATTCCGTAAAACTGGTATTGTACGGCTGCTGAAGCTGCCGTAAGGTTAATAGAGCCTATGTTATTATTACTGATGTTTACTATATTTGGAGATGCAGATGCTGCATAAATACCTGAAATAAACAGGAAGGTTCCTGTTACAGAACAGGTAATGCTTATTGAACCTGTGCCGGTAGTGGCACCAATGGTATTGCCCACTGATGTACCAATATTAACAGCACCGGAAGAAACATAAATGCCGGTGAATATACCGGGAGGTGTTATGCTTGTTAAGTTGGAGGCGCTTGTCAATGAAATATTGGTAATAATATTTCCCTGTATAGAACTCACTGTATTGTTTCCATCCAGTTGAATTGGAATTAACTGGTTAGTAGTTTGAGTAGTTATATAAGTTGTGGTGCCTGTTCCTGCACTGGTTGTGTAACCAATAGTATTGCCCGAAATAGTATGCCCGCCACCTGCAGTTACCCATATGGCCCTCACTTTTGTGCCAATACCACTTACGGTCCTTGAAGCAGATTGGAAAAACTTGTTATTAGAAATTGTCCAGGCGTCACAAGCTGTATTGGCATATACCCCTGCTGCATCAATTGTAGCACTATAATAATCCTGGATGTTATTTGCAGAAACAGTTACAGACGTGTTTATTCCTGAAGAATACACTCCATAAATAGGCAGGTTAGCACCGGCAGGCCTTATGTTATTATTGCTGATTGAAATGGTGGTATTGGGAGCTACTGCTCCTAAAGTAACAATACCATCTGCAGTGCTGGTAGTTGAGCCTTCAATATTACAGTTCTGCACTGTGTTTACTGTGGCACCATTATACATCCTTATCGTCGAAGTGCCTGCTGCAGCAATGCTTGCGTTTGTAAACGTAAGCGTATTAGTTCCATCATTCAAACCATCAATAGTTACATTATCAGCGCCATTTAAATCAACTAACGGCGCCGCAAGGTTGCTGGTTACTGTTCTTACGCCTGATGGCTTTACTATTACAGAAGTATAGGAAGATGGAGCGCCGCTTGCATTTAATACTGCGGAAGCTCCTTCTGTTGTATTGCCACCAATCCAAACATTAATAGTCCCTGTATGTGTTCCTAAATTTATTGCATCAAAGGCTGCCTTTAAAGTGGAATAAGAAGCATCGTTGATTGCGTTAGTTGCATTTACAGTTACAGGCAACACAGTATATGAATAATTGGCCCCTGTATTATTATTAAGGTTAAGCGTTGCCATATCATGCACACTTTGGCTGCTGTATGTTATTACATCTGCATCTATTGCTGCCTTCGTTCTTGTACTGCTGTACACATAATAATAAACTGTTGTACCTGCTGCCTGTACAGGTATTGTTGCAGTGCCTGTGGCGCCAACAAATGAAAGCTGTACAATAGTAGAAGTAGTGAAGCCAGCATTGGTTGAATACCTGACATATACATTTGAAACCGGTGCAGAAGACATCGTTACAGTTATCGTTGGCGTTACAACAGCACCAACAGTAGCCGGGCTTTGTGTTACAGAAGTAATTGTTTCAGGATTGTACGTTGTTTCCAGCACACCCATGTTATTGTTGGCTGCTGCATTATTGGTAACATTAAAAGTGTAATAACTATTAGCTGTAACAACAGGAAGAAAACCTGTTTGTCCTCCAAACCCGGTATTATATCTTGCAGAAGCAGTAGCGGTTGCAGGGTCTATAAATGCATTATAAGCACTCAGTGTTTGATTGATTGTATAAGGGCGCCAGTTGGTTGAATAATTTGGACTTGCTGCTGTACCTGTTGCAAACTCCCATTTAATTGTACTAACAGCTGCATTATTCAAAGCTTGTATCCGGTATTGTTTGAAACCACCAACTGTATTTAAATCATAAGTAATATAAGCCGGAGGCCCAGCTACTATATCTGTACCCAACACAGTTGGCTGTGCAAAAGCACTATTTAGAAATCCAAAAAAGAAAAAGGAAAATACGAAACAGGAAAGAATAATACCCCTGCAATATTTTTTATTGCTGTATAACTGTAGCGATTTTAAATTCAGGGTAAATTTTTTTTTCATATTCAAACAATTGTTTTATTCAACAAACACACACTTTTATATAAACGTTAAAAACTTAATAACGGTTGCAAACACCATGCTATATCAAAAAAACAATTGTTTAAAATGTGTATTTTTTACACATTTTAGTAGCAAAGCAACCGATAATAATGCTCAAAGATAATACTGAAATACTGTACCGTCAAGAGTTTTACAGATTTTATACTCATCAAACACCTGTCCCATTTTTTGAAAAAAAATTCCCTTGCAACGGCTTGCCTTAAACCTTGCCTGCTTTTATTATAATTCCGTTTTCTGGACATGCTTTTCAAAAATGAATTGTATAAATATCCAACTTTATTGTTGATTTTACATACAGTGCAGCCTGTTTTAAAAGGCTTTATTTACGCAAACGTTATCAAGTTTTAAGAGAGTTTTATATCCTTATAATTAAAAAAGGAGCGCCTCATTCAGAGGCGCTCCTTTGTATTTTTTGTTATGAAGTTGCCTTCATAATACTCTTATTTCCTGTTCACCAACACTGTTTGTGTTGTCCTTGACTTATCAGGAGCAATGATTTCAACAGTGTAAGTTCCCCTGCCCATTGTAACTGGCAGTGTAATGTTCTGTACTGCATTGCCGCCTGCATGAGTGATGGCTTTTACCATCACTGACTGGCCACCGGCTGCTATCATGCGTACACTATACTTACCTGCCGCCTGG
>JAYVLZ010000110.1:0-4514 GCA_043759175.1 Chitinophagaceae bacterium | reverse complement strand
CTATTTTATTAATTCAATTCCGGATGCTGGTAATGGCACTCACAATATCACTATTCCTGCTAATACCAGGCGTGTAAAAATTTTGTTGTACTGGGCAGATCCTGCTGCTGCAACCAATGCAGCTGCCGCCCTGGTAAACGATCTGGATCTCGTAGTAATTGAACCTTCCCTTACATTGCACCGGCCGCTTATATTAAACCCGGCTGCTGCCAGTGTAAATAATGTGGCTGCAGAAGGTGCAGATCACCTGAATAATATTGAACAGGTAACAATAGAAAATCCTGCTGCAGGCATTTACACTGCCAGTGTAAACGGAATTAATATCCCTTTAGGTTCGCAGGAATATATTGTCAGTTACGAGATCATTAAATCAGGTGTAACAGTTGAATATCCTTATGGGGGCGAAAAATTAGTACCAGGAGAATCAGAGTATATCCGCTGGAATGCTTATGGCAATGAAGCAAATAATTTCACCATAGAATATTCAGCAGACAATGGCAGTAACTGGACAACCATTGACAACAATGTGCCTTCCACAAGCAGGTTATATACGTGGACAGTACCAGCCGCCGCTACTAATAACGCATTGATAAAAGTAAGCAGGAACGGCACTGCTTTATCAGATCAAAGCAATGCTAATTTCAGTATTTTGGGCCAGCCAACCATAACAGCCACCAATACCTGCGAAGGATCTGTTCAACTTAACTGGACAGCCATTACCAGTGCCGGCAGTTATGATATTTTACAATTGGATGCGGATACGATGAAAGTAATTGCTAACACAGTTGCCAATAATTATTTAATAACAGGATTGAATAAAAATACAAGCTACTGGTTTGGTGTGGCCGCAAAGAATAGTACTGTTGCAGGGAGACGTTCTGTTTCACTCAAGGTGCTGCCCAACAGCGGACCTTGTACACTATCGGCATTTAATAACGATTTGAAAGTAGACAGCATACTGGAACCAACCACAGCAAGGCAATTATTCAGCAATGCTGCCAATGCTACAAAGCCTGTAAAAGTATTGATCAAAAACAATGGCCCGGTAGCTGTAACCGGCCCATATACTGTTTCATTTGATTATGGTGGGGGCACTGTTACAGAAACAGTAAATACCACTCTCAATGCAGGCGGCTCCGGCACCTATACCTTTACAGGCACCTATCCTGTGATAGCAGCAGGTTACGAATATCAATTTAAATCCTGGGTTACTAAATCATCGGATGGCAATCATTTGAATGATACTGCATACAAAACAGTGAAGTATATTAACAATGATGCCATCACCGTATTACCACTATCTGAAGATTTTGAATCGATGCCTGCGGAGCAATTTGTAACAAAAGAATTAGCAATTGGAGGAAACAAATACCTGGATTTTTCAAGCAGCAGGAGTAAAGGAAGGGCAAGAACATTTGTAAATACAGGTATGGCATTCGGTGGGGACAAAGCACTTACACTTGATCAGTTAACCGACACCAGTGCCAGCACAACAGATAGTGCAGTTTTGAATTATAACTTATCGCTTTTTAACAACAGCCAGTTGAGGTTTGATTTTTATTATAAAAATCATGGGCAGGCGAATTTTGCTGGCAATAAAGTTTGGATCAGGGGAAGCGAAACTAACAACTGGATACAGGCATTTGACCTGTATGCCAACCAGGCTGATTTAGGTGATTGGAAAAAAGGCATCATAAATATCAATGACCTGCTTACTAATGCCAATCCATCGCAGACAGTTACACCCACCTTTCAAATAAAGATTGGGCAGCAGGGATATTTCTCTGCTAACGCAATTGATCCGGTAGTGGATATTGATGATGGATATACTTTTGATAATTTGCAATTAAGCCAGGCTATCAATGATGTAGCAGTCCTTGATATTATTTCTCCCAATAAAGGAGATTGTGCATTAACAGCAACCAACCCTGTGAGTATTAAAATAAAAAATTTCAACAATGCGGTATTAAATAACCTGCAGGTAAGTTACCGGGTAAATGGTGGAGCTGTGGTAACGGAAAACATTCCATCCATTGCAGCCAATCAATCGTTGGACTATGTTTTTACTCAAAGAGCAAACCTTTCAGCCTATATTGATTACAACATCAGCGTATGGGTAAAATATGCTGCGGATAATTATGCAGCCAACGACAGTATACTTAACTATTCCGTACACAATAGTTTTGTGGTAAGCAGCTATCCTTACCTGGAATCTTTTGAAAACAATAATGGCGGCTTTTATTCAAAGGGAACCAACAGCAGCTGGCAGTGGGGAACACCTGCAAAAACCATTATTAATAAAGCACCTAATGGAAGTAAAGCATGGGTAACCAATTTAGCCGGTACGTATAGTAACAATGAAACGTCTTATCTCATTTCTCCCTGCTTCGACTTAAGCTCACTCACTAATCCAGTACTTTCTTTCAGTCATATTTTTGATATAGAACAGGATTATGATTATACCTGGGTAGAATATACAACCGATGGTAAAACATGGTTGAAACTGGGCAACGTAAACAACGGAACTAACTGGTACGATAATGCTGAGCTAAATAACTGGAGTATATCCAAAAAGAAATGGCATGTAGCCAGTGTTGATATACCGGTAACAGGCGCCAATACACGCTTTAGATTTGTAATGAGCAGCGATGGAGGAGTTACGCAGGAAGGCCTGGGTATTGATGATATACATGTACATGAGAAATATGAAATTGCCGGCAACCCCGGAATGTTAATCTCCGGCCAGATCACTAATGCAAGCGGTACTGAATGGAAGAATAATGTATATGGAAGTGCCCCTGGATATATTTATGCTGAGATCAACCCGAACGGACAAAATTTAGGCACATTGCAATTGGATCCATCGAAGGATTTGGGTGCAGTAAAATTCAGTAATAATCAATATTATCTTGGCCGGAACTTTTCTATCCATCCTGATATTTTGCCAATGGATACAGTCAGCCTGCGTCTTTATTTTACAGATTCAGAAGTGAACAGTATGATCAATGTAAGCACCTGTCCAACATGTGTTAAGCTAAATGATGCTTATGAACTGGGAATTACTAATTATACCGGCAACCTTTCAGAAGAGAACCTGACATTAGATGATAACCTAAGCGGATATTACAACTTTATTGTACCTGGAAAAACCAATATCGTTCCATTTGGTGCAGGCTATTATGCAGAGTTTAGTGTAACTAAGTTTGGAGAATTCTGGATCAGTAAAAACAGTATTGCACCGACCAATACCAATCTTTGCCCGGGCAGTACTATTACGCTTTCTGCAAATGCCGGAGCCGCTGCCTATCAATGGCAGGTGAATACAGGAACAGGTTATACAAATATTACTAACGGCACAGGATATTCTGGTACTACTACCAGCAGCCTGCAGATAATTAATTTGTCCACTTCATTTACAGGATATAAATACCGCTGTGTAGTGGATGGCGTTAATGGCACAGAATACACATTGCGTTTTAAAAATACCTGGACGGGTGCTACCAGTACCAATTGGTTCACCGCTTCTAACTGGAGTTGCGGTTCAGTGCCAGATGATAATACAGATGTGATTATACCTTCGGGATTAACCAATTACCCAATATTAACTGCTGATACTGAAATCAGAAGTCTCCGTATGTTAACCAATGTACCTTTTGTAATGAATGCAGGGGTTCAATTGATTATTAACGGCAGATAATAGATTTGTTGATTATACGGTTACGGGTACACTGTGTATGGCAGCGGCCATTTCTTTTATCAAAGAAGGATCTTTTTCTATGGCATTGCCCACAACAATTACATCAGCACCAGCTTTACAGTTGCGGTATGCTTTTTCAGGTTGAATAATACCACCGCCAATAATTAAAGGAACGCTGATAGACTCAGCCACTTTTTCTATCATGTTTTCATTGATGGCTCTTTTAGCGCCACTGCCTGCATCCATGTAGATCAGTTTCATGCCCAGCATTTCACCAGCCATCGCAGTGCATACAGCAATTTCATTTTTATCGGATGGCAAAGGACTTGCATTGGAAATATACGATACCGTAGTAGGAGCACCACCATCTACCACCATGTAACCAGTTGACATTATTTCGAGACCACTTTTTCTTACAAACGGCGCAGATATTACATGTTGCCCAATGAGTAATTCAGGATTGCGTCCACTGATAAGTGAGAGATACAATAAAGCATCCGCATATTTGCTTACCTGCGAGGGACTGCCGGGAAATAAAATAGTGGGAATAGCACAATGCCGTTTGATCAGTTGCAGACACTCATCTAAATAATTTGAAATTACCAGGCTGCCGCCAACCAAAAAATAATCCACTTCAGCAGCTACAGCCAATGATATCAACTGTTCCATATTATGGTTGTTCACCTTATCCGGATCAATTAATACTGCGAAAGATTTTTTACCCAATCGCTTACGCTCTGTTAATGACTGATATATCCCTTTTATCATCGTGGACGGTTGGTTATTTGCAAATGTAATTTTTTTTAACCTTTTAAGA
>JAYVLZ010000109.1:0-3203 GCA_043759175.1 Chitinophagaceae bacterium | reverse complement strand
GTCATCACAAATTTATTTTTTACAGTAATGGCAATGCTGTCGCTGTTGCTGCAGCCTTGTGCAGAAGTACCCGTTACCACATAAGTAATATTGTAAGTGGTGTTGGTTACCGGCGAAGCACAATTGGTGCAGCTTAATGCCGCTGATGGGCTCCATGAATATGTGTCGGCACCGCTTGCATCTATTGTTTTGCCGCTGCCGTTGCAGAGTATAAAATCTTTTCCTGCTGCAACAACCGGTATTGAATATGATTCAACTGTTGCCGTAGCAGTATCTATGCAGCCGCTGCTGTTAGTGCCGGTTAAAGTGATAGTGTAAAGGCCTGCTGTAATATAGTTTTGTACTGCAGGTGTTGCTGATGCAGATGTATTACCATTGGCAAAATTCCATTGCCATGATATGGCTGAAGTATCTGGCACAGCAAGTTGTCCGCTGAAAGTAACTGCTAAAGGAGTGCAACCGCTGCCGGAAGAAACAATGTTTACGTTTGGTGAAGCAACAATCCTTAATGGTATTGAAGACCGCAATGTGTCAGTACATCCTTTTTGGCTTAGCGTTATCAGCTCAGGATAAAAAACACCTGTGTTGCTGTATTGATAAACCGGGTTTTGAAGAGTGGAGGTATTGCCATCACCAAAATTCCATTGATAAGAAGTTATGATATCGCCACTTGTAATAACAGACGAATCAGTGAAGTTGATAATTCCTGAATCGCAGAGTAATTTTTTGCTGATGCCGAAGTTGTTGGTAATACTGCTTACAGATATAGTATCATGTCCGGTTATTGGTACCTGGCAACCTGTCTGGTCAATTAAAATCAATTTAGGAATATATTTACCGGGATAAGTGTAGGTATGAGAAAGAACAGAGTCACTTGTTGTAATCGTATTGCCATCATTATAATCCCATACAAATGTGTTGCGTCCATTTGTTGATGCTGAAAAATTAACTGTAACAGGGTTACATCCGCTTAACGGGTTGTATGTAAATTGTCCCTGTGGGCCTTTAATTGATATCTTCCTTTGATAAGTGCTTGTGCAGCCACCTGCACCTGTAATAGTAAGTTTGGCAAAATAAATACCCGGATAATTATAAAAGTGTGTTGGGTCATTAGAGACTGAATAAGTACTGTCCCCAAAATCCCAGTTGATACCTTGTGCGTTGGTTGACTGGTTAGTAAAATTAAGTACTAACGGTGGGCAATTACTTAATGAATCACTTACACTAAAGAACGCAACAGGGCTGATGATGGTAACATAATCGACCCTTATTATTGAATCACTGCAACCATACTGATCCCTTATCACCAGTTTTACTGAATAAGTACCATCGCTGGTGTAAGCATGAGATGGTGCTGCAGAAGTGGAAGTGGTATTGTCGCCAAAATCCCAGCTGTAACTTAGGCCCGGGCCTGAACTTTGATTTACAAAACGAACCTGTATGCCTGGGCAACTGAATGTATCTACTGTTGTAAAGTTGGCTTTAGGGCTAGAAATAATCAGGCTTGTACCTAATGCTGTACTGTCAGAACAGCCTTTGCTGTCTGTTACTTTTAATTTTACAAAATAAGAACCTGCTGCTGAATAAAAATGCTGAAATGGTGGTGCAGTTAATGTTTCTGTTACACTATCACCATACTGCCATTGCCATTGCTGAATAGGGTGTACTCCATCGGTAGTGGTGCTGTCCATGAAAATTACATTGCTGTTAAGACAGGCACCAGGAACTGACGGAGCAAATTTTGCAATGGGACCACTTACTTCAATATAATTGGGTTTTATTAAGGTATTAGAACAGCCATTTTTATCTAACACTGTCAGCCTTGTGGTAAACAATCCAGACCTTGTATAGATATGATCTATACTTGTCATCCTGAATCCTGAGTTTATAGAAGGGCTTCCATCACCAAAATTCCAGTTAAGTGAAGTGATGTCATCTATGCTCAAACCCGTAGTAAAAGTTACATTATCTCCTCTGCACACAGTTGTATCAGATGCTGTAAACTGTGCCTGTACGTTGATAATTTGAATTATCTTATTAGTTGTGTAATCACAACCATAAGTATTATTTACTACTCTTAATGTTATTGTGTATGTACCTGTGGCAGCGTATGTGTGAGTTGGGTTTTGAGTTGTTGAAGTATTGCCATCGCCAAAATCCCAATGCCATTCTTCGGCACCGATAGACTGGTCAATAAACACTTTTTCGAATGGCCTTATGCAGTCTGAGTTGATATTAAATTTAGCAATTGGCGGGTTAATATGGATATAATCATTTATCAGTAAAGAATCCATACAGCCACCTTTCCATATTTTCAGTTTCACATCAAAATAACCAGTGTCCTGATAGATGTGCGACGGGTTTTGCAAATTAGACTTGGTGCTGTCGCCAAATTCCCAAAGCCATCTTGTGGCACCGCCGGTTGACAAATCGGTAAATGTGATAGTGTTTTTTGCACAGGTGTTTAGCAGATTGGCGCTAAAATTTGCTGTTGGTTTATTGTTTGCAACAATTCCCCTTGATACCCTCGCTGTATCAGTACAGCCGCCGGCAGTAATTACAATTACTGAAACATCGTATGCTCCTTCGATTGTGTAAGTATTGGTTGGTGATGCACTGTTTGAAGTATTGCCATCACCAAAATTCCAGGCATAGCTTGCTATTGGGTCGGCTATATTAAGAGATACATTAAATATTTTTACTAATGGCACACAACCACTGTCTGGTACATTTGAAATAGTGGCAACTGGGCGGTTGATACGTATATAGTTTGCTTTTGTTATTGAGTCTGTGCAGCCATTGGCGTTAGTGACAATTAGTTTTACGGTATAGTTGCCAACACTGTTGTATGTATGCGACGGATTTTGAATTGTTGATGTGCTCCCATCACCAAAATCCCATGTGTAAGAAACTGCATTGGCAGACTGGTTGCTGAAGTTAGCTGTAAAAGGTGCTTTGCAATTAACACTGTCTGCTGTGCCGAAAACCGCCGCTGGTTTTGCCAGAACAGTAATTGTTTTCGTTGCAGAGTCTTGGCAGGCGCCAAAATTTGCCACCATTTTCACAGTATAATTTCCTGCCGTTGTGTAATTATAAACAGGGCTCATGTCTGTGCCTGTGTTACCATCACCGTAGTACCAGTCAACTGAAGCTGGCATAGGTACAGAGGTATTGGTGAATATAACACTGCTGCCCTGGCAAAT
>JAYVLZ010000108.1:0-6346 GCA_043759175.1 Chitinophagaceae bacterium | reverse complement strand
CTTTGCCAGTACCGTACAGGGAAGGTCACGGGTAATTTTATTCAGTTTGATGAGTGGTGTATTACCGATTGTTTCTAAAATGCTGTTTAACCACATATTAATGTTATTATTTTGGGCAAAGGTAATTTTTTTAACTGTTAAGTTTGTTTACAAGTAGAGTGGTACCGCTATTTGTTTGATAGAGATTATGAAGCTGTTTGAATTAAAAACTTTTGATACCAGCCAATATTTTTATAGCATCATTGTTGTGTCACAATCCGTTCATCGGCATACCATTGGGCATCGTCCTGAGCGTACTTCGGCTCAGCTCAGTACCCAAGGATCACAATTATCACAAGAAAACAAATAACTCAAACAGCTTCTAATTTTTTTACTTTTTTTTAAGCAAAGGCGTTATTTCAACTGTTTCCCGGTAATTTACTTTTAAACAAACGAATGCGCTTTTGATAGAATTGAATTTACATATTTGCTCTGCTTGATTTAATCTCCGTTGTTTATCTTTGCCACTCAACAAAAATGGTACGGAATGGCACTGATAAAAAGTATTTCTGGAATACGTGGCACTATAGGAGGGAGAACGGGTGACAATCTTACTCCTGTAGATATTGTAAAATTTACTGCAGCATTTGGAACGCTACTCATTAAGCAAACGGAAAGTGAAAAGAAAACTGGCAACAAAAAGATTGTTGTTGGAAGAGATGGACGTATCAGCGGGGTGATGGTAAAAAACCTTGTTATCAGCACACTGAATGCATTGGGTTTTGATGTAATTGACCTTGACTACAGCACCACACCTACGGTGGAAATGGCTGTGGTGTTCGAAAATGCAGCAGGCGGCATTATACTAACGGCGAGCCATAACCCAAAGGAATGGAATGCGCTGAAACTGCTTAACAGCAAAGGAGAATTCATTAGTGGCGAAGAAGGTATTAAAATGCTGGAAATTGCAGCAGAAGAAGATTTCAGTTTTGTTTCTGTTGATAAGTTAGGCTCTACAGTTTCTGATGCGGAAGCATTGCAAAAACATATTGATGCCATTATTATTTATGAACTGGTAGATACTGCAGCCATAAAAAAAGCCAAATTTAAAATTGTGGTGGATGTGGTAAACAGTACCGGGGCAATAGCTGTACCGGCTATGCTAAAAGCCCTGGGTGTAAAAGATATCATCTTAATAAATGAAGAGATCACCGGTAAATTCGCTCATAACCCTGAACCACTTCCGGAGCATTTAACAGAGCTGAGTGCCGAAGTGGTAAAACATAATGCCAGCCTGGGTATAGCAGTAGACCCTGATGTTGACAGACTTTGTTTTGTGTGTGAAGATGGAAGCATGTTTGGTGAAGAATATACACTGGTGGCGGTGGCTGATTATGTTTTAAGTAAAAGAAATGGTAACACAGTTTCCAACCTTTCATCAACCAGGGCATTAAGAGATGTTACAGAAAAACATGGTGGGCAATATTTTCCAAGTGCGGTAGGAGAAGTAAATGTGGTGAATAAAATGAAATCAGTTGGAGCAGTAATTGGTGGAGAAGGTAATGGCGGCATCATTGTTCCGGACCTGCATTACGGAAGAGATGCATTGATTGGTATTGCATTATTTCTTACACATCTTGCTCACAGCAAAAGAAGCATTAAACAATTGAGAAATACTTACCCTGATTATTTTATCAGCAAGAATAAAATAACACTGGAACAAAACGTAGATGTAAAGAATGTATTTGAGAAAATAAAAACCAAGTACAAGAATCAACCGATCAATATTGAAGATGGTTTGAAAATAGAATTTGATATGGACTGGGTTCATTTACGCACCAGCAATACAGAACCCATCATAAGAATATATGCTGAAAGTAATTTTGAAACCACTGCTGATAACATCGCCAAACGTTTAATGAAAGATATCAGCGAAGTGATGTAGCCCCTATTCCCTAAAGGGGGATTTTATCCATTTTTTTTGGGAGGATTAATAAATGACTTTTTAAACAATATAAATAAATAATTCCCAGCTGGCCAGCGGGGATAGGGTATGAGAATTTATTTTGACAATGCAGCCACCACAGCGCTTGATCCTGTTGTACTGGATTCAATGATGCCTTTTTTAACAGAAAAATTTGGCAATCCGTCTTCCATTTATTCTTATGGAAGAGAAACCAGGATGGCAATAGAACAGGCAAGAAAAACCGTTGCCAAAATTTTAAATGCACATCCTGCAGAAATATTTTTTACCAGTGGCGGCACAGAAAGCAGTAACACAGCTATTCTGGCATCTGTAAAAGATTTGGGATATAAACACATTATCACTTCGTCGATAGAACACCATGCAACCCTGCATACAGTAGAATATATTAATAAGCTTGGCCTGGCTAAAGTGAGCTATGTAAAATTGCTTCCTGATGGCCATGTGGATCTGGATGATCTTGAAAAATTGTTAGCTTCCACCGATCAAAAAACACTGGTTACTTTAATGCACGCCAATAATGAAATTGGAAATATTTTAGACATTAATGCAGTGGGTGAATTGTGCAAATTATACAATGCCATTTTCCATAGTGATACCGTTCAAACTGTTGGTCATTATCCTTTTGACCTTAGGAATACACCGGTTCATTTTATTACCGGTGCTGCACATAAATTTCATGGCCCTAAAGGTGTGGGGTTTTTATACATCAACGAAAATGTACGGATCAATCCGTTGATGCATGGTGGAGGCCAGGAAAGAAATATGAGGGCAGGCACAGAAAACCTGTATGGCATTGTTGGCTTTGCAAAGGCACTGGAATTAGCCACTGCCGATTACGAAAGTAGCAGCGCTTACATCAACACTTTAAAATATTATATGCTGGAAGAATTAAAAAAATATATTCCCGGCGTGGCCTTTAACGGAGATGTTTTTGGGAATAGTTTATACACGGTTTTAAATGTGAGTTTTCCAAAAACAGAAAGATCAGAAATGCTGCTGTTTAACTTAGACATTAATAATATTTGCGCCAGTGGTGGAAGTGCCTGCACAAGCGGTGCCGATGCTGGTTCTCATGTGATTCGTGCTATCAATAATAATCCCAATCAAATAGCAGTTCGTTTTAGTTTCAGCAGGCATAATACCAAAGAAGAAATAGACCAGGTGGTGGCTAAATTAAAAGAGCTGATATAGCGGGTGAGTGGTGAATAGTGAATTGTGAGTTGTGAATGTGAATATTTACAGTAATGGCATTAACTTAAGTTCATTTATTCTCTGATAAGGTTGTCAACCTTTTTCAGGGTCATTACATTCTGAGGAAGTTTGACAACCTAATAGCCCTAAGTTAATGACATTGAATATTACAGCAGAAAGTATTGTCAGTCTTTACTCACAACTAGCCAACTCACAACTCACAAAATAACAGCGTCAATCAAATCCGTCACAAAGTTTTATCATAAGGAACTCCTGTAATTGCTTTCCTGATCAATACAATTTGTCCCAGGTGATAGGTATCATGCTGAAGACACCCCATGATCAGATGGTAATAAGTCTGGCTTTCTTTTGGAGAAGGCTTATCTAAATTATTTTCTTTAAAATGATTAACAGTACTGCGGAGCAGGTGATAAGTGGTTTCAAAATCATGCAGTGTTTGTTTCCAGTTTTGTTCGTTCAGTTCATCCGGTAATTTGAAATCAGAAAAGGGTGGAGGATTAAGATTTCCATTCAGGCGGTTGATCACACTCGTTCGCCAATAGATCAGGTGAAATACTAACTGCCAGATACTGTTGGTGTGGTTGTCGATTGCCTTTGATGCAGTGGCAACATCTATGCCATGCAAAGTTTCTTTAAAATTAGTTCCTATCCAGCAATCACCATGTTGCAGATCGCTAAATAATTTTGCTATGCGGTTTATTTCACTCATTACAGAAAGAAGTTATTTTAGTAATAGATACACTATTTGCTAAAATTAAAGAAATCCTTTTTAAAAAATATAACCGTCGGGTTTAGTTTCTTTAAAGGCTTTTATAAATTTAAAACAGGAATAAAATATTAATGATTATGTATTTAGCCCACAAACTTAGTTCTGCTATAGTTTAAACAGCCTCGTAGAGGCGGCATTTTGGTAGAAATACATATAAAATATGTAGCAAAGCCCTGTAAGGGCGACAGTTTGAATTAAAATGAACTTGAAAAAAATAAAAAAATGCCGCCTCTACGAGGCTTTATTTACCTTTTAAAATTACTGCTACCAAAATACCGTGCCGATGGCACTTTTGCCAACTAAATACTTATTCGATAAATGATAACGGAAGCAGGAAATTCAGGGGAAAGCCAGGGCATTATGTTTTATACCTTAATTTCTCAGTTAATTCAACAGGTAAAAGGGGGAGCTTATTTTTATTAATTAAAAAACTGTTCAATTGTGCAATCTCTTTAAAAATAAAATGCTTTGCCATGGCAGCACTCAGGTAGTCAGCGCCGCCACTACCGCCGGTTCCGGGTCTTACGCCAATCATCCGCTGCACCATATTGATATGCCGGTAACGCCAGTTACCCATTTGGTTATCTATTTCAAGTAAAGTGTCCAGCAACTGAAATGGCAGTTCCAGCAAAGGATATTCCCTGTAAAGAATAATGAATAAAGCAGAACGGCACGCCATTGCACTCAGCTGCCTGCCCTCATCAGCCGGTTCATTACTAAATATTTTTTTAAAATAGTCTTTTATGGAAGCATCTGATTCCAGTAAGTTTTGATAAAAAAGAAATTCATAATCGTTCCAGAATTTTGGAGCATCCGAAACATTTGATAAAGGCTGATAGTTTTTCCAAAAATTTTCATCATTGATAAAAGGCATTCTTTCCAGCCATTTATTAACCCTTTCAATTACCGAGATGGCGCTTTCAGCTTCTTTGATGATGGCTATTTCTTTAGGCTCCAGTTGGGATGTATAAAAGTGCTGCCCATATCGTTTATCAAATTTAAGACCCAGGCAGGCTTCAATTTTTTTAAACTGCCAGCTTTGAAAACCAGATGCAGGTCTTATTTCATCTCTGAAAGAAAGAAATTGCTTTGACGACATTGTTTCCAAAATATCCACCTGGTTTACCAGTGTTTTTAAAATGATATTGATCCGCTTTAACCGCTGTACCACATTGGATATTTCTGAAGTATTATCATTCACCGTTTCCTGGCCCATAATTTTCAATATGGAATCTATTTCAAACTGGATCTGTTTAAACCACAATTCATAGGTTTGATGAATGATAATAAAAAGCATTTCTTCATGAGCAGGCATTCTGCCATCCTTGAAAGTTTCAGGCTGTTGTGCATCCAGAATTTTATCTAATTGCAGGTAACTTTTATAATCGAGTGCCATATTTATGCAAGCTTTGTGATTGAAAATAATTAGAGGAGGATACAACATTATTACTTCATAATGCTCCTGAATTACAAACATACAATGACTGTAAATATTATTGGGGAATAAAAAAGGGGTATTTCAATTTATCGCACTTTATATAGAGAGTTGCCAACCTTTATACAGGATTTCAGTTGAAAAGAACCTGATAAAGGTTGGCAACGCTTACGATAAAATTATCGTATCAAAACAGTACTCCCTCTCAATTCAAATCGCTGACCAGTATCTATGTTGGTATATACCAGTGTCCATACATAAGTACCCGGATCTTGCGGCTGGCCTTTAAAAGTACCATCCCATTTATTTGTCCAGTTGGTAGTTTCAAAAATCCTTTGTCCTCCACGGTTATATACACTAAATCTCAGATCTCTTGCTTTATAAGCATTGGTAGGATACAAATAATCATTCAGGCCATCACCGTTTGGCGTAAATGCTTTAGGTATGGCGATGTAGCAATTGCCCACCACATGTATAGTATTGATGGCGGTATCCTTACAACCCAAATCATTCTGTATAATTAATCTTACAGGTACATCTCTTATAACATTGTTATTTGATGCATCATAAAATTGTGATGCAGGAGCTTTTAAAGTACTGGTAATAGCATTCCCGAAATCCCAGTTCCATGCCACAACCCGGTTATAACTATTATCAACAAATAATGCCGGATCGCCGGGGCATACATCTGAGGTGGATTCAAAAGCAGCATTCAATTCATTGTCTAAAAAAATATCAGTTACAGAATAGGTCTGCCTGCAATTTCCATTACTTACAGTAAGCGTAGCATCCTTATTTCCAAAAACAGGATAGGTGATACTGGTATCTTTTTGATTGCTTGTAACTGATCCATCAAAAGCCCATTGCCAACTGTTTACGCCGTTTCTTCCATCATGCGTAAAATCAATGGTATCCACTTTACATCCCCATTTTATTTTATAATTAAAAACAGCAGAAACAGTAT
>JAYVLZ010000107.1:0-3525 GCA_043759175.1 Chitinophagaceae bacterium | reverse complement strand
CGCCAAGGTTAGCTATTTTTTTCCGGGTATCTTTTCCCCTGGCGGGGGCAAAAAGTAAACCCAATATAAGCCCCGAAGTAAATGCGATAATTATCTTGTTCATAATATTTAGTTTAAGTGATACTTTTAGTAAATACATAATTGTGCCAGTTTCCGGATTTAATTTAGAAAAATATGGGCAGACTATATTTTATGATAACAATACAAAAATCTTCTGCCTCAACTCTCCTTACCATAGCCCGGCTCCTTTGAGTAATAATAAATAATTTAACCGGTATTTTTATTATCAGGAAGAAGAATTTGTTACCCGGTACAAAAACCAATACAGTTTTTCGCTATGCAATGAGCAGCGTAAAAAGTTGGTAAATCTTTTGCCCAATTTTTAATCATCATTATCCCCTTTCAACAGATTTTACTACCTTGATTACAGATCAATATGGATGTATAATAAAAGGTTATCATGAAAATAGCTACCTATAATGTAAACGGGATAAACGGCCGCTTGCCCGTGCTGCTCCGCTGGCTGAAAGAAACAGCGCCGGATGTGGTTTGCCTGCAGGAGTTAAAGAGTCCTGACGAAAAGTTTCCGCTGCAGGCTATACAGGACGCAGGTTACAACGCCATATGGCATGGCCAAAAAAGCTGGAATGGTGTGGCCATACTGGCACGAAACATAAAAATAGAAGAGAACCGCCGTGGCCTTCCCGGTGATCCGGATGACAGTCACAGCCGGTATATAGAAGCAACCGTAAACAACATTGTTATTGGTTGCCTGTACCTGCCCAATGGTAATCCTGCACCCGGGCCAAAATTTGATTATAAACTGCGTTGGTTTGAAAGGCTAACTGCCCATGCTGCTGAACTGTTTGCATCCGGCAAACCCGTAGTACTGGCCGGGGATTATAATGTAATGCCAACGGAACTGGATGTGTACAAACCGGAGCGCTGGGTGGAGGATGCGCTTTTCAGGCCGGAGACACGTGCAGCATTCAAACAACTGGTGGCCCAGGGCTGGACGGATGCCATAAGAAAATTGTATCCTACAGAAATTATCTATACCTTTTTTGATTATTTCCGCAATGCATATGGCCGCAATGCAGGGCTGCGGATCGATCATTTTTTGCTTAATCCAATTTTGGCCAAGAAACTCTCTGCCGCCGGCGTAGATCTTGATGTGAGGGGATGGGAAAAAACAAGTGATCATGCCCCTGTGTGGATAGAAGTGTAACAACGATTTATCCAGGGCTGTAAAAAAGAGCAGGAAAGCTATTGCTGCTGATTACAGCTTCTCAATAGTTAACCGGAAATAATTGCTGGATTCTATTCCGCCATCTTTTTTATGGTAAAAAATATAAGACACCAGTGCCAATAATACAAAATCCGGCATAGGCCATTTCACTTTACACCTGCTTAATTTTCGCAAGGTTTTCATTTAATATAATTTACAGCCGTCTAATCATTCTTCTTTTCAGTACCCACAATATCATATCCTTTGTATTGCCCCCACATTTTTGTAAACGCTGCTCCATAATACAATATCATGGCAGAATAAAACACAAACAGCAGCAGCAGTATGATAGAAGCGGAAGCACCGTAAATATTGTTGATATTGTTATAAGTAAGCAACAGGTGGAGTATGATTTTTCCAATAGAAAAAAGCAAACTGGTAAACAAAGCACCGGCCCATGCAATATTCCATTTTGGACGGCTGTCGTTAAGATACCGGAATATAATTAAGAACCATATTGCAGTTATCAAAGTAGAGGTGGTGAAAGCCAGTAACTGGTTGAAAAGGGCAGATATGTCAGGAAATAATTTAAGGAAATAATTGCCAATGAACACCTGCACTGCTTCAATAAAAATACCCACCGTAAACAATAACCCGGTAACAAATATTACTACCAGCGATTGTAGCCTGGATTGCAGACTTACTATTATCTTTTTTTTGCCGGATGGCTTTGCAATATTCCAAATTTGATTAATTGAACTGCGGATGATTTTGAATACCGTGGTAGCCACAAACAGTAAAAAAATAAAAACCAATATAGTGGCCATCCAGTTATAAGATAATTTTCTCACTGCACGGATAACGGAGGCTATCTGACGCACTGCTTCCTGCCCAAACATATCAGACAGGCTGATGAACAACTCATGACGGATCATTTTCGGATCAATAAATAAACTAAGTACCTGCAACAGTATGATGAGGATTGGAGGCAATGCAAACATGGTAAAGAACGCAGTGGCACCAGCCATTTTTAACGGATCATTTTCCAGGAACAGCCTGGAAGAATTTTTTAAAACGCTGCTGATTGTTTTAATTTTATTGTGCATATACTGTAAATATAATGACCTGCTCTTTATTATAGCAACTCCCCCACCCATCCACTAATATAAATGCAATTCAGCAAAACGATTTATTCATTTACCAATAGCAACCAGCCATTAAGACTGCGAAAGAAGAACAAGATTTTTTTGAAAACCGGAGGCGATTTACGGCTATATAGAATGTGAGGTGCCAACTTTGTTCCGCACAGAGCAGGACAATAATTTTGCGGCATGGCTTGTTGAATAAGTTTTATTGTTTAGCATCTGAAGGAATACTTTACAACAGCTTGACTTGTATTTGGGTTAGCCTTCAGCTTTACCTTTTGCATTTTTCCTGTTTCTTAATGAATAAGTTTAAAAGGTATTCATTCAAAACTTCTACTTACACAAAAGGTGACGATCAGGGTTTATACTCTTATTTTTATTGAACAGCGCATTGTATTTTTTTAAGTTTGATTCCCATTTTAAAATCAATTTCATTCAGGTTTTTGAAAACCATTTTTCCTTCTTTTTCTTCCTGTGGGCCATATCCTTCTATTGCTGAACTGCCTTGTAATAAAAAGGCCACCTGCCGCACAGATGGTTTGCCTTCAGACATAAATTTATAGTCTGCTATCAGTGTATCACCATGCAGTGTACCATCTATATCACCATTATTGCTGTCCTTCTCATGAAAATGATAGGATAAAATGCCAGTAACCATATTGGGTAATTTATCCATTTTCAACAACACGGTGTCTTTATGTTTTATAAAGGAATAACAGCCTGATAACGGCACCATCACTTTATTTTCACCAGCTTTTGCTGTATCCGTAATCGGAGTTGCTTCAGCAGTTTTTTCAGGTTCGTTATTACAGGATACTGTTGCAGCAATGGCTGTAAATACTATCAAGGACAAAAATGAATGTTTCATAATAAAATGGGTTGGTGATTTTGTATGGTATAATTTTAAAATTGAAGCCCTACACTAATATTTATTCAGCGGGTTCTGTAATTAGTATCACAAACTAAAATTCCTTACACTGTAATCTCAAGTGTTTTTCAAAAAAGATGTAGTAAAACTCAAACTATCAATTACCTGTTGTATGATTAAAAATAGAACAATCCATATGCCAAACAGCATTGGTATATTTTCATTCATTGTATTGTTTGTTTTTTTGAATGGCAAACGGCTTTGTTGCATGAATGTGTGTGGAT
>JAYVLZ010000106.1:0-5701 GCA_043759175.1 Chitinophagaceae bacterium | reverse complement strand
TCCGATTGTATGAAAGGCGGCAAAAAACTTACATTTTTATAAGTAACATATTGCTGCAATATCTTACTTATAAATGAAAAACGTTGGTTATAAGAAAGAGGTTAATAATTAAGTTAAAAATCCTTAATAAATACTTTGATCTGTGCTTATATGGTTAAACCAATTTTGAACAGCAATAAACTATTGGTATAAATAAATACTTAGTTTGATTTTTCAGCAACTAAATCATTTTTTAAAGCCTTAGTAGTAACTTTTTCCTTGTTCAAATAAGGTATGTGGTATTCTTTGTAAAATTGTTTTTTGTTATCACGGTAACTGCTTACTGCTCCCAAAATATGCATCAGTTTTACATAACACCAGGCAAGATCCAGTTGATAAGGTAAAAAACCTGACCTTGCACTTTTGGGGTACAGGTGATGGTTATTGTGCCACTCGCCGGCTACATACCCTGGCCATATCTGATTCACAGACATGTCGCTTCGGTTATGATCTGTTCCTTGCTGGCGCATATCTTTTCCTTTGCCATGTCCTTCATAGTTAAAAGTACGTACCCCCACAGCCCAGATAAATGCACCACCCAGTAAAGCACATACAAGCCCCATACCTCCAGTTAAATAGAACACAGCAATCCAGAAACCCCAGTTTAAAATCCAGTTTGCAATGCTTGCAGCAGGGGAGGCAAATGAGCCCCATTTCTGGTACTTCAAAAAATTATTGCCTTGCAGGCCGGAATGTTTCATCAGGTGCAGTACATGGTTGTAATCTTTTTCACACATGTCTTTTGCAATTGGCTGATGATTAACATCTGCTAAAAAGCAATAAAGAAAACCACCTTCGGCAAAATAAGGATCACCGGGCTGATCACTTTTAGCATGATGTACATGATGAGATACTACATAAATTTCTTCAGGTATAATACTCAGCACTAAATTTTTAGTAAAAAATTTCCACCAGCTGTTACGGAATGTATAAGCTCCATGAGTACAATACCGGTGATACCAGATGGTGCCATGTGTTCCCATTAATATCATGCCGTATACAAAGCCTGCAGCCAGTAATCCAACACTGAAATATTTTGTAACAAACAAAACAAAAAATGGAAAGAGCGCCAATACTTTTAACCAGCTGAAAAATGACAGCCAGTTTTTTTTATTCTTAAAAATGTTGAGTCTTGAAAAAAACTCTTTCAATATCCTGGCGGAAGTTGGTTTACTAAAATTTCCGTAAGCATCTTTCCAGCCATAAGATGGGGGTTGCAGCACATCGTCTAAAAAAGCCATTGAATTGAATTGAATTAGATTTTAAAATGGGGACTTGTTAAATTGATGAGGACTTGTTAAAATGAAGAATGTGTTAAAGCTACGTAAAAAAGTGATTCAGTTCTCAAATACTTTTTTATGTGAAATGGATGAGTTGATAACCAATGTATCCAGACTAATTAAAAAAGCATTTGTGAAGTCAATATTAACAAGGATGATGAGATACGATTTTTCACCAACACATATTTAAATGACAGCTTCAACTTTTGAAAATTAGCGGCTATTATTTTTTTTAATCCGGAAATTGCGTTTTATCTAATCCAGGTATTACCTGCAGTGCATTTTTGTAATACACCTTTTTTAATATTGAATCTGGTAAATCCAGACCATACATTTTCCAGAAGGCATGGTATTTTTTATGATAAGGAAAATACTCATCTGCTGTTTCCAGCACACGAAAATAAGTAGCATATTCTTCCGGCACCCAGCTGTCTTTACCAAATAAAATTCTGTCCTGGTATTTTTCAAAGAAAGCCCTGGCTGCTCTTGGCTGACGTCCAATTTCTGCAATCACCGCACCAAACTCCACGTACACATTTTTTGCTGAGTCTAAAAAATTGCCCAGTCTTTCAAGGTCATTAGCCAGCCAGCCAAAATGTGCTGCTATAAATTTTGTTTTGGGATGTTTTAAAAACATATTGTGCTGTTGTGCTATCACGGTTTCCCATGGCTGGTCTTTTGCAGTACGTTTTCTGTCTGGATGTTTGGCAAGCTCCAGCCAGCGTTCATTGTCTTTATCTACCGGCAGCCAGAAATTTTTTGGATCAGCAGAATGCATCAACACTGGTATATTCAGCTCTCCGCATTTATCCCAAACAGGGTCCAGCCTGCTGTCGTCAATTGCTATGATCTTGTCGTTTTCATCTTTAAATTCCATACCAAATTCTTTGTATAATTTTAATCCCTTAGCACCACCCTTTACATCCTGATCTAATTGCTGTACTGTTTTACTCACCCAATCTTTTTCTCCAAAATCCACAAAAGAAATATTAGTAAATACAACCATGCGGCCTGGAACATTTTTGTTTGCGTTGTCAATGCTTCTTTTTAAATAATTAAAATCGTTCACATCAAAAAAACCATTGCGCTGCTGACCACCTTCTTTATAACTGCGGCCACTCAGGTTCACCATGATCTTCATGTTGAGTGCATCCATTTTTTTTGTTAGTTCAGGAAGATTTTGATTGGGCATATCCCATTGATGATTGTGTACATCAATAAAGGGAAATTTTGCTTTGCTAACAAGGTGCTGTTTTACTTTGAGAGTGGAGATTGGTTCGTATTCTTCAAAGTCCATTTTGCTTTGGGCTATGGTAAGAATGCTGGAACAGGTTGATATTAACAGGAGGAAAGAACGGACAATTATTTTGTGCATAAATTTTTAATTGAAGGGGAAATGATTGGTTGCTGTAAAGCAATTTAAGGTAAGTAGTGCTTATCTGTTTGCTTTTTGTCTGAACGGGGATTTTGGGGGATTAATGGATTAAAAGGATTTTTTGAACGATTACCATTTTTGTCCTGCAATAATTTTTTCGATAAAAATTTCAGATCATAGATCATGCAAATTCAGCAAACTGTTAGCGTATTGAACAACCAATCCTCTTAATCTTCGACATCCTCCTAAATCCCTGTTCAGACAATTGCCTTTACTCCACCTCAATCTCATCCACAAACAACCATGCAGGGTTACCGTCACCAGGTTCGTTATCCGGGATAGGCCCCCGGTTTTTTGCAAGCACTTTGATATAACGGGTATTGGCGGTACTAATAAGATTCACTGTCATGTTGCCGGTGTTGTTTTCTTTTTTTTCAAAACCGTCTGTCAGGCCAATGGATGTAAAATTTTTTCCGTCAGGTGAACTGAATATTTCAACTGCTGCAGGTCTCCATATCCAGCTTTCTTTCTGGTGAAGTGTATGAACAGTTACTTTGCTGATGTCAGTTGGTTTACCAAGGTCGATGATTGCTTCACAATCCTCGCCACTGAAAGCAATGAATTCAGCCGCTCTTAATAAGCCATTTTTATTTTGTACGCCGTTTACTAACGTAAAGGCACCATCGCCGGGATAATTGGGTGAGGGTTGATTGGTGAGTGTGATTTTTTTACCGGTGGCTTTGTTGAAATGGAATTGCTGTGATAAGGAGAATTTATTCTTTTCATTATAAGCGCAGGCAGATAAATTGGTTTTAATTAACTGTGGTTTAGTGTAAATCCATACCGAATCACTTCCATTGAAATTTAAAGTGATAGTTTTTTTTGACTTATTTTCTATTTTCCACAGCACACCATCAAAATTTTCTGTTGGCAAAACTCTTGCTTCCAATTCGTAAAATGCATTACTATAATTAGCACCCCACAATTCATACCGCTGCATAACCGAAGGGATTCTTCTTTCAAAATCTTTCCAGTTCTTTTTTTCTCCACCGGATCCTGCGGATTTTGGTGTCCATAATATTTCTGACAATGCAGCCATTCTTGGAAAAATTGAATATTCCAGTTTTGATAAGGTGCCAATATATTCACTCCACACATTTGCCTGTGCTCCTAAAATATAGTTGGCTTCTGATGCAGTTAGTTCCTTTGGTAATGGTTCATAATTATATACCGCATCAATTGGTCCGTAGCTACCCTGCGTAACAGAATCTTCATTCTTTGTTTGTGAATGATTAAAGTACAAAGGGTCTCCCGGTGTCATGATCACATCATGATGTTGTTTGGCTGCATCAATGCCGCCCTGTATGCCACGCCAGCTCATCACCGTAGCGTTTGGTGCAAGGCCTCCTTCTAATATCTCATCCCATCCAATAATTTTTTTGCCTTTACTGTTAATGTATTTTTCTATCCGCTGTATAAAATAACTCTGCAGTGCATGTTCATCTTTTAATCCTTCTTTCTTCATTAGCTCCTGGCAAAATGCAGAACGTTTCCATGCTTCCTTCGGGCACTCATCACCACCAATATGAATATACTCTGAGGGAAACAGTGTCATCACTTCATCCAGCACATCCTGCAAAAAATTAAAAGTAAAATCACTGGGGCAAAATACATCTTCAAACACTCCCCATGTTTGCTGAACCTGTTTGCCGTTGGCCCGGCCCAGGTACATTCCTTTGGATATTGAGTGTCTTCATCTGGAAAACAACTCAGCTGTGGATAGGCAGCAATGGCAGCAGAAGAATGCCCCGGCATTTCTATTTCCGGGATGATGGTAATGTATCTTTCCGCTGCATACTTTATTACCTCTTTTATTTCTTCCTGTGTATAATAGCCGCCATGTTTAAGGTTGTCGTTTCCTTTGCCGGGATATCGGCCAATGATAGTGCCATTTCTCCAGCCACCTACTTCAGTAAGTCCTGGATATTTTTTTATTTCAATGCGCCAGCCCTGGTCATCAGTAAGATGCCAGTGAAAAGTATTTAATTTATGCAGTGCCAAATAATTAATAAATTTTTTTACAATGCTCAATGGTAAAAAATGACGGCTTACATCCAGCATCATTCCACGGTATTTAAAACGTGGCTGATCACTAATTGATAATTGAGGAATTGATAATTCCTGCCCGCCCGCCCGTGCCGGATCGGACGGGGATGCCCCGGTCGGACGGGGATAATTTTTATTATTTGGTTTTGTAACTGGTAGCAATTGCATCAATGTTTGAATACCATTAAAAACACCATTATCATTATCACCTGCAATATAAACTCCTTTATTATTAACCGTTAAATTGTATGCCCCTGCCATCTCAGCATCCAGTCGTTCATAATTTAATACAATGCTGTTTGGGCTGGTGTTTTGACTGTTGAATTTAAGTTTGAATCCGTAGGAGGTGAATAAGTAATCATTAAAATAAGCAGCAATTTTTTCTAAGCCGCTTCCCTGTAAAACAATATTGGTGTTCCTGTTTATAGAGAAAATGCCCTTGCTCATTTTTACTTCAGCGGGTATTGGCACTATGTTCAGGTTATTTTGAGCATTTACAAATAATGTTGTCATCATTATCATTAGTAAAAAGATCTTATTCATACAATTATTTATAATTAGGTGTTTCAATGATTTGATAAATATAGAAAATGTAATTCAACCTTAAAAAACTCTCTGCTGAATACGGCCTGTTTTCTCTATATTTATTGCTGAAAAATAAATGAAATGATATGGATCCCAACGAGGCATTGATCAATAAGTTTTACTCCGCCTTTCAGCAAAAAGATTATAAAACAATGAACAGTTGCTACAGCGATGATATTATTTTTTATGATCCGGCATTTGAAATATTGAGAGGAGATGAAGCAAGATTCATGTGGGAGATGCTGTGTAAAAATGCAACAAATTTTTCCCTTACTTATGGTAACATTATTAAACTGGATGATGAATATTATACCTG
>JAYVLZ010000105.1:0-3512 GCA_043759175.1 Chitinophagaceae bacterium | reverse complement strand
TGGGCAGCTTTAATAAAACAATTCAAAACAGAGATTTATGTCAGTAATATGCGTTGGTACCATGGCTTTTGATGCCATTGAAACCCCTTTCGGAAAAGTAGATCAGATTGTTGGAGGCTCGGGCACTTATGTCGCTTATGCAGCCAGTAATTTTGTAAAACCCATTCAACAGATATCCATTGTTGGTTACGATTTTCCACAGGAAGAAATGGATGAACTGAAAAAACGTGGAGTTTCTTTGGAAGGTGTTGAAATTGTAAAAGACAAAAAATCTTTTTTCTGGAGCGGTAAATATCACCTGGACATGAACAGCCGTGACACCCTGGTTACCGACCTGAATGTGCTGGCAGATTTTAACCCCATTGTTCCCGACAGCTACCAGGGCGCAGAATTTTTAATATTAGGCAACCTGGCACCAGACATACAAATGAGTGTGATAGACCAGTTGAAAGTACGTCCAAAACTGATCGTGATGGATACAATGAATTTTTGGATGGATATTGCGATGGAAGGTTTAAAGGAAGTTATAAAAAAAGTAGATGTGCTGTTGGTTAATGATGCAGAAGCCCGCCAGTTAAGCGGTGAACTTTCATTGTTTAAAGCTGCCAAAGTAATTATGCAGATGGGACCACAGTTTTTGATCATTAAAAAAGGAGAACACGGTGCTTTATTGTTTCATAAGGACCATGTTTTCTTTGCACCGGCATTACCACTGGAAGAAGTATTTGACCCTACAGGTGCCGGCGATACTTTTGCCGGTGGCTTTATCGGCCATCTTGCCAAAACAAAAGACATTAGTTTTGAAAATATGAAAACAGCCATTATTGTTGGCAGTGCCATGGCCAGTTTTTGTGTAGAGAAATTTGGGCCCGAAAGGCTAAAGGAAATTACCAAGGCAGATATAGATGCAAGATTAACTGAGTTTGTACAACTGGTTAATTTTGATATTGATCTGGTGTAATATTTCTCCTCATTAAAGTTTGTCTTCCAAAAACGCCCTTGCCTTCCAGTATAGTGCTTCGGTGGCGCAATGACAATGCCATTGATGAGAAATTTCATCATGATCCCAGTAAATGGTAAAACTAATCTGTTCGCCCTTCATTGTCCATTTTGTATCACCTGCTTCCGGTTTGCTGCTTGCATCAAATGATTGCAAAAGCGAATCCTGGTTGTAATCAGCATTAATAAACTCACTGATGGCAGGCAATTGTTTAAGGTAATTACTTAAAGATGCATGGCCGGTAACTACATTGGGTTTAGGAAGTTTTGGCTGAGCAGGTTTATTTATAAGTTGCTTAAGGCAGTTGTTCCATATTTTATGTTCGGTAATGGAGCCGCTTTCGGAATAGCTTATTTTTTCAATAAGCAACCCGTTGCTGTAGTTTTCCTCTTCTTCCAGTTTTTCATCAGGATAATATTTTTTTCTGCTCCATCCATTTGCTGGTTTATCATCCCGTAAAACTGTGTACAAATACAAAGCTCCATTGGGATGGAGTTGTTTTGAAACAATATCATTGAGCTTTTCTGTATAGAGATGCAATAGAAAAAATTTAGTTAGCCGTCAATGTAAGCCCGTACAGCAGGCCGTCTTTACCGGATACCAGCCAGATATTTTCTTCGTCAAGTAAAACCTTTTCCGGCTGCCATGCAGTAAGGTTTATTGATCGGGTCAGTTTTTTTGTTTTATGATTATACTGCAGCAGGTGACCGCTATACAATAACCATATATGCTCATCATCTGCTTTCAGCAATTTTGTATTATAGTTATCAGCAAGATCATCCGCCAAGGAAGAAACCTCAACCTGCTGTTTCATTTTGAGTTTTTTAGAAATGATGCTGAGTTTATCTCCATTTAAAATAAGGGTGAAATTATCAGTGGTTATTATTTCGGGCAGATCAAAAAAATCCGTTCCAAAAATTTCATCCGATAGTTTTCCCTTTATCTCAAGGCTATCATGTGTAAGTGCCGTAAATGTCTTTACGCAGGGAATATCCTCTACAAAAAGAGCGGCCTTCACTGTACATGTTGTATCAAGCAATGTTCCATCATAACCTAACGCTACCCAATTATTTGCTTCTGCATTGGCCAATATCTTATTTTCAAAGTAATAAGGCTGACGGGAGAATCCATGTGCAATAAAGCGGCTCCAGGCAACCGTATCTTTTTTAAGGTCGTATGCAAGTATGCAACCATAATTGTAAATGGCGGTACCATAAAGCATCCCGTTTTTTATTACGGGTTTCGTAGCCAGTGGGCCAAATGGAAGCACTTTTATTAATTTTCCATCTGCCAGGCTGAACTGTGCTGCCTGGTGTATTTCCTTTTTGGATATTCCTGCATACATAATACCCTCTTGCACAAATACAGGAATACTAGATTTATAATTGGTTTCTACAGACCATTTAAGCGACCCGTCTTTTTTGTTGTAGGCATACAGATGATAATCATTGGCATTAAAAATTACCATCTCCTCATGAATAGTAATAGAAGAATAAAATTTGCTCATCTGTTCTTCGGTAAAAACTTGTTGAGAGCGGAAGAATTCTTTTTGAGAATAACCTGCAGATGTAATAAACAACAGGAAGATAAATATAAAAAAATGTCTTACGGGTTTGGGTTTCATGTGTTTGTTGTTTAGCGTTATTACCCGAAAATTTATTTTATAAATTTTACCAACTAATTTCTTCCAACATGGTGTAATAGGCATCTTTACCGGCCCATTTGTTTTTTTCATTCATTGCTTTGCTGTATGCATCTGATCCCGATTCACCGAAATAGGCGGCAGCAAATTCGTATTTGCAGTTATTTTGTCCGGTTTTTTGCCACTTTATTATACACATACCTTTAGCAGAATTTCCAAAATCCTTCTTTGATGATCCAACCCGGATTCTTTTTGCATTAGGATAATCTCTTTCTAAAGATTCTTTTAATTTTGTTTGTTTATCATTATAATTATCTCCATTGGCATATTCATAGGCATAATATCGATAGGCTTCGGAATTGCATTTTTCTACATATACAATACCATAAACCATTACAGTATCAGCATTCATTGATTTTTTCTTGCTGATAAAAGCTGTACCAGCTAACAGCATTACTGAAACAAAGGCAAGCATTAGTGCTTTTGTCATAAAATTTGTTTTACTTGTTGTCATGTTTTAGATGTTTGCGTTTTGAGAATATTGCTTAATTACAGGTTACATAAAATTTATCTACTCTTCTTTTATTTTAGAAGCTCTTTTTGCCATCCAATCCGGGCGGGATTCCAGGGTCTCGTCGTAAGTATTATACACCCAGGCTGTTGTTGCCAGTAATTTATTATTTGCAATTATAAGTGAAATTGGTATCATACACTTTATACCCATGAGATACTTCTTCGGCTTTCCATGAATACAACCTTGTTAATGCATCGTCCTTACTAAACATATAATCGCCAGTTTTTGCAGTTGTTCCCGTGAATTCGTGAACAGAGATATTAGTGGAACCATCAGGAAATTCATCATTGTAATTT
>JAYVLZ010000104.1:0-17048 GCA_043759175.1 Chitinophagaceae bacterium | reverse complement strand
CATTATGGGACTAATTACAATGATGCCTCTACCGCTAATAACAGCGCCAATGATTATCTCGGAAATTATTTTATGTGGGCAATAGGGTATGAAAAAACCGCTGGTGTTTTGTCTAACTTAGACCCGAGAAGGAGGTATTATTTCTATCGTCAAACAACAAATAATGCCGGTGTAAATTCTGAAACTTCAAGCTGCAGCATACAGGCATTTCCTGCTCATTATCCTGCAGATATGGTGTTTTGTTTACCAGGTGATGGCGCTGCCGGTTATTGGGGAAGGGATCATGGTGATGCCTCAGGTACCCCTCCGGATGGGCAATTAAGAACAACCTATGGTATCTATCCTGCCGGTGGGGAATTTGATGCCAGCCAGAGTACTTCTATTAACAATACAAGAGGTGGAAAAGGAGCAGGTATTGATCCTGTATGGATGTCATCTTACACTGCATTTTTAGAGGCAGAAGCTGCATTAACATTAGATATCACAACAGCCGGTACACCAAGAAGCTTGTTAGAGACAGGCATCAGGGCTTCCATTGCAAAAGTATTGGCATTTCCTGCTACAGTAAATGTGGTTGTTCCTGACAATAGAATACCCACCCAGGCTGCAATTGATACTTATGTGGACACTGTTTTGAAAAGATATGATAGAGCAACCACTGATGCCCAGAGACTGAATATTATAATGAAAGAATATTACCTCGCTGCATGGGGTAATGGCATAGAGCCCTACAATAATTATAGAAGAACAGGCAGCCCTAATAATTTACAGCCTGTTTTAACTACACCTAATCCCGGATTCTTCATCAGGTCTTTATTTTATCCTTCTGTTTATAAGAACAGAAATAGTAAAGCGCCTGCTCAAAAAAATCCTGGTACTGAAGCTAACAAGGTATTTTGGGACAATAACCCAGATGATTTTATTAAATAAAAACAACTATTTATGAAAAAAACAATAAAATATTGCTGCATATTTGCCTTAATTATTCTTGCCTCCTGTAAAAAAACAGAAGATCTGAACCCGTTGGGCGATGTGGTAAATTTGGGGGTTGGCTCTTACATAACCCTGGCAGAATCAGTAAATGTAAACCTCAGCTTTGATACACCTTCCTCTGAGGTTAGCATTAAGGTGGATGAATATAAAGGTGGGGGTGAAGTTGCATCGATTGATATGTTTGTGGTAGAAGGTTCAAACGGAGACCCTGCTGCCTGGAAGAAAATAGGATCATTTCCTTACACCGGCCCGGGAACAGTATTAAAAGCAACCAGCCAGGAAGTAGCAACAGCATTGGGAGTTGCGGTATCAGAATTGGCACCTGGTAATTTTTATACCTTCTACAATAGGGTAATTACAAAAGATGGTAAAACATTTGATCTTTCCAATACATTGGGGGCTTTGGAAAATAATTCCAATTATAATGCCTGTTTCAGATGGCAGGCTTATATCACATGTCCATTCACAGGAGGGATGGAAGGAACATATACTGTTGTTCGGGATGACTGGGCTGACTGGGCACCCGGAAATAAAGTACAGGTAACAGATGGTCCGGGTCCAAACCAAATTGACTTAAGCCAGGTTTATCCTAATCCTGCTTATGGTGATTTAGTAGATCATCTTATAGTGGATATAGATCCTGCTACCGGAACAGCAAGCGTACCTACAGTTACGTTTGGCAGTTATTCTCCATTGGCTGTTGCAGAAGATGCTACTGGTTATGTCTTCTCTTGTACAGGTTATATCACGTTGAGTATAACACTTACTTATAATGGCTCGCCTTATGGGATTGTAAAATTGGTATTGCAAAAGGATTAGATAAGATTCTGATGATAAGAAAGTGGAGTTTTTTAAAATTTCACTTTCTTATTTAAAATACCGCATTTTTCTAATAATAAAAATCAAAATTTATTCCGTGCTAAATAAACTATTTCTTTCGGTATTAATATTAATTGGAACGAAACTCAATATTTCGTGAACCATAGGAAATTTTGGGCAAAATGAATTATCCTACAGGCGCAGGACTCCGTCCTGTTGCCACTTGTTACTACTGCCAGAACAAACATACTGCATCAAAAAAATCCTACTTCAATTTCCCCAATTTTTATTCGCTTTAAAGAAGTTTGTATAAATTCATACAAACAAAATAGCATGAGTACAAAATATAAGTTTGTTGATAGCAAAGCAATATATTTCACCACTGCTACCGTGGTTGGATGGTCAGATATATTCACAAGAGAAATGTACAAAACAATATTGCTGGATAGTATCCGTCATTGCCAGCTCAATCAGGGACTAAAAATACATGCTTGGGTGTTAATGACCAATCATCTGCATACCATTTGCAGTTGCAATGCAGGGAAGATTTGGGGTTGATTTGGTGAAACATTAAAAGCTTTACTGCTATGAAACAGATAGATGCCATCATCAACAATCCAAAAGAAAGCTGGAAAGAACGCTTGCTGCATGCCTTTGAAGAAGCAGGCAAAAAAAAGCAGCAGTATAAAGTAAGCATTGAGTTTTGCAATTTATATTTTCCTCTCCCTAACCAGTATTTTGATAACATACAACGCAGTGGGTAGTGTAAATCGTACTTTCGTTGATCGGTTACTTTAAAGATAAAAGATCTGCTTTTTCATCAGGTGTTTTAAGATAGGTTCTTGATTTTCTTTTTTCCATATTATCAAGCTGTGGTTCCCCAAATTTTGTTGGATCTGCTTTAAATATAATTCGCCATATCTTACCTTTTTTTGATTCAGATATGTACAGGGAACCATCTGGTCCTTCTGATAAACCCATGGGTCTGTATTTGGCATCAGGCATAGTTTTAATGGTATCTACCCCGGCAAAACCATCTGCAAAAACCTCCCATTTATCCGTTGGCTTTCCTTTTTCAAAAGGGATGAATGCCACAATATATCCTGCCTGGGGATAAGGTGCACAATTGGTTGATCCATGAAATGCAATAAATGCACCTTTTTTATACCGTGCAGGAAATTGATTGCCTTTGTAAAATAATATATCGTTAGGTGCCCAATGTGCAGGCAGCCCCATAATTGGATTTGTAAAGCCTTTTGCTTCTTTGATACCATCCCCGCCATATTCTGGCGCCAATAGTTTTTTATGTTTGAAAGGGTCATAATAACTATATGGCCAGCCATAGTCATCGCCTTTCTTAATTTTCACAAACTCTTCAGCTGGTAAAACAGCGCTTTTCCAACGACTAAAATATTGTGGGGCATGTTCATATAAATAGTCCCTTCCATGCTGCACCGCATACAAACCGTTGTCTTGCTCATTCCAGGTAATGGCTACAACACTTCTTAACCCAGTTGCAAATTTTTCACCATCTGGTTGGGATTGATTTAATTTATTGGCATCAAATTTCCAAATACCTGCCTGGTCAATTAATTCCGGGCAGGGAAATTGTCCTTTAACACCGGCTGTTGCCTTTCCACCAACTGAATACCAATCTTCACAGTTATTTGTTGGGGCACTAAAAGTAACATACATACCACCATCATTGTCGAAAGCCAATGACTTGGCATTATGCCATTGAATAGGATGATGATCTGTTACTATTATTTCTGGTTTGCCATCCGGAATTAATTTGGATGCTGTTAATTTTTGACGGTATACCACCTGCTCCGAACTAAAATATAAATAACCATTGTGTATACGCATTTCAGTTGCAAAGCTTCCATCATTTGGGTAATCACCAAAGCGTTGAAAAATATCCGCCCTGCCATCATTATTGGTATCTCTTAATGCAATATTACCTGAATCCCCGGTAGTGATACGCAACTTCACATAAATATCACCATTGTCATTCACTGCCAAATGCCTGGTAAGCCCAACACTATCTGCCACCACCAATGCAACAAACCCATCTGGTAAAAAAAGGCCACCATTAGCTGCTTCCTTTTTTTGAATAGCAGGTATTTTTTTATCAATAGCAGGCTCTTTGTTGTTCTGACAATTTGTAAAAGAAATCAATAAAATAAACAGGAAAATATGTTGAATGCGCATTGAATTTGTTTTTTGAATTTAATACAAATATTTTTGAATTTTTTACATATTCGACAGATAAGCCATTCATTTTGAATAGACACACTGTGATTGTTGCAAAACTAAGATACCACACTATGTGAATTAGTGATGAAGGAGAATTTTTTCCACGACGGGTCTCACTGCAATAAATTTAAAAGCACCAAGGCGGGTCTCCACGAATGGCTTTGCAGCACTGCCGTGAGACCCGCCGTTATTCAGGGATAGCTATTTAAATTAATGTTCATTCCCTGCTTCTGCAAGAATAAAACTAGATATCGGCAGATCCTCATTTCCAGCAAGGTTCTCTGCCTTGCTCATGGCTCGTTGAGGACGTTGCGTGAAAACTGATTTACAGCCTGTTCCGATTTTCAGGAGACTGAAACAGGATGGGGCTACTTAGGAAAAAATATAACTTCTATCTTCGCTTTAAATGTATCACGATGCATTTAAACTTTACTGAACTGTGGATAACCAAAAAATTAAACGGCAGTTTCCACAATAAGAAATGTGTTATAATTTAAAGTTGTAACCAAATGATACGCATCATATTTATTTTATATCAAAAATCAGTTGTTTTTACCTAATTATCTTATAGATTTGTTAAAAATTAATATTATGAGAAATAAATTTTTACTATCGATTATTGGTTTGTGTATAGCAGGTATTACAACAAATGCACAGAATGTTGAAAAACCTAAAACCACATTTGGTTTTAAAGCAGGTGCCAATTTTTCTAAGTTCAGGTTAAAGGATCCGGTTGGGCTTGAGTCTAAAAGTCGTACAGGGGTTGTAGGAGGACTTTTTATAGATATACCCCTTGGCAGGATACTATCATTTCAACCGGAATTTTTATATTCCCAAATGGGTTCAAAATTAAAAGGCCTGACGAATATCTCAACGGAGGCTGATCAAAGATTAGATTATTTTTCCCTGCCTTTACTGTTGAAATTTAATGTTAGCCGAAATTTTTCATTTTTATTGGGTCCTCAATTTGATTTTCTTACCAGTGTAAAATTAAAAACTGATAATACAACGATCAGCAATGATGGTAAATTTAAAAAGAATGATATTGCTGCAACGGCAGGTGTGCAGTTCTGGTTTGGCCGTTATTTTGGGATAGATGCCCGTTATATTTATGGCACGAAAAATATCGCCTTCTATAACAGCAGCAGCACATCTAATTTTGGAAAAACATACAACCAGGCCTTTCAGGTAACTGCCAATGTGCGTTTTGGAAAGTCAGCCTTTGCAGCTCCGATTGTAGTTCCGGTTGCGCCACCCGTTGTAATACCACCAGTAGCAGATACAGATGGCGATGGTATCAATGACAATGACGATAAATGCCCGTCAATTGCCGGGTTGGCCAAATATAGCGGTTGTCCAATTCCTGATACAGATGCTGATGGAATCAATGATGAACAGGATAAATGTCCAACCGTTGCCGGTCTATCCAAATACAGCGGTTGTCCCATCCCGGATACAGATGCTGATGGAATCAATGATGAACAAGATAAATGCCCTAACCAGGCTGGCTTAGCAAGATATAATGGTTGCCCAATACCCGATACAGATGCTGATGGTATTAATGATGAGGAAGACCGTTGTCCTTCTGTAGCAGGTATTGCCGAAAATAAAGGATGCCCTAAAATAAATTACCAGGCAAATGAAGTAATCTTTTCAAGTGGTAAATCTGTTTTAACAGCCGTAGGTAAAAAAGAGTTGAACGTGCTGGTTGATTTTTTGAAAAAGAATGCAGATGTAAAAATTAACTTAGATGGCTACACTGATAATTCCGGCGCTGATAAGATTAATATACCACTTTCAGAAAAGCGTGCTGCTGCTGCAAAAAAATATATTGTAAGCAAAGGTATTGATGAAGCAAGGATAGTTTCTGCTGGTCATGGATCTGCTAACCCTGTAGCTGATAATAAAACAGCAAAAGGAAAAGCAAAGAACCGCAGGGTGGAAGTAAGTATTCAGTAATTTTTTTGAAATAATATATATTATGTAAAGAGGCTGTCTCGTACTTTTGAGACAGCCTCTTTTTATTCAGATACCTGATTGAAAAAATTTTCCTACGCCGCATTCTCATTTGTACCATAATGATTTGAATTAAAATCGTTGTTAATTAAATAACGGACGTTGCCAAAAAATTTATTCCATTTAAAATGTGAATAATCCCCCTTGCCTTTCCAAAAATTTCCCATTCCTTTGCACCTGAAATTTACAATCGCTTGAGGAAAATAATAGTATTGCTTGCACTGCTGATGGGTGGTGCAAAAGCCGGTAATGCCCAGTTTTTAATGGACATGCTGTATACCACGAAAGAAGCCGGTAAAGGCTTTTTAAGTATCTATGAGATTTGATCATCTCCGTCTGGGGATATATTCAACCGCAATTTCAGGTAGAGGAAGCAGAGGAAGTGTACCTGCATAAAACTACCATCCAATCTGTACAGTAGCCAATTCCAACATTTAGAAGTTGTGTTATTGAAGACAGTTTTCAGCCCTTACGTCACTTTAATTTTTCCTTCTCTTATTTGTTTCATAAATTCTTTCTTTTGAGCCAAAGTCATTCCCTCCATCATCGTTGCCATTTTTTCTTTAATAGCTCTAAAAAAAATAACGCTGTCAAATGTTTTTAGTTTTTTAGTTATCATTTTTTAAAAATTCTAATGGTGAACGAATGTCAATTAATGGATAACCTAAACGTATATTAATTGAGTTGAACATTTTTATTTTGTCAAAGTTTACAATATGTTTAAAATTCCAACTGATTAAGCAGTCCAGCCGGTTAACAGATGCTAAAGCAATATGGTAAGCGTCGTTTTCACTTGATTTTCCTAAAGCTTTTTCCTTAATATAGGTTTGTGCCAAATTTTCTACTTCATCATCAATTTCAATATGTCTCAAACAATCTGTTGGAATAAGGGTTTTCACTTTCTTAATATGTTCAGGTGCAAATTCAAGTTCAGTTTCGTTTACTTCAGAAAAGTAAACAATAAAATCCTTATTAATTATTCTTTCAAATAATTGTTTTGTGGCATCTTCAAATTCTTCATCATAATAGCCACCAATAACCGATGTGTCGATATAAATCCTTTGTTTCATTTCATAGTAAAGATACTAAAAGGGAAAATATAGGAGTATAATCATAACCTGATTGAATTCAACATAAATTACAGCTTGTTCAAGCGTTTTCTGTGAAAAAAATTATTAAACATTTGTTGCTTTGGCAGGAATATTACATCCATATTTCAACTTTGAAAATGTGAATAAACACCCCTTGCCTTTCCAAAAATTTCCCATTCCTTTGCACCAAAAATTTACTATCGCTTGAGGAAAATAATAGTATTGCTTGCACTGCTGATGGGTGGTGCAAAAGCCGGTAATGCACAGTTTTTAATGGACATGCTGGATACCACCAAAGAAGCTGGTAAAGGCTTGTTAAGTATTTATAAAAGATTTGATCACCTCCGGCTGGGGGGGTATATACAACCACAATTCCAGGTGGCAGAATCTGAGGGTGCTAAAAGTTTTGAAGGCGGTGATTTTGGTACCCATGTAAGCAACCGTTTTATGCTTCGCCGCAGCAGGATACGTATTGACTATCTTCATATCAATGCTCAGAATGATCCCGATGTGCAGTTTGTATTCCAGTTTGATGCTACAGAAAGAGGCTTTACAGTAAGGGATATGTGGATCAGATTATTTGAAAACAGGTTTAAAGAATTTTCATTTACTGTCGGCATGTTTGCAAGGCCGTTCAGTTACGAAGTAAATTTAAGCAGCGGTGATAGGGAAAGCCCGGAAAGGGGTCGTATGAGCCAACTGTTAATGAGAGGGGAAAGAGACCTTGGGGCCATGGTTTCATTTGACGTACGAAAAGATAAACACCCTTTAAAGAATATTAAAATTGATGCAGGCCTTTTTAATGGGCAGGGGATAGTAGCCAACGGAGATTTTGACAACAGAAAAGATTTTATCAGCAGGGTGTCTTTAAAACCTGTAAAATTAAATAACACTATTTCTTTATCTGCCGGTGCATCTTTATTGTACGGAGGATTATTACAGGCCACAAAATATGTTTACAGTACCACTGAAACAAATGGTATAAAAAATGTTTCGTTAGACTCCAGTGTTTCCAATATGGGAGAATATTCACCAAGAAAGTATAGAGCCCTGGACATTCAGTTTAAAATAAAAAACCATGTCGGTTTTACTGAATTAAGGGCAGAGTATGTAAGCGGAACACAAACCGGTACCAGTAATAGTTCGGAAACACCTATCGCTTTAATGAGTGCCAAGGACGGATTTTACAAGAGGAATTTTAACGGTGCTTATATTTATTTTTTGCAACATCTTTTTTCACTCCGTCATCAATTAGTTGTAAAATATGATTGGTACGACCCTAATACTAAAGTCAGCAAAAATGAAATTGGAGCAGCTAATACCAGTTTTTCTGCAGCTGATATCAAGTATGGCACACTCAACTTAGGTTATAACTATGCCGTTACTTCAATGGTGAAATTAAGTTTGTTTTATGCCATTGTAAAAAATGAAACTACCTCATTACCAGGCTTCACTAATGATGTTAAGGATAACATATTTACCACACGTTTACAATTCAAATTTTAATAACTCACGTAACATTCCCGTAACATTACCATAACAGTTCCGTAATCTTTCATTCATGTTGGCTTAACATTGGAGCCGTCTCTTTGCATAAATTTTAAGGCATGAGACAAAGACAAGTTACGTTTACCATCGGATTGATATTACTCACACTCACTTCTTTTGCACAGAAGGGAAAAATAGAAGGAAAGGTAACAGATTCAAAAACCGGCAGTAAACTTTCAGGTATATCTATTTCGGTAGATGGTGACAAAACAACAACTGCTTCCAACACAGATGGATACTTCGTTATAACTGTTGACGCAGAAAAAAAACATATCCTTAAATTAACTTCAGTTGGTTACGGATCAAAAGAAATTACAGACATAGCCGTTGCGGAAAACCAGGTATTGAACCTGGATATCCAAATGGAAACTGTTTCAAAAACTGAAACAAATATTGTTGTAAAATCTTCTTCTGCAAAAAAAGAAACCATCTCTTCCTTAATAGCGTATCAAAAAAATACACAAGTGGTAGCCCAGGTTATCAGTGCAGAAGCCATCAGACGCTCTCCTGATAAAAATACTGGAGAAGTATTAAAAAGGGTGCCGGGTACTTCCGTACAAGACGGAAAATACCTGGTGGTTCGTGGTCTGGCAGACCGTTATAACCAGGCCATGCTGAATGGTATTTTGTTAAGCAGTACAGAGCCAGACCGTAAAACTTTCAGCTTTGATATTATTCCTTCTGCAATGATCGATAATATCATTGTGAACAAATCTTTCATTCCGGAATTACCAGGAGAGTGGGCTGGCGGCCTGATACAGGTAAATACCAAGGATGTACCTGCTAAAAATTTTCTGTCTGTTCAAATAGGAACAGGGTTTAATACACAAACAATTGGTAAAGATTTTTATACCTACCAGGGAGGGAGTACAGATTTTTTAGGCTTTGATGATGGCACACGGACTTTGCCATCCAGCTTACCTGTTAAATCAACCTTTGATGCATTATCACAGGCAGAAAAAACTGCTTATGCAAAGGATTTTAAAAATAGCTGGAGTACCAATAAAAATAGTTCCAACGTATTACCGGTATTAAATCAAAGCTTCCAGATCAATGGAGGATTTAATACCAGGCTGAGTGATAAAACAAAGCTGGCGGCTATTCTTGCAATCAATTATAACAGGACCAATAAAAGAACGCAATACGAAAACCAGATTAATTCATTTCAAAACAATACGCCTGATCTGAGTTTTGATTATTTCAATAATAAATATACCCAGGATGTATTAGCAGGTGCTTTAGCAAATATCACATTACAGGTTGGCAACAATAATAAAATATCGTTCAAGAATTTACTGAACGTAAACACTTCTGATTATGCAACTTTAAGAAGCGGAAAAGATTTTGAAAACACCACATCATCACTGGGTGATAATATCAGGGCAACTGAACTCGCCTTTAAAGCAAATACATTTTTTAATACACAGCTTTCCGGTGATCATAACTTACAAAGCTTAAATGCTAAGCTTCACTGGTTCGGCAGTTTTAATATACTGGACCAATACATACCAGACCAGCGCCGTTTACAATATATACAGAACAATCCTGAAGATACTAACTCACCTTTTCTTGCATCAATAGGCCAGTCCAATTCTTCTCAAAAAAGTGGCAGCCGGTATTATGGATATTTAAGTGATTATATCTACACAGCAGGTGGTGACTTAAGTAAAACTTTTAAAATAAATGATCAGTCACAAACAATTAAAGGCGGTTATTTTTTCCAGGTAAAAGACAGGTTGTTTGATTCAAGACCGTTTGCTGTTTATCTTCCAATCAATAACCAAACGTTAAGATCATTAAGTCCTGATAAAATATTTGCTCCCGAAAATTTCGGTAATGGATCAGACAACAAATTTGCTTTAAATGAATTAACAGGTAGCAGTTACCGTTACCTCGCCAACTCCATTTTAAATGCCGGGTTTCTTCAATTAGATAACCAGGTTGGTAATAAGTTAAGGGTTGTTTGGGGTTTAAGAGTAGAAAATTTTGACCAGGTGATTGGAAGTCTTAGAAAAAGCGATGCCCGTTTTGTAAATAGTAAAAAAACAGATTACCTGCCGGGGTTAAATCTTACTTACAAAGTAAACAGCACCACTAATGTAAGAGTATCGGGTTCTCAAACGGTGATACGGCCTGAGTTCAGGGAGTTAAGCACATTCCAGTTTTATGATTTCGATCTTGGTGCTACAGTGGCTGGTAACACAGGCCTGGAAAGAACCAAAGTATCCAACTTCGATCTTCGCTATGAACTGTACCCAAGAGCCGGAGAATTATTTACCCTGGGTGTTTTTTATAAATATTTTAAAAGCCCTATCGAAGTTTACTTTAATGCAAGTTCCGGTGCATCCAGCAGCACGTACAATTTTATCAATGCAAAAGAAGCCAACAGTTTTGGGGCAGAACTGGAGTTCAGAAAAAAATTGGACTTCAGTGAAGCATTTAAAAACTTCACCGTACAGGGAAATGTCTCTTATATCTATAACAGGGTTACAGGTATTGGTGTGAATGAATCCAGGCCCATGCAGGGCCAAAGCCCTTACCTGCTGAATGCTTCTCTGCAATATGATGTTGAAAAATATGGGTTGAGTACAACATTACTCTTTAACCAGATAGGAAGAAGAATTGCATTTGTTGGTGGAACAGATCAGCCTCCAATTTGGGAAAACCCCAGACCAGTGATGGATTTCCAGGTAGGGAAAAAAATACTAAAATCAAAAGGAGAATTGAAGTTCAATGTGGCTGATATTCTTAACAGGCAGGTTATTTTTTATAACGACCTGGACGGCAATAAAAAATACAATGATGGTACAGATGCTTTTGCAATTAAAAGAAAGTATGGTACTAATGTAAGCTTAACATTTGGTTATAATTTCTAAATAATTAAAACAACAAACAACAAAAAAATACAAGCATGAAAAAGTTATTTATTTACAGTGTATTATTCGCTGCCCTGTTTACAAGTTGCCGGAAAATTGTAGTTGACGATAATGGCAGTACAACAAATCCACCAACAGGTGAAACAGAAAACACTATCCTGGAAGGACGTATAACAGCAAACAGAACGCTGAAAGCCGACTATGTTTATAAATTACGTGGATTGGTGTATGTAACCAATGGAGCTACCCTTACAATAGAGCCTGGTACTAAAATAGTGGGTGAAGCTGGTAAGAATGGCGGGTTGATTATTACAAGAAGTTGTAAGATCATTGCCGATGGGACTCCGGAAAAACCAGTTGTATTTACATCAGAAGCGGCTACCCCTCAGCGTGGTGACTGGGCCGGTTTGGTAATACTGGGTAATGCACCTGCCAACTCCTCTTTTAATGGTGTGCAGGGTATTGGTGAAATTGAAGGCGGTATTAATAATAGTGACGGATTAGGTTTGTATGGTACACCTGCAACACAGGCACAAAATCCTGCTGATAACAGTGGTATCTTAAGGTATGTACGTATTGAATATGCAGGCTTTGCTTTTTTACCAGATAAAGAAATTAATGGTTTAACATTTGGTGGCGTGGGTAACAAAACAATTGTTGATTATGTGCAGGTATCTTATGCCAATGATGATTCTTTTGAATGGTTTGGCGGTACGGTAAATTGTACTCACCTTATTTCTTTCCGCACACTGGATGATGACTTTGATACAGATAATGGATTTAGTGGTAAAGTACAGTTTGGTATTTCTTTAAGAGATTCTGCGGTAGCAGACATTTCTAAAAGCGAAGCATTTGAAAGTGATAATGATGCAAACGGAAGTGCTTTGTTACCACAAACCGCAGCTGTCTTCTCCAACATGACCGTAATGGGGCCAAGAGAAACATTGGCTAATACAGGAAATAATTTATTTGTATGGGGTGCACAGATCAGGAGAAATTCAAGCCTGTCTCTTTTTAACTCCATCATCATGGGATATCCAAATGGATTGTACATTGATGCCACCAAAGGTGTTCCAACGGATAATAATATCGCTGGTTCCCTGTTTGTACAAAACAATATTATTGCAGGCAGCGCTACGCCGGTATTGTACAGCTTAGGTTCTAATACAAACGTTCCGCTTACCGCAAACAGCACTGCTACGATTACTGAATGGTTTAATACTGCAGCTTATGGCAACAGCATTTTTACTAATAACAGCGAAGTGGGTTTAACAGCTCCTTTTAATTATACAACTCCTGATTTTAATCCAACTGCGGGTTCGGTAGCAGTAACTGGTGGTGCCTTCACACATCCAAAACTTACAACAGGGTTTACTCCAGTTACTTATAAAGGTGCATGTACAGTAGGTGATACCTGGTGGAAAACATGGACCAAATTTTAATTAACACTGATCATCTTATTTTTAACAGCAGTTCTCCGGAGCTGCTTTTTTTATATAAAAGATTCAAGCGAATTTAGTTAAGCATTCTTCCAACTGCGAAGCAGTTAAATGTGATTAGCTCCGGGTTTTAACCCGGAGTTAATCATTGGATTTTATAGCGGCCCTGAAAGGGTCGAATAATATTTCAGCCTTAACAAAACGGCATTGATAAAAAATTTTCTATCACCCGGCGGTAGAAAATCTCTGTTGTGTTTTTAGTAACATATCCTTAATCTGAAATTAATATTTCAATAACAATGAGAATAGAAATTGCAGCATCAAATAAAAGCAGGCAATCGGTAAATAATATAGCAATACAAACAAGTTCCTTAAGCAATTAGTAATCCTGAGCATAGTCGAAGCGCTCATGCTTGCACCACCTTTTAATCATATCGGGTGGTTTTTTTTGTCTTTACTTTTATCTTTATTAGATGAAATGGATGATAACAATGATTGTTACAGCAGTTTTATTTTTTTCCTGTAAGCAAAATAATACGGAATTTAAAGAGCGGCTCACCATTGCCGATAGTGCAGCTATTAATTATTTTAAAGGAGATGGCAGCATGGATACAGTGATACTGGTTAAGATAATTAAGGATAAAAATACACTGCATCAATTAACCAATTTAATTGCAGATGAGCTTATTGAAGAAAAGCCAGGTTGCGGCTATGATGGTTCACTTCATTTTTTTAAGAATAATATGGTGATACAGGATATTTATTTCAGCATGCACAATACAGATTGCAGCCAATTTTCTTTTTCATTCAACCGGGAAAGAACTGCTGCCAAATTATCTGCAGAAGCAAAAAAACTGTTGTTGAATTTAAAAGAGTAAACTGTTTATATGCTTTTATCATATTCAAAAAAATAAAAAATTCAGCACTAATGCAGGAAGATATCATTATACAAATAAGCAAACACCTTAAAATTATCCGGAAGGAAAAATATATTACCCTGCAGCAATTGGCAGAAGAAGCCAGTGTAACAAAAAGCATGCTGAGCCAGGTTGAAAACAGCCGGAGCATTCCATCCTTAACCGTTTTGCTCAATTTAATAAAGGCACTTCAAATTGATTTTAATGAATTTTTTAGAGACATTAACCTGCAGCCCAAAGACAGTAAAGTAATTTTTAAAAAAAGCAGGAGTAAGCTTTTTGCCGCAATCACACAAACGTTTGCCTTGAAAATACAAAGAAATCACACAAACGTTTGCTTAAATAAAATGAGCCTTCTGCCATGTTGTGCCTGCAACGTTTATAAATAATTCTTGTCATCTTAGAGCGATCAAATTTTACTTTATAATTATCAAAACTAATTTTGCATGGCAACTAAATTCTTCAAAAAACTTTTTTCACTTTTCATTGCATTCATAGTTTTTGCTAATGCAGTGCAGGCACAAAAAAAGGTGTCAGGAAAAGTGATGGATGCAGACGGTGATCCCGTGACAGATGTAACCGTTAAGGTAAAAGGAACAAAAAAAACAACTGCAACTAACCCTAAGAATGAGTATTCCATTGATGTGCTGGATAAGGACGTACTGGAGTTTACATCGGTTGGTTTTACCAGTATGGAAACAAATTTAGACATGATTTGCAGAAAAATAAACGCATCTATAAACAATGCCTGTGTTTCAGCAGGCTAAGGGCTTAGATTTTTACAGGAATATTGCTTTTAGTTAATATTAGCAAAATAATTTCTTAACTTAACACGAGTAATTTTACTCATACAAAACTAAATGTTGAATTATGAAGCAAGTAATTTCCCCCCTCAAGAGGTTATTGTTATTGGTAATAGCAATCCTCCTCACCTCCCAGTTTTTAACCGCACAGTCCATTACAGTTAAAGGTAAAATAGTGGATGGTGCCACTAAAAGTCCCTTAGAAGGAGCCACCATCAGTATTAAAAATTCAACCAAAGCAACCAACTCAAATGCAGCAGGTGAATTTTCTATTTCCGCTGATCAAAAAAGTAAATTAGTGATCAGTAATGTGGGCTATGATTCAAAGCAGATCAACGCCTCTGAAAATTTTATCTTGGTAGATCTCAGTGCAGCCACACAGCAACTGAATGAAGTGGTGGTGACTGCATTAGGCGTAAAAAAAGAAGTAAAAAGATTAGGCTATTCGGTGCAGGAAGTAAAGGGTGCCGATTTGTTAAAAGCCCGTGAATCTAATCCTGTAAATGGCCTTGTAGGCAAAGTCGCAGGTTTAAATGTAGGTATTAATGCAGAATTACTTGCCACACCAACTGTATTGTTAAGAGGGTCGCCACTTAACTTTTATATTGTAGATGGTATTCCTATCAACTCCGATACATGGAATATAAGCCCGGATGATATTGAAACCTATACTGTACTAAAAGGCCTACTGCAGCAGCTTTGTATGGCAGCCGTGGTATTAATGGTGCCATTATGATTACAACAAAACGGGGTAAAAAAAATAATAAAGGATTTACTGTAGAAGTAAATAGCAGTACCCAGATTAACCACGGTTTTATTGCCATTCCAAAAGTGCAAAATCAATATGGCGGTGGTGATAACCAACAATATGCTTTTGGTGATTACAATAGCAATGGTACAGGTTCAGGAAAAAATGATAAGGATTACGATGTATGGGGACCACGCCTGGATGCAGGATTATTGTTACCTCAGTACGATGGTGAATATGATCCCAATACAGTGTACACAACAACCTTCCTAGATGGGTCTACTTTTAAAGGAAATATTAAACCAACGCCATGGGTTGCCCGTGGAAAAAATAACCTTTCTAATTTTTTACAACCGGGTTTATTAACCAGCAATAATATAAATTTCTCTTCTGTAACTGACCGCTCAAACATCCGGATGTCTGTATCTAATGGGTACCAACGTGGCATTACACCTAATACAAGTTTAAATACCGTTAATTTAAATCTGGTTGCCAGTTATGATGTAACCGATAAATTTAAAGTGGAGGGTAATATTAATTACAACCGCCAGTTTTCAAAAAATATACCTGATGCCGTATATGGTCCCAATAGTATTATTTACAATGTGGATATATGGACCGGTGCAGACTGGAATGTATTGGATCGCTATTAGAAATTACTGGCAGCCTGGTAAAGAAGGTATACAACAAAATTATGTTGAGTACAAACGTTACTCCAACCCTTGGTTTTCCAGTTATGAATGGCTAAGAAGTCATTATAAAAATGATTTGTATGGATGGATGGCATTTACTTACAAGTTTAACAAAGATCTTGATGTAATGGTTAGGTCAAACGTAACCACGTACAATGTTTTAAGAGCTGAGAAAGAACCATTTTCTGCCCACCCTTACGGAGATGAGCATGGTCGTGGTAACTATCGTGAAGATCGCAGGGATTTATGGGAAAATAATACAGAATTGTTAGTAAGGTTCAACAAAGACAATATTGCCAAATCTGGTTTTTCATTGAGTGCTTATGGTGGAGGTTCAATGCGTAACATGAAATATACATCCAGTTATGTAAGCACAGATCAACTTATCGTGCCTAATGTATATTCTTTTACCAATTCAGTTAAACCAATTCGTGCATATTCATATGGATCAAACCTAATTCAGATGAGTGCTTATTACTCTTTAGATCTTACCTATAAAAAGTATTTTACTATTACTACTACAGGCCGCCTAGATAAAACTTCGGCATTACCAGTAGGAAAAAATGCGTATTTCTACCCATCAGTATCGTTAAGTTCAGTTATTTCTGATTATATAACACTACCAAAAGCAATAACATTCCTTAAAGTAAGAGGAGCGTTTACCAATGTAAAAGACGGAGGAACCAGAGCTTTTGCTGGCGCTGCATTTCAAGATCTTGGATCTGGTAGTCCTGTAGGTTATGGAAATAATTTTTATACGCCTTACGATGGTCCAACTTATGGCTTACAGCAACCTGCTTACACTACAACGCCTGTTTATAATAATCAAACAGGTGCATATGCTCCTAAT